>JASEFN010000001.1 GCA_030018355.1 Caldisericia bacterium | reverse complement strand
ATTAATAAAAATAAAAAAACCAACTGATTGGGAAAGACCAGAAAAAGTAATTTATAAAACTTTTTGTTCAAAAACAGGACTCATTAAAAATTCATATTGTAAAGGCGGAAGAGTGGATCTCTTTATTTTAGGAAAAAATATTCCAATTTGTTCTTATCATAGAGAATATAAAGTTTATGTGTGTAAAGAAAATGAAAATCTTCTTGCTCCTAAAGATACATTAGAAAATGAAAAAGTTTTAAAAATTTTTTATGACCCAGATGATATTCCTAAAAATTATTGTACAAGCATCAAGGGTGGATTTACTGAAATAAAAATTTTAGTTCCTCAAAAAATCTATTTAGGAAATGTTGTTGATATTGAAATAAAAACAGATTTTAAAATTGGTGATACTCTTGAAATCGATATAAATGGAGAGAAAACTTTTATAAACTCTCCACCTTTAAAATATATGTGGTATCCAGAAAAAAGTGGTAACTATTATATTTCAGTTTATCTTTGGGGAAAAGATGGGACTCTTAAAGGGAGTAGTGGAGTTAAAGTTTCTGTTTTATTAGAAATAAAAACAACATCTATTCAAATAGAACCTGAAAAGCCAAAAGCAAATGAATTAATTCTTTTCACATTAGATTCTCCTCCTCAAGAAGCATTTTCAGTTATAGTTTTTGTTGATGGATTAATGAAAGAAGTGTTAACTGAAAAACCGTTTATATTTAAATATAAAGAAAAGAAAATTGGAAAACACAAAATAACTTTTCAAGTTTTTAATATCTATGGTGTAAAATTAGGCACTTTTGAAAAGGATTTTTATGTTTATTAATAGGAGTCTTCCTCTTGTGGTTTATAATTTTTTCTCTCTATATACATTATTAAGTTTATAAGATCCGCAGGTGTAACACCTGTTATTTCTTTTGCATCTTTTAGAGTTTTTGGTTTATAATAAGAAAGTCTTTCAATCGCCTGTTTTGAAAGATTTGGAACAAGATTATAATTTATATCCTCTGGAATTTTAATTTTTTCATATTTTTTTAATTCTTCAATCTCTCTCTGTTGTCTTTTAATATATCCAAAATATTTTGCCTCAATCATTACCTCAAAAATTATCTCATCTGAAAAATTATTTACTTCAGGAAAAATTTTTTTAAGTTTTTCAATGGTAAAAGATGGCCTTTTCATAAGATCAAAAAGAGAATATGGGGTATTTATTGTGTCTTCTTCTATTGATCTCAAAAGTTCATTGTTTTCAATTGATGGAGTGATCTTTTTGTTAATTAAAATATTTAATAAAGTGTTTATTTTTTCTTTCTTCTCCAAAACTTTTTTATATCTTTCATTACTAATTAATCCAACCTCATATCCAATTGGAGTCAATCTTAAATCTGCATTATCTTGCCTCAAAAGAATTCTATATTCAACATGTGAGGGTGTAATTCTATAGGGCTCTTCAATTCCCTTATGAATCAGATCATCTATCATAACTCCAATATAAGACTCTTCTCTCTTTAAAATAAGAAGAGGTTTCCCCTGTGCAAAAAGAGCGGCATTTATTCCAGCAATAATACCTTGCCCTGCTGCTTCATCATATCCAGTTGTTCCATTAATTTGACCTGCTAAAAAAAGATTTTCAAATTTTTTTGTTTGAAGAGTTGGTAAAAGTTCTTTTGGATCAACAAGATCATATGCAATTGCATATCCTGGTCTTATAACTTTCACATTTTCAAAACCTGGTAGAGTTTTTAAAATTTCAATTTGGTACTCATATGGAACACTCATATACATTCCCTGGACATATGTTTCGTTTGTATTAAAACCTTCTCTTTCCAAAAAAAATGTATGTTCTGTTCTATCTGGAAACCATCTCACTTTTTCCTCTATTGATGGACAAGTTCTTGGACCAACCTTAACCATAAGACCCAATACAGATGGAGCAAAATTTAAATATTTCCTTGTAACTTCAATTGTTTTCTCATTAGTTTTTCCTTTATAAGAAGGAAGTTGATTTTCCCAAACTTTAGGTTTTGTTTCAAAAGAAAAAGAGAGGGGAATTTTTTCCCCCTCATCAATTTCTAATTTTTTAAGATCTATTGAATTTAAATCAACTCTTGGGGTTGTTCCAGTATTGAATCTTTTAATTGAAAACCCTAATTTTCTTAAAGATTCTGCTAAACCAATGGAGGGAAGTTCACCCCATCTTCCAGCCTCAATCATTTCTTTTCCAATGTGAACTATACCTCTAAGAAAAGTTCCTGGTGTTAAAACTACTGCTTTTCCATAATATACTTCTCCAGTTTTTGTAATAACTCCTTTTACTTTATCACCCTCTAAAATTATCTCTTCAACAAGACCTTGTCTTAAAAATAAATTTTTTTCATTTTCAAGAACTTTTCTCATCTCCTCTCTATAGCGAGATTTATCTATTTGAACTCTTAATGACCAAACAGACGGACCTTTTGTTGTATTGAGGAGTTTTATTTGTGTAAGGGCTCTTTCTGCATTTTTTGCAATTTCTCCTCCAAGAGCATCAACCTCTCTAACAACTTGTGCTTTACCTACACCTCCAATTGCTGGATTACATGGAGGGTGTGCTATAAATTCAATGGTAATTGTTAATAAAAGTGTTTTAGCACCTAATCTTGCAGAAGATAGTGCTGCTTCACAACCTGCATGACCTCCACCAACTACAATTACGTCAAAACTCTCCATAGGAATTAAATTATAACATATTATAATTTAATTTATGAATAAAAAATTCTCTCTTTTTATTTTACTTTTTATAGGAGTTATAACAATTTCCTTTTCATCAATTTTAATTAGGATGTCTAAATCAACACCTATTGTTATTTCAACTTATAGAATGGGATTAAGTACAATTTTTTTACTTCCCTTATTTGTTTTTAATAGAAAAAAAGTTGTGAAAGGAGAGAAAGTTTTTTTTGTTCTTTCTGGCATATTTCTTGCTTTACATTTTTATACATGGATCACTTCTTTAAGATTTACAACAATAATGAGTTCGACAGTTCTTGTAACAACAAATCCTATTTTTGTATCAATTCTATCTTATCTATTGTTTAAAAAAAGATTAAAAATAAAAACCTTTTTAGCAATTATTCTCTGTTTATTAGGAATTTTACTTATGTCTTATGGTGGAAAATTTTCTACAAATGTAAAAGGAAATTCTCTTGCTTTACTTGGTGCAATTTTTGCTTCTCTTTACATTACCACTAATTACTTTTTAAGAAAAAAATATGATTTAATTAACATTGTATTTAGAGTTTATTCAATAAGTTTTATAGTTTTACTTATTATTTCTTTTGTATTAAAAGAAAATTTAATATTTTTACCAAAAAGGGAATACTTTCTTTTGATATTAATAGCGATTTTTCCTCAAGTTATAGGTCATTCAATTTTTAATTATGCATTAAAGTTTCTTTCGCCTGTATTTATAAGTTTAACTATTCTTGGAGAACCTATTGGAGCAACACTTCTTGGAGTAATTTTTTTTAAAGAGATCCCAAAATGCTTAGAGTTTTTGGGTGGACTACTTATAATTACTGCTATATTAATTGCAGATAAAGAGTAAATTTTAAATTTTTATATTTTTTTATATTATATAGAAATTATGAAAAGATCTTTTTCAATAAATTTGTCTCTTTTTATTGTTTTATTGATTTGGGCAAACTCTTATGTAATGATTAAAATTGCAACAAAAGAACTAACCCCTCTTTCAATAGTGGCTTCTCGTTTTTTAATTATCTTTCCATTTTTATTTTTATTTCCCTCTCTTTACAAAATTAAAAATTTAAAAAAAGAGGATATTTTAAAAATATTGATTCTTTCCTTTTTAAATGTTCCAGGTTATCATCTGTCAATTAATAAGGCAGAAACTCTTATAAATGCATCAACTGCCTCACTTATTTCAGGTCTAAATCCAATTTTAACAACATTTTTCTCATCTATTTTCTTAAAAGAGAAAGTTACATTTAAAAAAGGTTTTGGTCTATTTATTTCTTTTTCAGGTGTAATTATTCTAACTTATGGAATATCGTATGGATTTAAAATAGAGAATTTTGTTGGTGCATTTTTTAGTCTCCTTTCTGTGTTATCATGGGTTACCTCAACAATAATCTCAAAACCTCTTTTTAAGAAATACGACCCACTTGATACAACAATATGGATTATTTTTATTGGAACTCTTATGATTTTTCCATTTATAAGAGAATCAAATATTACAGAAATATTAAATATGAGTAAAATTACTCTATTTGCAATTTTTTATCTTGGTTTTCTTGCAATTCTTTTTGGGTATATCTTTTGGTATAAAGGTTTAAAATATAAAGAAGCATCAGTTGCAAGTTCTTTTATTTATTTAAATCCAATAATTGGTACAATAAGTGGTTTAGTTTTCTTAAAAGAAAAGTTGTCAACTCTTTCTTTAATTGGTGGACTTTTTATAATTCTTGGGCTTTTCCTTGTTAATCCTCTAAAGATGGAGAAAGATTAAATATTTTTGAGAAAAGTTCCAATTCTTCTGTATAATCTCCTGGAACAAAAATGTGGTGATTTCCTAAAGGCCTTTTTAGAAAGTAATCAGATTTTATATTAACTTTAATTTTAATCTGTGTCCTACACATATAATTTTCTCTTAAATTATCAATTATTTTTGCTCTTGAAAAGAAAATTTTATCTAACCTCTCTCCACCTATTCTAACTAATGTTCCAACCTCTTTATTAAAAAATCCTTTAACTCCAACACCCTTACCAGTTTCAAAATGTGTAGTAAGTAAATAAGAATTAACTAGTGAAATTGGGACAGTACAATGAGCCAAAACAATGTCAGATGTTTTTTCTCCCTCCCTTTCAATAGATGCGATATTAGCCATAAAAGGTGACTTTCCTGATAGTTTGTTCATAATATACATTGTTATAGTTGATGGAATGTCTCCTTCACACCCTGAAATAATATTTTCACTTGTTAGAAGAGACAAAGCAAGGCAACCAGTTGTATCAAGGGGTTTTATTATTCTAAAACACTCTACACTTATAGCATCAAAGTTGTTCTTTATTGCAGTATCTTTTACTATTTTATAAAATTTTATTGCCTTTTTAAGATCACTTTCATTTATATCTTTTAATTCGATTGCTTTTCTTTTTATATTTTTAACTATCTCTTCAACTTCATGATTTATCTCTTCATTTTTATATCTTTCAATAATTTCCTCAATTGGATAAGTTACTACTTCAATTCCAAATCTTTCTTTTACATATTTAAAATCTGGAGTTGAAGAAATTAACCAATAACTTGGATTTCCTATTAAACCAATTTTTTTACCATTAATTTTTTCTTTAATGGAGAGTGTATTAAGAATTCGTAATAAATCCTTTTTTTCACTTTTTTTATCCCATAAAAAAACTTTTCCCTCCCCTTTTAAATACGCAATTATTTCCATTGTTGCAGGAAGGGAGTTGTTAAATCTATTTGCAATAAAAATATATGGAGGTTTTATTTTTTTGTGTAGATCAAGAAATTTTTTTTCGCTTCCACCAGTTACAACAATAAATATGTTAAAATCATAAACTTCATTTTCATTAAACTCTTCTGATAAAAAATTTTTTTTCTCTAAAAACGACTTTACCTCATTTAAAAATTTTACCTCCAAGGGTCTTCTTGATTCATCTGAACTTATTGGAATAAGTCCAATTTTCATCTATTACCTCCTATTATTAAATTTTTTAAAAAACTTTTTCTGTGACAATTTGATATGCCACATATTTTTATTTTTTCATAATGAGATTGTGTTCCGTATCCTTTATTTATATCAAATTCATAATCTTTATAAATAGTGCCTATTTTTCTCATTATTTTATCTCTTATTACTTTAGCAACAATTGATGCAGCGCTTATTAAAGGAATCCTATTATCTCCATCAATAATAGATATTATTTTATAATTTTCTAAAAAGGGAGTATTGCCATCAATTAATATTAAAAAATCATTGGTAAGTATTTTCTCACCAAAATAAAGAGAGTAATCATTAAAAATTTCATAATGTGAAAAGAAGTTTTCATCAAAAAGAATAGATTCTTTATTTAAAATAAAATTTATAGAAAGTTCAATACCTCTTTTTAAAGATTCTACAATGCCATTTTTATCTATAAAACTAGGATTTATAATTCCTATGCCAAAAGAGAGATTTTCATTTAAAAAGTATTTAAAAATTTTTTCTCTTTTTTCTTCAGTTAATATTTTTGAATCTTTTACAAACTCGGGAATTTTTTTATTATTTAAAAAAGACGCAACAACTAGTGGTCCTGCCAATGCTCCTCTTCCAGCTTCGTCAATTCCAATAATTAATTTTTCACCACTTAACATTATTTAAATTTTTAATGTGGTTTATTGGCCAAAAAACAAAATCTGCTCTTCCATCAATCGATTTTATATCAATTGGACCAAATTCTCTTGAATCAAGCGAATTTCCCCTATTATCTCCCATAACAAAGATAGTTCCTTCTGGAATTTTGAGAGGTCCTAAATTACCTGGTGTAGTATTTTTTATATAACTTTCATTAAGTTTTTTCCCATTTATATAGACATAACCATCTTTAATCTCAATTATCTCTCCTGGAAGCCCTATGACTCTTTTTATATAATCTTTATCACCATAGGGTGGCTTGAAAATTACTATTTCACCTCTTTTGGGTTCTCTGAATCTGTATATAAATTTATTAACCATTATTAAATCATTCTCATATAAAGTTGGATTCATAGATGACATTTGAACTCTGTATGGCTCATAAATAAATGTCCTTATGGTAAATGCTAAAGCAAAAGCAATTAAAAATGTTAAAATCCAACTTATTATCTCTTTTAAAACTCTATTCATAAATTAACTTACATTTTCCTCACTGTTTGTTGTTTCTTCTTGAATTTCTTCGCCTATAACTTCTTCAAAAATTTTCTTTGTTTTAATTTTTTCTTTAACTCTTGCTTTTTTACCTTTTAATTCTCTAAGATAATACAATTTGGCTCTTCTTACATCTCCAAATCTTACAACCTCAATTTTTTCTATTGATGGAGAGTGAAGTGGAAAAATTTTTTCAACACCAACACCAAAAGAAACCTTTCTTACTGTAAATGTTTCTCTAGTGCCTCCGCCTTTTCTTGCAATACATATTCCTTCAAAAACTTGGATTCTTTCTTTTCCTCCTTCTTTTATTTTTATATAAACCCTTAATGTATCACCTGGTTTAAATTGAGGTATATCATTTCTTAAAAAACTATTCTCAACAAGTTTAATCTCTCTCATCTCATTCCTCCTTGAGTTTCTTTAACTTAAGACAATCTTTTATATAATATCACACTTTTTAAAAGTTGACAATTTTTTATTTTGAATTAATATAAATAAAGATTGACATGAATCTTTTATTGTTGAATCATACTAAATGTTTCTTTAAAAAAGAAGATAAAGAAATTAATGGAGAAATTTTAAATCTTTCACTTCCTGCAGTTGGTGAAAACTTATTACAAACTGTATTTTCATTCGTTGACATGGCCTTTGTTGGAAGACTTGGTGCACTATCTCTTGCTGGTGTTGGATTAGCAAACCAACTCATATTTGTTTTCCTTGCCATTATGATCGCAATAAATATTGGTGTAAATGTTCTTGTTGCTCAAAATTATGGTGCAGGGAAAATTGAAAAGACAAAAGAGATTGTGTGGCAAGGAATATACTTTTCTCTTTTTTTATCTATTTTATTTTTTATTTTTGGAATTTTGTTTTCATATAATGTTTTTTATCTTTTCAGCGGTGAAGTTGCTTTAAAAAAAGTTGCTGGTGATTACTTTTTTTACATAATAACTCCATCAATTGTTTTTGTTACACCTCTTATTTTTGGGGCAATATTTAGGGGAATTGGAGACACAAAAACTCCTTTTTATTTGTCTCTTATCTCTAACTCAATTAATATTTTCCTAGATTATGTATTAATATTTGGTAAATTTGGATTTCCAGCAATGGGAGTTAAAGGTGCCGCAATTGCAACTTCAATTTCAAAAGGAATTGCTCTTTTAATATATTTATTTTTAATTTTTAATAAAAAAAGACCCTTTTTTATTGAATTTAAATTATCTAAATTAAATTTTGAAATAATTAAAAATATGTTTAAAATAGGATTTCCTGCCTCTCTTGAAAGATTTATGTTCTCTTTTGGAAATTTATTCTTTGGAAATATAGTTTTAGGTATTGGAACAGAGGCATTTGCAGCGCATAGAATTGCAATAAATATAGAATCTTTATCTTTTAATACAGGCTTTGGTTTTACACATGCAACAACAACTCTCGTTGGTAAGGCTATTGGAAGAGATGATGAAGACCTTGCAAAAAGATACACATATAACTCATTAAAAATAACACTTTTAATTATGAGTTCAGTTGGTGTAATTTTGTTCTTTTTTCCAGATCTATTTATTAGAATTTTTACAGATGATAAAACTGTTATTAATTATGCAAGAATTGCAGTTAAAATAATTTCAATTGCACAACCATTTTTTGCTATGGTTTTAATTTTTATGGGAGGATTAAGGGGTGGTGGAAACACCTCTTCTCCATTCTGGGCTACAACATTTGGAATGTATTTAATTAGGATTCCATTTGCATATATTCTAGTAAAACTTTTCTATCTTGGAATGTTTGGCGCATGGATTGCAATGGCAGGTGATATTATTTTTAAGGGTATTTATTTATATATTATTTTTTCTAAAAGAGCAAATTTCAGAAGGTATGTTTTTGATTAATAGGAGGATATTATGAACAAAGAATATATTATTGAAAAACTTAAAGAAGTAAAAGATCCAGAAATCAATAAAAGTGTAGTTGAATTGAATATGATTAGAAATTTAGAATTTCAAGATAAAAAAATTTCGCTTGACCTTTTTTTAACAATTCCTAATTGTCCGCTTAAAGATAAACTTAAAGAAAGTATTGAAAATAAACTTAAAGAAATTGGTTTTGAAGAGATAAATATCAATTTAAAAATAATGGAAAAAGAAGAACTTGAAAATTTAAAAATAAATTTAAATATTCCTTTTAAAAAAAGAAAGGGTGAAATTAAAAAAATTGTTGCAATTGCATCTGGTAAAGGAGGAGTTGGAAAATCAACTGTTACAACAAATCTTGCTGTTACTCTCTCAAAAATGAAATTTAAAGTTGGAGTTCTTGATGCAGATATAAATGGACCAAATATTCCTCTTATGTTTGGGATAGATGAGAAACCTGGGATTTTGAATGGAAAAATTCTACCAATTGAAAAATATGGTGTAAAAGTTATTTCAATAGGATTTTTTATGGAAAATGATAATTCTCCAGTTTTATGGCGTGGCCCACTTATATCTAAAGCAATTGAAGAGTTATTTGAAGATGTTTTATGGGAAAATTTAGATTTTCTTTTAATAGATCTTCCTCCAGGAACAGGTGATGAAACTTTAACAGTTGGCCAATCTTTATCTTTAGATGGTGTCCTTATTGTTACTACACCACAGGATGTATCTATTCTTGATGCAACAAGATCTGCAATAGCATTCAATAAATTAAATGTTCCAATTATTGGTGTTATTGAAAACATGAGTTATTTTATCTGTCCAGATACAGGTAAAAAATATGAAATATTTGGAAGTGGCGGTGGTGAAAAGATGAGCAAAATTTTAAAAGCCCCACTTTTGGGGAAAGTTCCAATAGAAATAAATTTAAGAAAAGGTGGAGACACTGGTTTTCCAATTGTTGTTTCAGAGCCCGATTCAGCATCTTCAAAAGAATTTTATAAAATAACAGAATTAATTCTTAAAATTTTAAATGTATCAGTATCCTAAAAGTTTAAATAAATTAATTGAAATTTTATCTCACCTACCAGGAATTGGGCCAAAAAGTGCAGAAAGAATTGCACTTTTTTTGCTCAGAACAAAAGATGAGTTTATTGAAGAATTAATTTTAGGTATTAAAAACCTTAAAAAAAATGTAAAAACATGTAAAGTCTGTTTTAATTTAACAGAAAATGATGACACTTGTTCAATTTGTAAAGATAACACTAGGGATAAGTTCACTATCCTTGTTGTTGAAGATGTTAAAGATTTAATTAGAATTGAGTCATTAGGTTATTATAAGGGTGTTTACCATGTTCTTGGGGGACATATCTCAACTTCACAAGGTCTTGGAATAGAACATTTAACTATTGATTCATTAGAAGAAAGGGTTAAAAGTGGAGAAGTGAAGGAGATAATTTTTGCATTATCTCCTCAATGGGAAGGAGATATCACAAAAGAGTATATCAAAAAAATTCTTAAAAAATATAATATTAAAATTTCATCACTTGCAAGGGGAATATCAGGTGCAACTTATTTTGAATCAATAGATGATTCATCTTTAATACAAGCATTAATTGATAGAAAAGAAGAAAAATAACTTTATTAAGAAATTTTAAACGATTAAATATCAAAAAAGTGCTTCTTATGTGTTTTAATCTGATTGTTGAAAATAAAAATAAATTTTTATATACTAATAAAGCAATTTTATTACTTGTGGAAAACTTACAAAAATTTTCAGAAATTTTAAAAAAAGTTTTCCACAAGTAACTGTGGAAAATGTGGAAAAGATATGAAAGGAATTTGGGAAAAAACTCTTGGAATAATAAAAGATTATCTATCTAAACCATCTTTTGAAACGTGGTTTAAGACAACTGAGGTAATTGAAGAAGGGGATGAAAAATTAAAAATTGGAGTAATATCTGAATTTGCGAAAGATTGGCTAAGAAGCAACTATCTGTCTTTAATAAAAGAAGTTTTAAGAGCTGTTGCTGGAAAGGATATTGAAGTTGAGTTTGTTGTTATAAAAAAAGATGAGGAGAGGGAAGAGCTTAAGATAGAACAAAAGAACTCTTTTGGTTTAAATGAGAACTACACATTTGAAAATTTTGTTGTAGGAGAAAGCAATAAACTTGCTCATGCTGCAAGTTTAGCAGTTGCAAAAAATCCAGGAAGATCATATAATCCACTTTTTATATATGGTGGTGTCGGGCTTGGAAAAACTCATCTAATCCAAGCAATTGGACATTACATTATTAAAACAAAACCAGCCCTTAAAGTTGTTTATATAACTAGTGAAGTCTTTACAAATGAAGTAATTAATTCAATTCAAAAAAATAAAATGAATGAATTTCACGAAAAATATAGAAATATAGATTGTCTTTTAATAGATGATATACAATTTCTTGCTGGAAAAGAGAGAACTCAAGAGGAATTTTTCCACACATTTAACACTTTACACAATAATTATAAACAGATTGTAATAACAAGCGATAGAATACCAAAAGAGATCCCTACGCTTGAAGATAGATTGAGAAGTAGATTTGAATGGGGTCTTATGGTTGATATTGCACCACCTGATTTTGAAACAAGAGTTGCAATACTTAAAAAGAAAGCAGAAAAAGAAAAAATTTTTGTTCCAGATGAAGTTTTTAATTTTATTGCTGAAAAAATTACAAGTAATATAAGAGAATTAGAGGGTGCACTTATAAGAATTCTTGCACATGCTTCATTAAGTAATCAAGAAATAACACTTGATTATGCAAAAAAAATTCTTTCTGGTATTTATGATAAAGTAAAAAAAATTGATTTAAGCCCAGATAAAATAAAATCAACTGTCGCTGATTATTTCTCTCTTTCGGTTAAAGATCTTGAAGGTGAAAGAAGGTCTCAAGATTATGTTGTCCCAAGACAGATTGCAATGTATCTTATTAGAGAATTAACAAACTACTCCCTTCCACAAATTGGTGAAATTTTTGGAGGAAGAGATCACTCGACAGTTCTTCATTCAATTGAAAAAATTAAAAAAGAATTAAAAAAAGATGAAAATTTAAGAGCATGTATTGAAGATTTAAAGAGGTTGTTAATAGGTGAGTGAAAAAATGTTTATAATTTTTTCTATACTAATAAATGTTTTATTTATTTTTCAACTTTTCAACAGTTTATATTATTAATTCTAAATTAAATTTAAAAATTAGAAGGAGGATTAGAGTATGTTTAAAGTTAAAAAGGAAGAACTTTTAAAAGGATTTACTATTTTAAATAGAATTATTAAATCCACACCAACTATGCCAATCCTTTCAAATGTTTTAATTGATAAAGAAGAAAATAAAGGAGTTTTAATAGGAACCGATTTAGAGGTAGGTGTAAAATATTACTTTAATTATGAAGGCGAAATTAATAGAATAATTGTTTCATCAAAAACATTTCAAAATTTATTAAGATCTTTTAATAAAGAAGATATTGAAATTGAAAAAAATGAGGGTTTTATAAATATAACCTCTGATGGCAAGGATTATAAAATAAGAATAATAGAAGAAGATTATCCATTTATTTCTATGGAAGATATTGAAAAAGAAATTTTTGTAAACAAAGATTTTTTAGGAAAAGGATTAAAGAAAATTTCATTTTCAATTGGAGACCCACAAAAAACTAGATTAGAATTTTCTTCTTGTCTTGTTGAGTTTAAAAATGATGATGTTAAATTGGTATCTACAGATGGAAATAGGTTATCATTATTTGTCAGTAAAAATTTTAAAAAGGATGAAGCAGATTTCTCTTTTTTAATTCCAAAAGGTAGTGTATCGGTTCTTGAAAGAATTTTAGAATTAGAAGAAAAAGAAATTGTTAAATTGTCATTTTCACCAAGAAGTTTTTCATATTTAGGTGGCTCAGTTTATTTTATTTCAAGATTGGGTCAAGGTAATTTTCCAAATTATGAAATGGTTCTTCCCAGGAATGAGGAGAAATATATTATTTTAAATAGAAAAGAGTTAATTGATTCTTTACAAAGATTACTTTTAATTACAAGAGAGGGAAGTGGAAAAGTTCAATTTGATATAAAAGATAAACTTATTTTGAAAGGAAGTTCAATAGATATAGGAGAAGGAATAGAAGAAATTGAAATTATTGATGGAAGTAAAAGTAATGAGAAAATTTATCTTGATAATAAAAAGGTATTAGAAGGCTTAAAAACAATGGAAGAAGAAAATATAAAAATAATATTTTTTGATAGTGAATCTCCTATAACATTTAAAGATAGTGATAAACATCTTTACATTATAATGCCATATAGATCTGAATGATAATAAAAGAGATATCAATTTTAACTTTTAGAAATTTTGATGAATTTTTTCTTAAATTCAATGATAAATTAAATTTAATTATTGGAAAAAATGGAAGTGGAAAAACAAATTTACTTAACGCAATTTATTATCTTTCAAGTGGTAATACTTTTAATAATTTGAAAGAGAATGAACTTCCAAAATTTCCTGAAACAAGTTTTTTCTTAAGCGGAATTTTTTATGAGGATGATTCAAAAATTAAGGTCGAAATAATATATAAAGATAAAAAGAAATTAATTTCAATCAATGGTAAACCAATTCAATCACAAAAAGAACTTATTGGAGTTATTCCAGTTATATTTTTTAATTTTAGAACAAAAGATATTATATTAAAAGAACCAGAATTAAGAAGAAATTTTTTAGATACAAACATCTCGATGATAGATAAAGAGTATAAATATTTAATTTCAGAATATACTGATATACTCCAATCAAAAAATTCAATTTTAAAAAAGTTAAAGGAAGATAAAGAAAATTTTTATTTTGAAATACTTTTAGAATCACTTAATGAAAAGTTATATGAAATAGGAATTAAAATACAAGAAAAGAGAGACAATTTTATTAAAAGGTTAAAAGAGACTTTTTTAAATTTATATTTAAAAAAAGTAGAAATAGTTTATGAACCAAAAATTATTTCTTTGCAAGAACTAAATAAAATTAAATTTGAAGAAATTGAAAGAGGATATGGATTAATAGGCCCACATCTTGATGATATTCTTTTTTTATATAAAGGAATTGATATTAAAAATCTTTTCTCTTTGGGAGAAATAGAAGAAGTCTCTCTATATTTAATACTTTCACTCTATAATATAGTTCTTGAAACTTTGAAAAAGGAAGCAATTATTTTAATTGATGACCTTTTTGAAACAATAGATAAGAGTAAAATTGAAAATTTAGGAGAATTATTGTATAATTTTAATCAAGTTATTATAACCTCCTTTTCAAAGGAGATTATTCCAGTGGAACTAATTGATAAAAGTTCCACTTTTTTTTTGAAATCTTTAGGAGATAAAGAATGATTGAGAAACTTTCTCAAATATTAGATAGATTTTTAGAAGAGAGAGATTTAAAGAAAAAAATTTATGAAAAAGATATAATATTAAACTGGAAAAAATATGTTGGCACTCTTTTAGCAACTCATATTATACCTATTAATATTAAAAAAGGAACTCTTGTAGTTTATTCTGATCACCCAACTTGGAGCGAAAATTTTTTAAATCTTTTTCCTGAAATTAAAGAAAAGATCAATAAAATTTATGGATACGAAATAATTAATGAAGTAAAAGTTATTTTAAAAAGGAAGGGATATGGAAGAAAGAAATAGGTATGATGCAACTTTTATAAAAGTACTTGAAGGCTTAGAGGGTGTTAGAAAAAGACCAAGCATGTATATTGGTTCAACAGACGCTTCAGGTCTTCATCACCTTGTTTTTGAGGTTGTTGATAACTCAATTGATGAAGCAATGGCTGGTTTTTGTAAGAATATTATAGTCACAATTCATAAAGATAACTCTATCTCAGTTCTTGATGATGGAAGAGGAATTCCACCTGATATTCATCCACAATATGGAGTTTCAGGCATAGAACTTGCTTTAACAAAACTTCATGCTGGAGGAAAGTTTGAAGGTAAGGCATATAAAGTTTCAGGAGGTCTGCATGGAGTTGGAATATCAGTTGTAAATGCCCTTTCTGAAGATCTTTATGTTGAGGTTTATAGAGACGGAAAAAAATATTATCAATTTTATTCAAAGGGAAAAAGTTTGGGAGAGTTAAAAGAAGAGAATATAGATGAAAATAAGACAGGGACTTTTATTAAATTTAAACCTGATCCAGAAATTTTTGAAACAACTGAATTTAATTATGAAATTATAAAAGAAAGACTAATAACTTTAGCATTTTTAAATAAAGGGGTTAGAATAAAACTTGTTGACGAGAGAACAAATAAGGTAGAAGAATTTTTATATGATGGTGGAATTAAATCATATTTTGATGAATTAATTAAAGACAAGGATTTAACTCATCTACCTATTTATTTTTCTGAAGAAAAAGAAAATTTCTTTTTTGAAGTAATTTTTACATATACAAATACCACAAAAACAAATATTTTATCTTATGTCAATTCTATATATACCTCAGAGGGTGGAACTCACCTTACTGGATTTAGGAGTGGTTTAACAAAATTTTTAAATGAGGAAGGAAAAAAATTTGAATTTTTAAAAAATGATGACTCTTTTACATGGGAGGATGTGGCAGAAGGTTTATTTGCAATAATCAATATAAGGATTTTTGATCCTCAATTTGAGGGTCAAACAAAAACAAAACTTGGAAATTCATGGGTTAAGAAAGAGTTTGAAGATTTTATATACCATAATTTAATTAGTACTTTAGAAAAAAACCCTAATACTTTAAAAATAATTTTAAAAAGAGTTGAACTTAGCAAAAAAGCAAGAGAAGCAGCAAGAAAAGCAAGAGAACTTGTAAGAAAAAAAGTATTTTTTGATGAAACTCTTCCAGGAAAACTTGCAGATTGTTCAGAAAAAGATCCTGAAAAATCTGAACTATTTATTGTAGAGGGTGAATCTGCAGGAGGAAGTGCAAAACAAGGGAGAAATAGAACTACTCAAGCAATTTTACCTTTGAGGGGCAAAATTTTAAATGCAATTAAATCTTCTGTTCATAAAATATTAGATAATAATGAAATAAAGTCAATTATTGCTTCATTGGGTACAGGAATTCTTGAAAATTTTGATATTAATAAATTAAGATACAAAAAAATAATTATTATGACTGATGCAGATGTTGATGGCTCTCATATTAAAACCCTTCTTCTTGCCTTTTTTTGGACTTATCTAAAAGAGATAATAGAAGAGGGTTATCTATATGTAGCTATGCCTCCGCTTTATAAGATTTCATATGGAAAAAATAAAAAATATGCATATTCTGAGGAAGAAAAAGATAAAATAATAGGAGAACTGGAAAAGGGGGGTATTAAATATTCGATAAACAGATATAAAGGTCTTGGAGAAATGAATCCAGAAGAATTATATGAGACAACTATGAATCCAGAAACTAGAATATTAAAAAAAGTTCAAGTTCAAGATGGTGAAAGGGCAAAAGAGATAATTGATACCCTTATGGGCGAGGATGTTTTAATAAGAAAAAATTTTATAGAGGAACATGCTCTGGAGGTGAAAGAACTTGATATATAAAGAGAAAGAGGTTTTAATTCCAATAGAAGATGAGTTAAAAGATTCATATCTTTCATATGCTTTAAGTGTTATTATTTCAAGAGCACTTCCAGATATAAGAGATGGATTGAAACCAGTTCAAAGAAGAATTCTTTATTCAATGAAAGAACTCGGAAATTTACCAAATTCTCC
Source organism: Caldisericia bacterium (assembly GCA_030018355.1). Lineage (NCBI taxonomy): Bacteria > Pseudomonadati > Caldisericota > Caldisericia > Caldisericia bacterium. The sequence goes on along the minus strand of JASEFN010000001.1, from coordinate 325,494 downwards.
ATTTAAGAAAAGCGCAAGAGTTGTAGGTGAAACACTTGGTAAATATCATCCACATGGAGATGCTCCAGTTTATGAAGCACTTGTAAGAATGGCACAAGATTTTACAATGAGATATCCTCTTGTTGAGGGTCAAGGAAATTTTGGAAGTTTAGATGGTGATCCACCAGCAGCAATGAGATATACTGAAGTAAGATTGGCACCAATATCTCTTGAAATGTTAAGTGATCTTGAAAAAGAGACTGTGCCCTTTAGGCCTAACTTTGATAGTACTCTTCTTGAGCCAGAGGTACTTCCTGCGAAAATACCAAATATTTTATTAAATGGAGCAACAGGAATTGCTGTTGGTATGGCAACCAATATTCCTCCACATAACCTAAATGAAGTTGTTGATGCTCTACTTCTTTTATTAAGAGATAGAAACAAAAATACTGATGAAATAATGAGAGTTTTAAAAGGTCCAGATTTTCCAACGAAAGGAGTAATTTTAAACTATGATGGCATAAAATCATATTTTGAAACAGGAAGAGGATCTGTAATTATAAAAGGTAAAGGAAAATTTGAAAAAATTGGAAAAACTCTTGCTTATATTATTTATGAGATACCTTATAACGTAAATAAAGCAAATTTAATTAAAAGAATAGTGGAACTAGTAAAAAATGGAAAACTTAAAGAGATAGATGATATAAGAGATGAATCTTCAAAAGAAGGCATAAGAATTGTAATTGAATTGAAAAAAAATGTTGATATAAATGTTTTTGAGAAAAAATTATATGAATATACTGAACTTAAAACTTCCTTTCCTGTTAATTTTGTTGCTTTAATTAATGGAAAACCGAAACTTCTTTCAATAAAAGAAGTCCTTATCTCCTTTCTTGAATTCAGAGAAGAGGTTATAACAAAAAGAACAGTTTTTGAGTTACAAGAAGAGAAAAGAGAGTTAAAAATTTTATTAGGAATTAAAAAAGGAATTGATAGATTAGAAGAAGTTATTGACATAATTAAAAAAGCAAAAGATAGAGAAGAGGCAAGAAAAAAATTAAATTCACTCCTTGAAATTGATGATGAGCAGAGTAATGCAATTTTAGATATGAGATTATCAAGGTTAATGTCAATTGAAATTGAAAAATTAATTAATGATATAAAGACAAAAGAGGCAAACATAAAAAGATTAAATGAAATTTTAACAGATAAAGAGGCTCTTTATAAAGTAATTGAACAAGAACTCATAGAAATAAAAAGAAAATATGGAGATGCAAGAAAAACTGAAATAAAAGAGGAAAAAATTGAAGCATTATCAATTAAAGATATAATTCAAGACGAATCTATGTTGGTGTTTCTAACAAATGATGGTTATATTAAAAGAACAAGTTTAAATAATTTTATAACACAAAATAGAGGAGGAAAGGGAGTTAAAGGTATAACACTAGGTAGGGAGGATGAAATCTCAGATATATATTTTACATCTACACATAAAAATCTTTATTTTTTCACAAATTTTGGAAAGGTTTATTCTCTTCCAGTATATGAAATTCCTGAGGGTGAAAAAAAGGCAAAAGGAGAATCTTTACATATTTTATTACCACTTCATCCAGACGAAAGAGTAACATCAATTTATGCTGGAGAATTAAATAAAAAATATATACTCCTTTTTACTTCTAAAGGAAAAATAAAAATGACAGAAAGTGGTTTTCTTAAAAACTTAAGAAGAAATGGAATTAAAATAATTAATTTAGATGAAAATGATTATGTTAAAAGAGTTAGGGTTGTTAATGGAGATGAAAATATAGTTGTGATTTCAAAAGGAGGGAATATAGCAAAATTTTCTTTAAAAAAATTAAAACCTCAAGGAAGAAACGCAGGAGGAGTTAGGGGATTAAAATTAAAAGAGAATGATGAGATTGCAAGTTTTGATGTTGAAGAAATAAATAAATCGCTTTTTATTATAACTCAAAAAGGAAAAGGAAAAAGATTAAATTTTAATGAAATTCATTTAAAAAATAGAGGTATTTCTGGAATGAGAGGAATTAAACTTAAAAATGATAATGTTGTAGCAGTAAGAAGTGTTAGTGAAAGTGATGAGATATTTATTGTGACAAAATTTGGTAAAATAATAAGAATAAAAACTAAAGAGATCCCTATTCAAAAGAGAAATGCTTCAGGAGTAAGATTAATAAACACAGACTCAATTGATGAAGTAAAAGGAATTGCAATTAATAGAAATGAAAAAATTTGAAATTTTTCCACATACTGCTGATATTGGAATAAGAGTTTATGGTAGAAACTTAAAGGAACTTTTTGAGAATTCTGGAGAAGGTACATTATTTTTAATGAGAGAGGAAGAAAATCTTCAAGAAAAAGAAGAGATTAATTTTGAGATAAAATCTGATTTTATTGAGATGCTTTTAAACAAATTTTTAAATGAGTTTATCTACCTTTTTGATTCAAAATTCTTTTTAATAAAAAATTTTAAAATTGAAGAATTTAGTGAAAATATCATTAAAGGAAAACTTTTTGGAGAAACCTTTGATGAGAAAAAACATAAGATAAAGTATGCTATAAAAGCCTGTACTCTTGAAGATATGATAATAGAAAAAGTTGATAATTTATATAAAGTTGATATTATTTTTGATATATAAAACTTTCAAGGAGGTAGTTTAGATGGACATACTCACATTAAATTGTGGAAGTTCTTCTGTTAAATATCAACTCTATAGATGGAATGAGAGAAAAATTTTAGCAAGAGGAATAGTTGAAAGAGTAACAATTGGTGGCTCTTTTATTGATCATTATGCAAATGGTAAAGGAAACTTTAAAGTAGAACACGATTGTCCAGATCATAAAGTTGCTATTAAACTAATTATTGATACTCTTCTTGATCCAGAGATTGGTGTTATTAAAGATCTAAAAAGTATTCAAGGAGTTGGACACAGAATGGTTCATGGTGGAGAAAAATTTGCAAAGTCATCAATTATAAACGAAGAATTTTTAAAAACATTTGAATCTCTTTCTGATCTTGCTCCTCTTCACAACCCTCCAAATTTACTTGGTGTTAGAGCAGCAATGGAACTTTTGCCAGATGTTCCTCATTGCGCAATAATGGATACAGCATGGCATCAAACAATGCCAAAATATGCTTATATTTATTCTCTTCCATATGAGTGGTATGAAAAATATAGAGTAAGAAGATATGGATTTCATGGAACATCATTTTTATATGTTTCAAAAAGAGCAGCAGTACTCTTAGGAAAAGATCCATTTGAGACAAATTTAATTTGTCTTCATATTGGAAATGGAGCCAGTGCAAATGCAGTTAAAAATGGAATTTCAGTTGATACTTCAATGGGATTAACACCCCTTGAGGGTTTGGTCATGGGAACAAGAGCAGGAGATCATGATGCTGGAATTGATTTATTTATGATGAGAAAAGAAAATCTAACTGTTGATCAACTTGATAATTTACTTAATAAAAAAAGTGGAATTTTAGGAATTACAGGAAAATATACAGATAGAAGAGATGTGGAAAAAGCAGCAGCAGAAGGAGATGAGAGAGCAAAACTTGCAATTGAAATTGAAACATATAGACTCAAAAAATATATTGGAGCATATTATGCAGTTTTAGGAAGAGTTGATGCAATTGTTTTTACAGCAGGTGTTGGAGAAATGAGTCCACTTATAAGAGGAAAAACACTTGATGGTCTTGAAAATCTTGGAATAATTTATGATAAAAGAAAAAATGAAATATCAAAAACAAGAAATGCAGAAACAGAAATTACAGGCGAAGGTTCAAAAGTAAGAATTTTTGTAATTCCAACTGATGAAGAACTTGTTTTTGTTGAAGATACAGTTGCATTAATTGAAGGAAGATATGATGTTCATACAAACTTTAAATATTCATTCGAAGATCCAAATTATGTTAATCCAGCAAGAGAAGAGGCATTGAAAGAAGAACTTAAGAAAAAGCCAGAACTTGCTGAGATTATTGTTAGACCACCAAAAAGAGGTTAATTCTTGGATGTTAAATTAATTTATATAACTCCCAATCCAGAGAAAATAATTGAAGAGGCAGGGAGAACTGCTCATGAATCATTTGATAGATTGACACCAGATAGTCATGTTAAATTTATTAGAATGCTTTTAAAACTTGGTCATGAATCTGTTTTAGAGCATGCAGTGGCTTCTTTTAGGATCTCTGGGGTCTCAAGAAGTTTAACCCACCAATTAGTTAGACATAGAATCGCATCATATACTCAAAAATCACAAAGATACGTTAATGAATCAAATTTTGACTATGTAATTCCTTATACTATTTTAGCAAACAATGAGGCTTTAATAATATATAAAGATTTTATGGAGAGAACAAGGGATGTCTACAAAAAATTAATAAATTTAGGAATTCCTAAAGAGGACGCAAGATTTGTTCTTCCAAACGCAACAAAAACAGAAATAGTTCTAACTGCAAATTTTAGAGAACTTAGACATATGATTAAATTAAGGGGTAGTAAAGAAGCCCAATGGGAAATAAGAAATGTTTTTATTGAAATTTTAAAAATTTTAAAAGAATATGCTCCAACAGTATTTGAGGATTTTGTAATTGAGAAAGATTATATAAGGATTAGAGATGTTAAAGAGTGATAAATGGATTAAAAAAATGGCAACTCAATATAAAATGATAGAACCATTTGAAGAAAAACAGATTAAGAAAGGAGTTATTTCTTATGGACTCTCTTCCTATGGTTATGATTTGAGACTTTCTAATGAATTTAAAATTTTTACAAATGTTTTCAATTCAATAATTGATCCAAAAAATTTTGATCCAAAAAGTTTTGTTGACTTTAAGGGCGAGACATGTATTATTCCTCCAAATTCATTTATTCTTGGAAGAAGTGTTGAATATTTAAGAATGCCAAGAAAAGTTTTGGGTATCTGTATTGGAAAATCAACTTATGCAAGATGTGGAATTATTGTAAATATAACACCAATAGAAGCAGAATGGGAAGGTCATGTTACAATTGAAATTTCAAATACAACCCCATTACCTGTTAAAGTTTATGCTAATGAAGGTATCGCTCAAATTATTTTTCTTGAAAGTGATGAGGAGTGCGAAGTAAGTTATAAAGATAAGAAAGGGAAATATGATAAACAAATTGGTATTGTTTTGCCAAAGGTAGATAAATAAAAATAAAAATTATATTTTTTCTAAAAGTTTTTTTGAAATTTTATTTTGTTTTTCTATAAACTCTCTTTCATCGATAGAAACAAAATTTCCATTCTCAATTAAAATTTCTCCATTAATCATTAGAAAATCAACTTTTTTTGCATCAAGATACACAGGTACAGAAATTAGATCGTTTAATCCTCCAGCAAACTCAAGTTTATTTAAATCAAACATAATAATATCTGCTGCTTTTCCTATCTCAATTGATCCTATAAAATCATCCATCCTTAAAACTTCCGCCCCACCAATTGTTGCAAATTTTAGAACATCTCTTGATGTAATTGCATTACTTCCATATTTAACCCTTTGAAGAAGAAGTGCATTTCTAATTTCAAGAATAAAATTGTTTGTGTCATTACTTGAACTTCCATCAACTGCAAGTCCAATTCTTATTTTTCCTTTTAGTTCACTTACTCTAGCAATTCCTGAACCAAGTTTCATATTCGATGTAGGACAATGAGCCATACCCACATCACCTTTTATTAATTTTTCAATATCACTATCACTCAAATGAACCATATGAGCAAACCAGACCCTTTTATTTAACCATCCAATAGATTCCATAAGTTCAACAGGTCTTAGACCAAATTTCTCTTTACAATAAATTTCTTCATCTAAGGTTTCAGCAAGATGAGTGTGAAGTAACACATTATACTTTTCTGCGAGCCTCAAACTTTCTATCATAATATTTTTTGTGACTGAAAATGGAGAACAGGGGGCAATTGCAATTCTAAGCATAGAATATTTCTCACCATTATGATACTTTTTAATCATATCTTCTGTATGGACTAAAATTTTTTCATCATTTTGAACTACACTATCTGGTGGCAAGCCCCCGTCTTTTTTTGATAGAGACATTGCACCTCTTGTTGGATGAAAACGAATTTTTGTTAATTTTGCTGCTTCAATTTGGGCATCAAAAATTTTTACGTTGTTGTAAGGTACAAGATATAGATGATCTGTTGTTGTAGTAACTCCACTTTTCATCATTTCAAGTATTGCAATAACTGTTGATACATAAACTGCTTCTTCATCAATATTTTTCCATTTTTCATATAAATATATAAGCCAATCAAAAAGTTTTAGATCATTTACCTCTTTTATATTTCTAAAAAGAGTTTGATAAAAATGATGATGTGTATTTACAAATCCTGGAAGAAGTAATTTTCCTCTTCCATCAATAACTCTATCATAATTTCCTTTTGGCTCTTTATCACCAACAAATGTGATTACTCCATTTTCAACTGTTAGATATCCATTTTCAATTTCTTTTCCATCTTTATTCATTGTCCCTATTAAAGTTACATCTTTAAATAAAAATTTCATTTACTCTTGTCCTCCTTTTCTTTTTCTCTTAATTTAAAGAATACTCTTTCTGGTGTAGCGGGGATTTGTCTTATTCTTGCTTCGGTTGCATGAAATATTGCATTTGTTATTGCTGGCGCAATTGGAACCATTGTTGTTTCTCCAATGCCCTTTGATCCAAAAGGTCCTAATTCTTCTATACTTTCAATTGAAATAGTCTCTAAATCTTTTGGGATATCAAGTATTGTTGGAATTATATATGTTGAGAAATTTTTTGTTAAAAACTCCCCATTTTTAATAATTACATCTTCCATTAAAGCATAACCCATTCCCATAACTAAACCACCTTCAGATTGTCCCTCAAAGCCTATTTTATTTATTACCCTTCCTCCATCAATTAAATTAACTCCCTTAATTAGATTTACCTTACCTGTAAGAGTATTAACTTCAACAAGGGCGATACTACCTGAAAAACTAAAAATATAATGAGGTAAACCAAATGCTCCATTAATTTTTGTTTTTGATGTTGGAAAATTAAAGTGACCATCTACTTTTGGTAACCTTCTTTTTTCATAAAGAATTTCCCCTAATTTTTCATAGTTTATAAGTTCTCTATTTTCTTTGTCATAAAAAGTTTCATCTTTTATATAGATATTATTTTCTGGGATATCGAAAATTTCAGAAACTTCTCTTTTTAATATCTTTAAAATTTTTTCAGATGCAATTTTAATTGCTCTTCCACTTCTATATGTTGCACCAGAAGCAGTTGTTGTTCCAGAATCAGGAACAAGAAAACTGTCACCAGTAACTATAAATACTTTATTTTCATCTTTAATTTTTAATGATTCTAATGCTATAATTTTAAGTGTTGTTTTTGCTCCTTGTCCTATTTCAACACTTCCTGCATAAACATTAAATCCACCATCTCTTCTCATTTCAATTATTGCAGCACCATAATCTGGAAGTCCAACACCAAGACCAGTTCCTTGATAAGATAATGCTATTCCGACCCCATACTTTTTGAATTTAGATGAAGATAATTTTATTTTCTCTCTTTCTTTATAAATTGGATGTTTCTCAATTTCATCTAAAATTTTATTTAATCCAATGCTTGTTTCAATTTTACTTCCTATTCCAGTTTCCTCTCCTCTTTTTAATATATTTTTTCTTCTAAGTAGTAATGGATCAATTTGAAGTTTATATGCAATTTCATCCATTTGTGACTCCATTGCAAATGTTACTTGATTTACTCCAAAGCCTCTAAATGCGCTTGATACTCCATTGTTAGTATAAATGCAAAATCCTTCAATATGAGTGTTTGGAATTCTATATGGACCACATGAATGTTCTATTGCAAGATTCACAACAGGCCCTCCCAATGATGCATATGCACCTGTATCTGCATAAATATAAACTTCATTTGCAACAAGTGTTCCATCTTTTTTAACACCTGTTTTATATCTTAGAATCATTGGATGTCTTTTCCATGAGAAAACTATTGACTCTTCTCTACTAATTTCCATTTTAACCGGTCTTTTTGTGTGATAAGCAAGGAGTGCAAGATGGATCTGCGTTGTAATTTCATCTTTTCCGCCAAATCCACCTCCCATTGGTTCATTTATTACTCTTATTTTCCTTGGATCAAATGCAAGAACTCTTGCTATTTGAATTTGATCTCTGAATGGATATTGACCTCCACAAATAACTGTAATTGTATCTTCTTCTTCATCATAAAAAGCAACACCATTTTCTGTTTCAAGATAAGCATGTTCCTGTCTACCAGTTCTATATTCATTTTCAACAATTAAATCTGCCTCTCTAAATCCCTTCTCAACATCTCCTTTTTTAACAACTGTATGAAGGTGTATATTCCCACTTTCATGCACTTTTGGAGAAGATTCTTTAATTGCTTCAAGAGGATCTTCTACAACTGGAAGTGGTTCATATTGAACTTCAATTAATTCAAGTGCTTTTTTCGCTATTTCTTTTGTTTCCGCTGCTACTAAAGCAATAGCATCTCCAAGATATCTTACTTTGTCATAGCATAAGACTGGCTGATCTTGAACAACTATTCCAAAACCATTTAAGCCAGGTATATCTTTATAAGTTAGAACCTTTACAACTCCCGGAAGTTTTTCTGCTTTAGAAACATCAATTTTTTTAATTAATGCATGGGGATATTTACTTCTTAAAACTTCTCCCCAAACCATATTTTCAAAATAGATATCTGATGGATATTTTAATTCTCCCTTAACTTTTTCCTGAGAATAAATTTGTTTTATTTTTTTGCCAATCCATTTCTCTTCTTCTCTTTTTTTCTCTTCAAGTTTTACACTCATTTTTACCTCACAAATTAAATAAATAAATTAAACTTTCATAAAGCAAATATTTCGAAACTTCTATTCTATATTCTCTTGAACCTCTAACATCTGTAATTGGATCAATTTCATTTTCAATAAGAGATGATATTTTAAATAATTCATCTTCATTTATTTCTTTTAAATTTAAAATAGCCTCCTCAACTTTTTTTGCTCTTACAACAGTTGGTGCAACTGAACCCAATGAAATTTTAATATCTTTTATGTTTTTACCCTCTTTATCAATTTTTACACAATTTGATGCTATTGAAATAGTTAAAGCATTTCTTTGTCCAAGTTTATTAAAAAATCCCAAGTTTGAGTTTTTCCATTTTTTTACAACTATTTTTACCAATATTTCGTCTTGATTTAAACATGTTTTTCCAGGTCCTAAAAAAAATTCATTAATATTAACAACTCTTTCTCTATCTTTTGATTTTAATAAAAGACGCGCCTCCTCGCACATTAAAGGAGGAATTGAATCACCTGCAGGAGAAGCATTACATAAATTTCCACCAATTGTTCCTTTATTTCTTATTTGAGGAGAGCCAACTTTTTTTGCAGCGAGAACAATAAGAGGAGAATATTTATTCATTATTTCTGACTCAATTATCTCTGTAAAAGTGACAAGTGGTCCTATTTCAATTTCATCTCCATTTTCTTTTATACCCTTTAACTCATCAATATCTTTTAAATCAATAATATTTTCCTCTTTTATTAAATTATCCTTTAACCTTACAATTAAATCTGTACCACCAGCTAGAAATCTCTTATTATTCCCAAAATTTTTTGCAAGATCAAGAGCCTCAAGTAAATTTTTTGGTTTAAAATATTCAAATTCTTTCATTTTGTCCTCTTTTCTCTTTTATAAATTTATTAATTGCATCAAGAATTTTCTTATATCCTGTACATCTACATAGATTTCCTGAAATTGCCTCTTTAACTTCATCAATAGTAATGTCTTTTCTTTTTTCAAGAAAAGAGTACAAACTTACAACAAAACCAGGTGCACAAAAACCACATTGGAATGCCCCCTCATCAATAAGGTAATCTATAAACTCAACTTTATCTTTTAAACCTTCAATTGTAAAAACAGATTTATTTTGAACCTCTGGCATCAAAACAAGACAAGATGTATAATTTTTTCCATCAATTATTACTGTGCATGCCCCACATTCTCCTTTTGAACAACCTTCTTTTGTTCCAGTTAAATGTAAATTATCCCTTAAATATTCCACAAGTGTTTTATTTACAGGAACTTCATCAATAATGTCTTCTCCATTTAATTTAAAGTTTACAACAATTTTTTTCATTTTCTTATGTAATAATGTTCAATATTAATTTTTCTTTCATAAATTTTAATTGCATCAACTGGGCAGACTTGCATACATAAAGCGCAACCAACACACTTTTCTTCATTTACCTTTGGGACTCTTGTTTCCTCTTTTAATTCAATTGCCATATGTCCTCCATCTCTACAACTAACAAAACAGAGTTCACAACCAACGCACTTTTCTTCATCTATTTTTGCTTTAACAAAGTCTAAAATAATTAATTCTTCGTTTGTTTTTATTTTTTCAAGTGTTTTTCCAACAATTTCTGATGGAGATTTAAATCCCATTTCATCAAGATAATGAGATAAACCTCTTTTTAATTCTTCAATTACTCTAAAACCATACACCATCGGAAGTGTACAAAATTGAACATTACTTGCTCCAACGAGCATAAATTCAATTGCGTCTCTCGAGGAATACGCTCCGCCATTTCCTGATATTGTAATATCAACATTTCTTTTTATTTCTGCAATTGTTCTAAGAGTTATTGGTTTTATGGCATTTCCTGAAAGACCTGAATATGATGAGTAACCAAAAACAGTTGGATAAGGTTCAAATGTATAAATATCTATTCCAAGAAGAGAGGGTATTGTATTACTTGCAGTTATTCCATCTGCACCACCTCTTTTAACTGCCTCAGCAACTTCAACGATATCTGTAACTTGAGGTGTTATTTTTATTAAAACAGGAGTATTTTCTGCAGCTTCTTTGACCCATGATGTTACCTTTTCTGTTGCTTGAACAGATTGAGCAAGCATCCTTCCAGGTGCTTCGCCCATACTTCCCTGAGGACATGAAAAAGAACATTCGATTATATCAACTCCCGCCTTTCTTAATCTATAAACTAAATTTTGCCAATCTTCTTTTTTACTCCCCATTATGCTTGCACCAATCATTTTGTGTGGAAATTTTTCTTTTAAAATTTTTACTCTTTTCTCAACTTCATCAATGTGATATTTAGAAATTAAATCAATATTTCCAAGTCCTAATACTCTTTTTGAATAATTTCCAAATGAAGACATCATTGGATATTTTAAAGGAACTGGGTTGTCTTCAACAGAAGTTGTTTTTAAAATTACTCCTGCCCAACCAGCTTCAAGACCATTAATTGCAATTTCAAGTTCATCTGTTGATGGTGAAGCAGATAAAATAAATGGATTTTCAAGTGTTATACCTAAAAATTCAATTGAAAGATCTCTTAATTTAAACATTTTAAATCCTCCTTAAATATTCATGAATTTTAAAGGCAGCCAATTTTCCCTCTTTTGCTGCTCTTGTTATTGTATCCCCTCCATTAACACAATCACCACCAGCAAAGACACCTTTTATATTTGTCATAAAGTTTTCATCAACTTTGATTAAACCATTTTCTTTTTGAATTTCAGGAAAAATGGTTTCTTCTAATTTTTGTCCTATTGCAATAATAATATTGTTTAATGGAATAATAAATTCACTATTCTCTATTAATTTTGGTACTCTTCTTCCATCTTTATCTTTTTCTTTTAAACTGACTTGAGTCACTTTTATACCCTCTACTTTCTCCTTTCCTACTATTTCAATTGGAATTGATTCAAAGTAAAAATTAACACCGAGTTTCTTTGCTCTCTCAAATTCTTCAGGATAACATTTTAAATCTGTTAAACCTCTTCTATAAATTATAATAACTTCTTTATCTGGATAGAGTGTTTTTAATGTATTTGCAACTTCAAAAGCAACATTTCCTCCACCTATAACACCAATCCTTTCTCCAAATTTTATCTCTTCTCCTCTCTTTATTTTCCTTAAGATCTCTCTTGCTTTAAAAACACCCTCTTTATCTTTTCCTAAGACTTCAAGTTCAATTTCATCTGAAAGACCTATACCAATAAATATTGCTTTAAAACTATTTAATATTTCATTAAGATTTTCTACTCTTTTTCTTACAAACTTAAAAATGAAATTTTCTTTAATAAAATCTAAATCTCTTTTTAGAGTCTCATCGCTTAATCTCAAATTTGAAATTTCTTTAAGAGGAATTCCACCTAATTCTGTATCAGAAAATACGACTGTTTTATAACCAAATGTTCTTAAATAAAATGCACAAGATAAAGAAGCAGGCCCACCACCTATTATTGCTACTTCTTCATATTTATATTCTGGAAGAGAAAGATTTTTATTATCACAAAAATATTCAGTTAAAAATTTGTGAAGTTCTCTTATCTTGATAGGTTTGTCAATTTTCCCTCTTGTACACTCAGTTTGACAAAGAATTTCTTCTGGACAGACACAACCTGCAATTGAGATCAGTGGATGATTTTCTCTTACAAGTTCATATGCTGACTTAAAATTTTTATTTTTTATAAAATAGATAAAATTAGATATCGGAAGATTTATTGGACAAGCCTTTTCACATGGAGCATCAAAGCAATATAAACACCTTTCAGCCTCAATTATTGCCCACTCAAGGGCAATTTTTTCGAAATCCTTTTCATTCATCTATCACCCCTCTTAAAATTAAGTTTATTATAATTAATTATAAACTATTAATTAAAAGACCAATTTCAATTCTTTTTTTCTGAATTTCACAAAAATCATCCGGCATTTTTAAAGGATCACTATTTATAAAGTATGAATGAGCAATACACCCTCCTCCACAAAGATATTTTGCCCAACAACTTTTGCATTTTTCTTTTGAATTAATATCATTTAGATACATAAAATAATTTTTCTTATTCTCATCTATTCCATCAAATATGTTACCAACTTTAAATTCTTTAAACTCCTTTAAAAAATGACAAGGATATATGTCTCCTTTTGTATCAACTGCTAAATATTCAACACCAGCACCACATCCAAAATTCATCTTACCTAGACATGGTCCATTAGATAAATCAATATTAAAGTGATAAAAGTTTAACTTATTTCCTTTCAATTTTTCATTATAGATATACTCTCCTAATTTTTCATACTCTTTTTTTAATTCTTTAAGGTCTTCTTTTTTTAAACTTAAAGGATTTTCTTTATCTAAAATAACCGGTTCAAGAGAGATATTTTTAAAACCGTTTTCATAAAAAAATTTTGCATTTTCAAAAATATCTTTTGTTTTATTTGTAAAAGTACCTCTTATATAATAACCCTCATAATTTTTTAAATTTTTAATATTTTTATAAACATAATCAAATGAATTTGATCCATTTTTCATTTTTCTATGTAAATTATTAACTTCAGGCGGACCATCAAGAGATATAATTAAACTTACAAAATTTTCTTTTAAAAAATTTAATTTTTCTTCATCTAATAAAACTCCATTTGTTGTTAAAGAAAATCTTAAAATTTTTCCATACTCTTTGCTCCTTTTACCACCATATTCAATTGTTTTTCTTACAACTTTCCAATTTATTAGTGGTTCACCACCAAAAAAATCAATTTCAATATGTTTCGTTTTTGAATTCTCAATTAAAAAGTCAACTGCTTTTAAACTTACATTTTCATCCATCAAACTCTCATTATCTCCAAAAGTTCCATCATTAACAAAGCAATAATCACATTTCATATTACAGGTTTGAGAGATAAGAAGACATAAAGATTTTAAGTATTTTGGTGGATTAAATTTTACATCATATTTTTCCCATATTTTTTTCTCTTCATTTAAAAATGGCTCATCTATTAAAGAATTTTCATTTAAATTAAAATAAAAATCTTTATCAACTTCAATAAGACTACCCGTAATTGGAAAAAAAACAAAAAATCTGTTTAAAAAAGAAAATTTGTGAAATAAAGGAGGTTTAAAAGACAAACTTTCTATCTTCTCTATCTTTTTCACAAATTTGATTTCCAACAGTCATTGATGTTTTACAAGCAGATTTACAAGGAGTTGCACATTCTCTACAATTTAAATTTTTCTTTTTCAAAAAAGGTTTATTCTTAATAACCTTTATCATAAATACCTCCTAATCTTTATTTATTTTATCAACACCAATATATGGTATCAATACCTCTGGAATTGAAACAGAGCCATCTTCATTTTGATAATTTTCAATGAGTGCTGCAAAGCACCTTCCAACTGCTACGCCTGATCCATTTAAGGTATGAACATATTCTATTTTTCCATTTTCTCTCCTAAATCTTGTATTCATTCTTCTTGCTTGAAAATCTGTGCAGTTTGAACATGACGATATTTCTACAAACCTTCCATATGAAGGCATCCAAACCTCAATATCATAAGTTTTACTTGCTGAAAAACCAGACATATCTCCGGTTGAAAGAAGCATAACTCTATATGGAAGTTTTAATTCCTTTAAAACATCCTCAGCCTCATTTACAAGTTTTTCAAGTTCAAGATAAGAATCTTCTGGTTTTACAATTTTAACAAGTTCAACTTTATTAAATTGATGAACTCTTATTAAGCCTCTTGTATCTTTTCCAGCAGCGCCCGCTTCTCTTCTAAAACATGCTGTATATGCAGTGTAATATTTTGGAAGATCTTTCTCATCTAAAATTTCATCCTTATGTAAATTAGTTAGTGGAACTTCTGCAGTTGGTATTAACCACAAATCTTCATTTTCAACTTTATACATATCTTCACCAAATTTTGGTAGTTGGCCTGTTCCAATCATAATATCACTTCTAACAAGAAAAGGCGGAAAAATTTCTGTATAACCATGTTTTTTTATATGAAGATCAAGCATAAAATTTATCAGTGCTCTTTCAAGTCGAGCACCTAATCCTTTATACAAACTAAACCTTGAACCAGAAAGTTTACTTGCCCTTTCTTGATCTAAAATATAAAGTTCTTCACCTAATTCCCAATGGGGCTTTGGATTAAATTTAAATTTTCTAATCTCTCCCCATCTTCTTATTTCAACATTAAAAGAACTATCAATTCCTTTTGGAACAGTTTCATGTGGTATATTTGGTATTCTTAAAATAATTTCATTTAGATTTTCCTCAACAATTTTTAATTTTTCTTTTATATTTTCGACTCTGTCAGATAGTTCTTTTGATTCAAGCAGAAGGTCACCTATATCTTCGCCTTTTCTTTTCAATTCTGCAACTTTTTTAGATAACAAATTTAAATTATGTTTTAATTCTTCAAATTCTTTGAGAAGAGTTAATCTTTCTTTATCCACTCTTAAAAATTCATCCAAAATTTCATCTGAATAGCCTCTTGCTTTAAGGGATTCTCTAACAATTTCAGGATTATTTCTTACAAATCTAATATCTAACATAACTCCTCCTTAACTTATATTGGTTCAAAACCAGAAAATTTTGGTTTATCTGTTTTCTCTTTTATCTGTTCATCCTTTGTTATTAATTTTAAATATCCCTCTCTTCTTAATCTCTCAACAATTTCACTAATTTTTGCATAAGTATATTTTTCAGTTGGGTCTTTATATCCAATCTCAACAAATTTGTTTGAATCAATAAAAAATAGATATTGAATAACATTTGATGTACCTTCAGGAGCATCTCTATTTTTATCAATGTAAAGGTCAATTATATCAATATTTGGCATATCTTCTGGCAGAAGTTGTCCGTTTTTTACAAGATTTATGAGTTTTTCTTTTAATTCATTTGTCTCTTTATGATTTTTAACAAGAACCATAGCGACATCTGAATCATATTCGATATCTCCACCACCAGTAGAATGAAACATAGTAGGTCTTTCAATCCCCTCTTCATCTAATTTGCATCCTTCTTTATCCAGAGCAGAAATTGCAACTATTGGAGATTTTAAAGAAAGAGAAAGCATAGCTATCTTACCCGAAACTTCATCAACTTTTTCTTCTAATGTTATGTATCCTTTTGATTCAACAGGTATTTTTTGAATATAATCAAGAAAAATCACTACAGTATCACATCTATGACTCTGCATTACATTGTAAGCATGCGCCTCAATTTTCTCTAAAGTATCATTGCTACTTCCTTCAATTATATATAGAAATGAAAATATATCTTGGAGTTTTTTATAAGCGTTTTCAAACTTTTTAAACTCTTCTTCATTTAATTCACCAGAAATTATTTTAACTGGATTAAGGCCAGATTCTTGAGAAAGAATTCTCAAATTTAGAATTCTTGAAGTTTGTTCCCATGAATAATAAAGAACAGGCACTCTCTCGTTCGCAATTATATTGACTGCTAAATGAAGTAAAAAATTCGTTTTACCTCTTCTTGGAGCACCAGCCATTGCATAATAAAAACCTGGTCTTAAACCAAGGAGAGATTTATTTAATGAAGTAAATGGTTCAATTGAAAAGCCATGATATTTTCTTCTCTCAAAAACATCCCTTACTATGTTCTTAATTATATTTTCTGATGGAACCAACTTTTTATGCAATCTTTCTAGAGCAATTTTTTGAAGTTCTTCAGACATTGTAACTGCAAATGTAGCAATATCTTCGAGTTTATGAGGTCCTCTTCTTTCAACGAAATCTTTTATTTCATTTGAAATGTTAATTAATCTTCTTTCTCCATTTTTTATTCTTAAAATATCTATATAAGATAAAATCATTGCGAGAGTTGGAGTCTCTAAATTTTCAATTTCTAACAAAGTTCTTTTTATTTCATCATCAAAAACACCCTTTTTCTCAAGATGTCTTTTAACCGTTTGAAAATCAATATAATCTACTTCACCTCTTCCTTCATAAATGTCAAGTACAGCATTTAGAATAGTAATTGTTTTTGGATCTTCAAAATAATCTACTTTAAAACCTTCTGATAATGATTTTGATATTGTAAATCTATCAGTAATAAAACCTTTTAAAATTTTTTTCTCAATTTCAGTACTCATATTACAATTATACAATGGAACAAAATAAATTTATCTACTCTCTAAATTTTTGAAACAAAAAAGAGAATTTGAAGTTTATAATTAAAAGGAGGAATATATGAAAAAAATTTTAATTTTTATGCTTTTAATTTTATTAGGGTTAAATTTCCTAACACAAAAAGTTTATGCAAACATTACTAGTGTTACATTTTCACCAAACTCACCAGGAAATCAGGTAACTCAGGGAGATGATACTGCAGGAAAAAATAACACACATTGGATTGTTACAATTAATTTTGATAATAATATTCCTTTTCTTCAAAATGGAGATACTTTAATAATCACCTTTCCTATAGGTTTTAATTTTAACAGTGCAATTATTACTATTACAACAAATACCACAGGTGCAACATTTGGAACAATAACAAAATCTTTAAATATTATTAATATACCTGTAACAGGAAATCAAACTTCAGGTGGTCAAGTACAAGTAGATATAACCAATGCTACAAATACAACAAAAGCAGGAAATTTAACTGGTAATCTAAAAGTAAAAAGAGGTTTTTCCTTTATTATAAATATTAATGGTAATGTAAAAGTTATACCAGATTTAATCAACTACATAACTATTTCGCCTAATCCATATAATAGTTTTGTAGGAGAGATAAGAAATTTTGAAGCAAATAGTTTTGATGGTTATGGAAATAAAAGGACAGATGTTTTTTTAATATATGGATGGGAGGATAAATTCGATTGGTCTATTGTTCCTATTTCAGATCCAGACCCAGGTGCTGCAATTTTTACAACTCCTAATACAAATGTTGATAATGTTACTATTCAAATGACTGATTGGGGTCATATTCAACTAAAAGCTGAATTCCCACCAAGTGGACCATATACTCATTTTGGTGTCGGAGACATTTATATTATTAGTCAAATTTCAACTCCAAAAGTAGATGTTGATCCACCTTATGCAGGTTCTCCTGCTGAATACACAATAAGATTTAATCTTGGTCCAAATGGAAGTGTAGTTGGTGGTATTGATTATGTAACAATTACTTTTCCTTATGATACTTTTGTTCCTTTTGGTTATCCATTTTTTGGAGCACTCATTAATGGCTATCCAGTTACTATTTATTATGTTGCAGTAAGAACTGTTAGATTAATATTTCCATATTCATTACCAAATGGAGCATTTGTTGTTGTTACATTTCCAATAAACACAGGAATAATTAATCCAACAAAATCTGGAACATATACTTTACAAGTTTATACATCTAAAGAACCAACACCAGTTACGTCTTTACCCTATGCAATTTACTATTCAGTTATTTCTCGACCTAAAGTTGAAGTTGAACCAAATGTTGTTGATACTAAAGCAAAATATACAATTGAATTTAGAACTGGAACAGCGGGTGCATTAATTAAAGATTATGATTTAATTGCAATAAAATTTCCTGATGATACATTTTTACCAATAACTTTTGATAAGAATGATGTTACAATTAATGGTTATAATCCAACTGATATAATTATTTCTTTAGAAAGAAAAATTACATTAAAAGTACCAATAAACATTCCAAATAATTCAAATGTAATAGTTATTTTTACAGAGAATTTTGGAATAAAAAATCCAACAAAAAGTGGTGATTATACACTTCAAGTTGCCACAAGTAAAGAACCAACTTATGTAACATCCTATTCTTATAAAATTGTTGAGTCAATTATTTCTGATTTAAAAGTTGAAGTTAATCCTTCTGTTACAAAAGTTGAAGCAGAATATAAAATAAGTTTTAAAACTGGAAAACATGGTTTACTTAATGAAGGAGAAAGTATTTACATTAAATTTCCAACCTATACAAAACTTCCTTCTGAAATTGACAAAAATTTAATAACTGTTAATGGAGTTAATTTAACAAAAAGTGTAATAATCGATTTTTCTAATAAAATTTTAACAATAAAAACTCCCATAAAAATTGAAAATGAGGAAAAAGTAGAGATTATAATTTCTAAAGAAGTTGGAATTAAAAATCCAGATAATCCTGGTGAATATAAATTAAAAGTATGGACTGAGAAAGAAAAAACTGAAATATCAACATCATATACACTTATTGAATCAATTTTAACTTCAATTTCAACAAAAGTAATGCCCCCATCAATTAAAAGGGCAGTATCTTTTGAAATAAGGTTAAAAACTGGTCCTGGTGGCTCATTAAATGTAAATGACTATATTTATATCAAATTCCCACAGAAGGTTGAGATTCCACTAAATATCAAACCATCTTCAATTACAGTGAAAGGCATTCCTTTAATAAAAATGCCATCTATTTCAAAAGATAAACTTATGTTAATACTTCAAACACCTGTACCGATTGCTAAAGAAGAGGAATTTGTTATATACATTTCACAAGATGCAAACATAAAATTTGTTGAAGAGGGAGAATACTTTTTAATAATTTATACATCAAGAGAGACAAACCCAATAAATACAAAATCTTTTCTTGTTTATCCTCAACCTGAGACAAAAATTATTCTTTCAATACCTGAACCAGATGGAATGAATGGATATTATAAAACTACACCAATTATAACTTTTTCATCCTCATCAAAGTATGACAAAGAGCCAATAGTATTTTATAGATGGGATAATGGTCCATGGATTGAATATAAAGGTTTAGTAACTCCACCAGAAGGGATTCATACACTTTACTATTATGCAAAAGATAAACTTGGAAGTAAAGAAGATATCAAAGAAAAAACCTTTAAACTTGACACAACATTTCCCAAAATTTTGTCTATAAATATTCAAAATGATATATATATTAATAGAGAAATTATTGAAATAGTTGGTTCTATTTCTGAAATTAATTCAATATTATTAATTCAAGGAAAAAGAGTAAATATAAAAGAGGACGGAACATTTAAAACAGAGGTTAATCTTTTTGAAGGAACAAATTCAATAACTTTTATAATAATTGATATTGCAGGAAACGAATCTTTTGAAGTTATTAAAGTTATAAGAGATACAATACCTCCAGAATTAATTATTGAATATCCAACTCCATGGGTTGTTGTTTATGATAAAATTATAGAAATAAAAGGTAAGGGAGAGGTAGGAGGAAAACTTACGGTTAATGGTGAGGAGATTTTAATAAGAGAAGATGGAAGGTTTGAAGGAAAATATGAACTTAAAAAATCTGGAACGAATGTTTTAGATTTTATATTAATTGATAAAGCAGGTAATATAACAAGAAAAAATATTGGTATAATTTGGAATCCAAGGGTTAAAATAGAACTTACAATTGGAAAAGTTGAAGCAAAGGTAAATGAGTTATCAAAAATTTTAGATTATCCACCATTTATTTATAATAATAGAACTATGGTTCCATTGAGATTTATAAGTGAATCTAT
The DNA here is from genome assembly GCA_030018355.1 of Caldisericia bacterium. Taxonomy (NCBI): domain Bacteria; kingdom Pseudomonadati; phylum Caldisericota; class Caldisericia; species Caldisericia bacterium. Next base: position 305,124 of record JASEFN010000001.1, on the reverse strand, counting down.
TGGTGCAACTATTGAGTGGGATCCTGTAGTAAGAATTGTAACTATAACCATTGAAGATATTGAAGGAACAAAGAAAATTTTGAAACTTTCACCTGATTCTTCAATTGCATCATTAAATGGTAAACCATATCAAATGGATACACCACCTATTATAAAAAATGATAGAGTTTATGTGCCAATTAGGTTTATCATGGAAGTATTTGGCGCAAAGGTTGAGTGGAGGGCTCTAGAAAAGAAAGTTTTAATTACTTACCCAGGGGAGAGTTAATTCTCCCCTTGATTTTTTTAAATTTAATAGTAAAAATAGTTTATAAACAAGGGGAATTTAGTGAAACAAGAAAAGGAGGTTTTTAAACTAATGAAAAAAGGAAGGGTAGTCCTTCTATCATTTATAATTTTTTTACTTTTATCAATGTATATTCCAAGAGTTTATGGTGGTCCAGCTGTTAAATTAAAAGTGGAAGTTCCTTTGAGTGCAAAAGTTGGAGTGCCATTTAATATTACAATAAAGGCTCTTGATGCAAGCGATGTTTTGGATTCATCATTTAGTGGGACAGTTAATTTATCAGTAGTTCAATCGGGTTTTGCTATATATCCTTATGAGGTCATTTTTAATGGATCTGAAGGTGGTCAAAAAATAGTATCAGTTACAATTTCTTCAAATGATTTAACAAACTGGGCAACAATTCAAATAAAAGCAACTAAAACAGGATTAACAGACGGCATTTCATCTGGATTTTCAATAACAGGTGGAAACCCCTCTTTTATTGAAGTTCTACCTTTATCAATAAGTGGATCTACTTATTCTGTTTTTTCAGTTGTTGCTACAAATGATGCTGATGACGGATTGACATTAATACCTTTCAATGCAAATGAAAAAGGTTGGGATCAAGATGCCTCTGGAACATTTACAGAAATAGATTATTATTATATTGATATTGATGGAAGCAACAATGTTTCATCAGGAGATGTTAGAATTACACCAGTAACTTGGGGGTCTGTTACATATCCTGCTGGTTCGATTGTAAAAAGTGGAGATACTGATTTAGGCGCATCTCTAACTATTTTTTTTGGAAGCAATTTAAAACATCTTGAAAATGTTAAAGCAGATGGAAAGTATAATTATGGAGAATTATTATATTTAGATTCTAATACTAACAATACTGTAGATTTTGGTGATACAAGAAGATCAACCACTCCTGGATTTTATACAACAACTGCTGGAAATCCAATAACTTATGAAGTAAGAATTTATGATGAATGGAGAAATATTGTATGTGATTATAATAAAAATGTTGTTTTTAATTCAAGTGATCCCCTTGCCACCTTCTCACCCTCAAATTATACCTTTAACTCTTCAGACAATGGAAAACACACCTTTACTAATGGAGTAATCTTAAAAACTTCTGGTACTCAAACAATCAATGCTTTAGATGGATCTGGCCTTCAAGATTTAATGCCACCTAAAATTAAAGTTGGAGTTTCAACTTTGCACCATTTCGAGTTTTATAATTTTTCTACAACTACACCTGTTGCTGGAACAAATTTTAGTTTTAGAGTAAAAGCAGTTGATGAATTTGGAAATACTATAACAAATTATACTGGAACAGTTCACTTTTCAACAACAGATACTTACTCATCACCACCCTTAATTCTTCCGCCTGACACTACATATGTTCCGGCAGATAATGGAGACAGACCCTTTAACGCAACTTTAATAACTGCTGGACCTCAAACAATTTATGTTGAAGATACATCAAATCCAACAATAAAGGGAAGTGCAACTTTTAACGTTCAACCTCAAATTTTAGATAATTGTACATTTGTATTTGAATCAATAGGTCCACAGACAGTAGGAAATTCATTTCAAATAACAATTAAAGTAAAAGATAGTTTTGGAAATCTTAATACATCTTTTAATGGAGTTGCATATTTAGCTTCATCTCCAGTAGGAATATCTCCAACCTCAATAACATTTACTAATGGAGTTTGGACAGGCAATGTGATTTTAACTACTTCATCAAGTGCCGCTTATATTTATTGTGATGATGAAACACCTCCAACACTTCCACCTGCACCGGCTGATCCAAATATTAATCCAGGTATTTCTAATACATTCACTGTTTCAGATCCAGATCCTATTTCTTTTCAATTTGAACCAATTGGAAATCAAAGCAAAAATACTCCATTTCAAATAACAGTTAAGGCTGTGGATAGCGCTGGAAGAATAGTTACATCATATAATGGGCCTATAAAACTTTTTGTTTCAACTCCAGGTGGAACAATAACACCAAATATAATAAATTTAACTAATGGAATATGGACTGGAAATGTTACTTTAAGTACATCAGATTCAGGAGCTAAAATTTATGCAAATTCACAATATGGAGAATATATTTATTATGATATTGATAATAGTAATAGTGTAAATGTTGGTGATAAAAGATTAACTAATGTTAGAAATTATAATTATAATACTTTTGTTGCATCAGGAAATACAGATATAGGTTTATTACTTATAACATTTGCTTCTAATGAGAAACATACAGAAAATGTTAGTGTAAATAATTTGTTTGATTTTGGAGAATATATTTATGTAGACATAGATGGTGATAACAAAGTAAGTGTAGGTGACAAAAGATTAACACCATATGGAAATTATAGAGCAAATACTTACGTTCAAAGTGGAGATTCAGATTTAAATATAAATTTAATAACATTTAATTCATTAGAAAAACATACAGAACACATAATTTCGAATAGTACATATGATATTATTTTTGGTGAATCTAATATATTTTCTGTATCATCAAGTGTGGTAGATCATTTTGAATTTCTACCAATTGCTTCTCCTCAAACTGCGGGTGTACCTTTTTCTGTAACTATCTATGCAAAAGATTCTTTTGGAATGATTGTTACATCTTTCAATCAACAAGTTATAATTTCTTCCTTACCAACAATGGGAGTTTCAACAAATCCTTCTCCAGTAGTATTTGTAAATGGAATATGGTCTGGAACAGTTACTTTAAATACTCCTTCAACTGCAGTAAAACTTGTAGCAACTTATGGAAGTGTGACCGGTGAATCAAATTTATTTGCACTTCAAGGAACATTGAATCACTTTTCTTTTTCATTAATTCCTTCTCCTCAAAAGGTAAATCAAAGTTTCTTTGTTGAAATAACTGCAAGAGATGGTAATGAGAATATTGTTACAAACTTTACAGGAAATGTTAATTTAACATTAAATCCATCAGGACCTATTTCACCAGGAACTGTTGGTCCGTTTGTAAATGGAAAGTGGAGTGGATATATAACAATTAATGCCCCATTTTCAAGTGTTCAAATAGTTGCAACAGATGCAGGGGGAAGTGGGATGAATGGTTACTCAAATTCATTTTCAGTTGTAGGTCCACTAGATCACTTCCATTTTTCTCCAATTGCACCACAAGTTTCTGGAGTTCCTTTCTTAATAAGAATTGAAGCACATGACTCTCAACACAATCTAATTTCAGACTTAAATACCACTTTAACCCTTTCATCTTCAGTGGGAAATATAATTCCAACCTCTGTTAATATGGTGAATGGAGTTTTTGAGGGTAATATTACTCTTGATACTCCTACACCATCAGTATTTATTACAGCATCTGCCCTTTCAAAGTTCGGAACTTCTAACAACTTTTCTGTTTCTGCAGGATTACATCATTTCACTTTTGATTTAATAGCATCGCCTCAAACAGCAGGAACTCCCTTTTTAGTTAAAATATATGCAAAAGATAGTTTAGATAATATAATTTCAAACTTTAATGCAACAGTTCCTATTTCAGCAACAGTTCCTGCTAATTTTGTAATTGAGCCTACTTCAGTAAATTTTGTTAATGGAGTATGGAGTGGCTACATAACTTTATATAAAACTGGTACAAATGTACAACTTAAAGTTGAATATGCATCAAAATATGGATTATCTAATCAATTTAATGTTTTACCAGGGCCACTTCACCACTTTAAAGTCACTTCAAATGACTTAGACCCTGTTACTGGAGATTATAAACCAGTTGGTCCACAAACAGTTGGATGTGTCTTTAATCCTGGAGCTCATCCTGAAAATGCATTAAGAATTACTGCAGTTGATCAATGGGATAATACTGTAACAACATATTCAGGTGCAGGTTATTCAGTTATTGTTACTTCCACTGATCCAAATGCCCAAATTGCTGGTTTTCCTTTACCCTATACTTTAACTGGTTTTTCCTCTGGTGTAAGAGTTGTAAATTCAATGGAAATGGGAACTGTCGGTATTCACACAATTACTGTGACTGATACCTCAAATCCAGGAATTAAAGGAACATCAAATCCATTTACTGTTGCAAGCCAAACAATTCACCATTTTGATTTTGATATTATAGGTCCTCAAACAATAAATAATCCATTTAATATAACTATTTATGCAAAAGATATAAATGGATATATTGTAAGTGCTTGGGATAATACTGATACATGGGGAATTTATGGAGGAGGAGCTTGTAACGTTAATTTAACTGCCTCAACAGGTGGAATTTCTCCAATAACAACAGGAAACTTTACATTAGGCAAATGGACTGGAAGCGTCACACTTTATACTCCTCACTCAAGTATGAAAATAACTGCAAACAATGGACCAATAACTGGGACTTCAAACTCATTTACTTGTGCATCAAATGTTTTAGGTAGATTTGAATTTGAATTAATATCAAATCAAACCGCAGGTATACCATTTAATATAACTATAAAAGCTGTTGATCTTGCTGGTTCTTTGATTACAACATGGAATGGAACAGCGCTTCTTACTTCTTCAACAGGGCCTGGTACAATTTCTCCTTCTTCAACAACTTCATTTATTAATGGTAGATGGACTGGGAGTGTCACAATAAACACTCCAAATCCATCTGTTCAAATTTTTGCTGAGGATCCTATAACTCATAAAATGGGAATGAGTAATATATTTTCAGTTTTCGGTGCGCTTGACCACTTTACCTTTGATACAATACCATCTCCACAAGTTGCTGGAACTTCTTTCACAATAAAAATTTATGCTAAAGATTCACTTAATTACACAATTCCAAATTTTGTATCTCAAGTTAATTTATCTGTTTCAGATGGAACTATAACTCCTCAAATAACTGGTTTCTTTAATAATGGTGTTTGGATTGGAAGTGTAACACTAACAAAGGCTGGAACAAATATAAAATTAATTGCTGAAAAAGATGGTAAAATAGGAGAGTCAAATGCTATAACTCTACTTCCAGCACCAGTTAACAATTTTGTATTTTCAACTATTGGTGCACAAACAGTAAATGTTCCTTTTAGTGTAACAATTAAGGCTTATGATGAGTTTGGAAATTTGTGTACAAACTTTAATGGTTCTGCTACTTTATCTGCTGTAAATTCAACGGTTTTAGAGCCAACATCAATTACTTTTATAAGCGGTGTTTGGACAGGTAATGTAAAACTTGGAACTCATGGAACAGATGTTCAACTTAAAGTTATACTTACAACCCCATCTGTAACATCACTATCAAATAAATTTACTGTTGCAAAAGGACTTCACCACTTCTTAATATCAACAATTGGAAATCAAAACAAAGGAATACCATTTGAGATAACTGTTACTGCAAAAGATGAAGATAATTCAACTGTTTCAAGTTTTAATGGAACAGTTAATTTGACATGTTCTCTTGGTGTTGGAACTATAGAACCTATTACTTTAGGTCCATTTGTGAATGGAACATATACTGGAAATATAAAAATAAATAGAGCCGGAGATAATGTAACAATTACTGTCACAGATCCTGTTTCAGGAAAAACTGGAACCTCAAATGCATTTAAAGTTTTTGGGGATAAAATTATTTTCAAATCATCACCTCAAACAATAGATCTTGAACAAAAATCTTCAGCAATTGTTATAGGTTTAGTTGACCCTCAAGGGAACCCATTAATTGCTCCTACAAATATTACAGTCAATCTTACAACTAATTCTCCTACTGGAAAATTTTCTGAAGATGGAGTTAATTGGGGAATAACATCAATAATATTTACATCTGGAAGTTCAGAAAAATCATTTTATTACAAAGACTCTACTCCTGGTGCTTGGGATATTACTGTTTCAGCAACAAATTATGAAAGTGCAACTCAAAGAATAGTTGTTTCTGGAAAAATTGCAAATGGTTCAGGTCAAGTATCTATTAATCCTTCATCAGGATTAACAAATGAAAAAATAAATATAACTTTTACATTTACAGCGACATTTAGTTTATCTGGGGGTGCGATTAAATTAACTATGCCAGTAGGTTTTCCAAATCCTCAACTTACTGACCCCAACGGAGATTGTTTTGTTTCAGTAACTCCTGATACAGGAGTTTCTCTTGGAACAATACAAACTCAATTAAATAATTTAATAATTAATATTCAAACAATGGCTTCTGGTAATAAACTCACAATAAAATTAAATAATGTTACATTGCCTTCTATAGAAGGAAATTATACATTCTCATTCTTCACAATGGGTCAAGGAGGAACATTTACACCTATTGCAAATCAGCCTCAATTTAGAGTTGATAAAGGATTCAGTTTGGAGATATTATCTTTAACAGTATCTCCTCAAACTGCATCAACTAACGCAGGTTATACAATTATAATTAGAGTTGGAACTAAAGGAGAACTATCTGTTTCTGATGAAATAAATATAAAATTCCCAATAGGAACATTTATTCCCGCCACTATAAATACTAATTTAATAAAACTAAATGACACTCAAATTACAACTTCACCGATTGTTAATCAATCTGCAAATACAATTACAATTAAAACCCCAATTCCACTTCCAAAAGAAACAACAGCAAAAATTGAAATTTCTCCTCAAGCAGGAATAATTAATCCACCACAAGCAGGTAATTATACAATTGAAGTTACTACAAATAAAGAAACAAAACCTGCAACTTATAACTTTGTTTTATCTCCAGCACCACCGATTAGTGATATTGAGGTAAATGTAAAGCCACAAAGCGCTGGAAAAGAAGCTGAATATAATATTTTATTTAGAATAAATATAAACTTACTTGAGGGAGATAAAATTTATATTAAATTCCCATTGGGTACAAATATACCTCAATCAATTCTTCCAACAGCAATTCAAGTTTCAGGAGTTCCAATAAGATATGAACCGCTTGTTATAGGAAGATTACTTGTTTTAACCCTTTCAGCACCAATTGTAAAAGGTGAAAATTCAATTATAATATCAAAAAGTGCGAAAATAAAAAATCCTGAAATTCCAGATAAATATATTTTATATCTTTACACCTCAAGAGATCTTAATGAAGTTCCATCAAAACCTTATGAGATAGTTGGAACTCCATATACAATAATAACAGTAACTCCTGAATTACCTGATGGTATAAACGGTTGGTATGTAACAAAACCAAAAATAAAACTTGAGGGAAAGGGAGAAGGAGTTATTGAAACTTATTACTACTGGGACGACGAAGAACCTCAACTTTACACACAAGAGTTTTATGCAAAAGAGGGAGAGCACATTTTATACTTCTATTCAAAGACGAAAGGATTAGATAATGCAGAACAAGTTAGATCAAGAACATTTAAAGTAGATACAACTCCACCAAAAATTACAATTTTAGAACCAAAATTTGAATATACAAACAGACAAGATTTAGTTATTTCAGGAATAACAGAACCAACAATTCTGGTTTCAGCACAAACTTCAAGAACAACATCAAATACAAAAGGTCAATTTAATTTACTAATTAAACTTGTGCCTGGTTTAAATACAATAAAAGTTCAAGCAATTGATTCTGCTGGTAATATTAGTGAGGTTACATTAAGTATTACACTTGATACAACTCCGCCATATCTTGAACTTGATCCCTCAATAACAAAATGGATGGAAGTTTTTACAGAAACCTTTGAAGTAAAGGGAAAAGTTGAAGTGGGTGCAAAACTTTCAATTAATGGTATTGAAGTTTCATATGATTTACAAGGAAACTTTTCTTATAGTGTGAGATTACAGGAAGGAAATAATTCAATTTCAATTGTAGCAGTTGATAGAGCAGGAAATGAAAATTCAATTTATTTACCAATTAAATACATTAAAAGAACAGTTTTAAAAATAAAAATTGGTTCAAAAACAGTTTATGTAAATGATAAACCTGTTCAAATAGAAGCGGCTCCCTGGATAGATAAAAAATCTGGTAGAGCAATGGTGCCTCTAAGGGTTATAGTTGAAGCCTTTGGTGCAACAGTAGAATATAGATATATTTCTTTTGGAGATGAAAGAGTTTCAATTATATTTAAGTTAAAGAGAATAGATTTAAGAATTGGGTCAAATATTGCATATGTAGAGGGATTACCAGTAAGACTTGATGCTCCTCCTGTTATTATAAATGGAAGAACCTTTGTTCCAATAAGATTTATTATGGAAACATTTGGTGCAAAAGTTGATTGGGATCCATTTTCAAGCGAAATAACAATTACATATCCTGCACCATAATTTGAAGTAGATGAAATTTTGTTTGGATTTTTATATAAAGAATTAATTTATAAAATTGATAAAAGGAGGATATTTTATGAACAAAAAAATTAAATTATGTTTTATTCTACCTCTACTATTTGTATTGATATTTTCTTATCCATTGAAACTCTCTTTGAGTGCTGCAGGTTCAGGAACTTGTATTGTTGATCCAACTCAAGTTATACAAAATTCAACAGGAAATACACTTTATTTTACATTTACAGCAGCAGAACCCATGGAAAGTGGTGAAATTTCTATAACAGTTCCAACTGGTTTTAGTTTACCACAAACAACTAATCCTGCTGGATCAGGGTATGTTACTATTGATTCCAAATCTTCAGATGTTTATGTTGCGAGATTAATCAATAATATGGATTCATCATCAAGTTGGTTTTCATCTGATCCAGATTTAACAATTTCTACTGACTCTACAACTAAAAAAGAGGGATCTTCTTTAAAAATTAGTGTTGCTGCTAATGCCAATGCAACAAATGAAAGAGTTTATTATCAACTTCTGTCTACAGAAAACTGGAGTCCTTATACTGCTGTTGGATTCTGGATAAGATCATCCACCTATGTACCGTCTGGAGCACTTCAGTTCGCTTTTGCAACTTCAAATGATTTATCAGGAGCAACAACTTATTCAATTGGATCAATCTCCGCAAATACATGGACTTATGTAAAAATTCCAATTGTAGGTATTGCGAACGTTAAAACATATGGATTTATTTATAATTCAGATTATTTCGGAACATCTTTAGGAACAATATGGATTGATGATTTATTAATTTCACCAGGAAATGTATTTATTTCTGGAATGGATATTAGAGTAAGGTTTCTTTCTATAACAACAGGTGGTTGGATTAAGATAAAATACGAAAATGTTACTGCGCCATCAACGACTGGGGCTAAAACATTTACTACTAAATCAAGAGTTGAATCTGGTCAAACTTTAACAAATATTTCAGTTCAACCAACTGTTAATGTAATTGCACCACCTCCAGCAACAAAATTAGTTTTTACTTCTCCCCCACCCCCTTGGAGTTTAACTGCTGGAAATTGGGCTGGTCCTTTAACTGTTCAAAGGCAAGATTCATCAGGTAATCCTGTAACAAGTGGAAATTTAACAGTTAATTTATCCACAAACTCACCATATGGTAAAGGAAAATTTAGTTTAACAAGTGGTGGACCTACAGTAACTCAAGTTACAATTCCAGATGGTAGTAGTACAGTAAACTTTTATTATTATGATGAAACAGCAGGTGTTTGGACAATTACAGCATCTGCAACTGGTTTAACTTCTGCAACACAAAATATAACTGTTAATCCAAGTACAACAACTCAGTTAGTTATAACTTTACCTGGTGAGACTTTTGAAAATGGAAAGGGCAATACAGGAACACCAACTTCACAAACCGCAGGAGTTCAATTTCAAATTAGGGTTAGATATTGCGATGCATATTTTAATGTTGTACCTTCTTGGAATGGTGCCATAACTCTAACATTTAGTGGACCTAACCCCGCACCAGATGGAACAACACCAAATTTTCATGGAGATAATTCATCACCGTATCAACCTACTATAAATTTTACAAATGGTGTGTCTGGAGCGATTAATGTGACATTATATAAAGCAGAAACTACAATAATTCATGTAACAGATTTAACCTATTCTGGTGATTCATCAAATTTAATAGTTAATGGTGGTTCATTAAATTACTTTGCGATGCAATTCCCTGTTGTTGGAACAAAAATTGCAGGGCAATCTTTTCCTCTAATTATAGGTTGTTATGATCAATATCAAAATCCAACTAAATTTTCGGGTACTGTTGATTTGTCATTAGTTGATTCAGGAGGTATTCCAATCTCACCTCCTCCATCTCCTTTGATGTCTCCCACTTCAGTTACTTTTAATAATGAAACATCAAAAACAGTTCAGGTTACAATTTATAAATCTTATGATGATGCTTATATTAAAGCACAAAATCATGATGGAACACAAATTGGATACTCTTCTGCAATAGATATTTGGCATGGAGATTTACACCATTTTAGATTTAGTACAATTTCACCTTATGTAGAACAAAATGTGCCTTTTTCAGTAACAATTTATGCAGAAGATCAATGGGGAAATTTAATTGATAATACTGCAGGTGCAACACCGTATACAGGAACAGTTAATCTTACATGTTCATTAGGAATTGATAAAATTACTCCCACAACTGTAAGTTTTAATGATGCAACCCCAACCGATGGTATGGTAGCACCCTCTATTACTATAACCTATCCAGGAACATCTGTAACAATTACTGCAACTGATACAACTCTAAATAAAACAGGTACATCAAATTCATTTCCTGTTTTTGGATCAATTGATCATTATGAATTTGATACAATAGGTCCTCAAGTAAAAAATTTACAATTTTCTATAAAAGTATATGCAAAAGATATGGTGGGTAATACTCTAATTAATAATAATGAATGGGTACAACTTTCTGCAGAAGCTAACGATGGAACCCCAATAACCTTAACTGTGTCTGGAGGAAACCCAATTCAACTTGTAAACGGTGTTTGGCAAGGAAATGTTGCAATAAATACTCCAAACCCTCAAGTTAGAATTAGAGGTCAAAGGACTGGAGGAAATCCACAATATGGTTTATCAAATTGGTTTTCAGTTGCTGATAATGCACCAACTAAGTTTATTTTTGATACAATAACTTCGCCAAAAATTGCTGGAACTCCATTTCAAATAACAATAAGAGCAGTTGATTATTATAATTCACCAGTTATAAATTATAATGGAAATGCAATACTTTCAGCATCGACTGGGCCTGGTACTATATCACCAACAAATATTACCTTCACAAATGGTGTTTGGACAGGAAATGTAACCTTAACAACACCAAATCCATCTGTTGTTATAACATGTTATGATCCATCTACTTCTGCAATGGGTACTTCAAATTCATTTCAAGTAACAGGTGGAGTTGAAAGTTTTAAATTTTCAACAATAGCATCACCACAATATAAAAATGAAAATATTTATATTTCCATACAAGCAATTGATGTTAATGGAGATATAGTTACAGGATTTAATGGAACAGTAAATCTTTCATCAACCGCAGGAACCATAACACCAACATCTGTTAATTTTGTTGGTGGGATGTGGAGTGGAAATGTAAAGATAAATGCAGAAGGTCAAAATATAAGAATTCAAGCAACTTATGGAAGTAAAACTGGTTTTTCAGATCCATTTACAATACTTCCCTTCTCTCAACTTATATTTGAACCTAATATTTCTTCTCCTCAATATGTTGATGTGCCATTTTCAATAACAGTTAAAGCAAAGACACCTTCTGGAACACAAGCAACATGGAGCGGGACTTTGTCGCTTTCTTGTTCAATTGGAAATGATAAAATAGATAAAACAAGTTTAACAATGACAAATGGAATAGCCACAGAAAACATTAAAATTTCACAAAGAGCAACTGGAGTAACACTTACAGTTCAGGCAACAATTTATGGAACAACAATTTCAGGAACAAGTAACACTTTTGAAGTTAAGGAAGGAAATAAACTTGTATTTATTTCAGGAGAACAGGTTATTCCTATAGATACAGCATCAGGTGATATAAAGGTGCAGATTCAAGATCAAGATGGAAATCCAGTTAATGCAACAACGAATGTTAGTGTTAATCTCTCTTCAAGTTCAACAACTGGAAGGTTTTCTTCTGATAAAAACACATGGAGTACATCTAATACATTTACAGTAACAATTCAATCTGGCCAAAATCAAGTAACATTTTATTATAAAGATACTACTCCAGGCGTTCATACCCTCACTGCAAAAGCGACAGGTTTAAGAGATGGTAATCAAACAATAAGAGTATCTGTTGATGGAAGTGGTGAGTGTAAAATTTCTCCAGATTCTGCATTTGTAAGAGAGACAAATAAAGATTTTACTCTAACCTTCACATCAAAAGCAACAATGGATGGAGGAGAAATACAGATAATAGTCCCTAACGCTTTTTCTCAACCACAAAAAACATCACCTGCAGGTGAGGGATATATTTCTATAACACCAGGGACAGGAGTTACAATTGGAGATTGGACAATTTCGGGATACACAATAAATATTCCAATAAATGTTATGCCCAAAGATAGAACAATAACAATAAATTATAAGAAAGTAACTTGTCCATCTTCTACTGGCGATTATACATTTGATGTAAAAACAAGAGGTCCAGGTGGTACTTTAACTCCAATCGCAACAATGCCAAAAGTTACAATAACCTTAACAAGTGTTTCAGATGTTAAAGTTTCTCTTGATCCAACATCTGCATCTGCTTATTCAGAATACACAATTACATTTAAAACATCAACTGTTGGTCAATTATTATCAAATGTAGATAAAATTTATATTAAATTCCCAAGTGGAACAGAAGTTCCAGGAGTAATAGATGCTCAGAATATTTTAATTAATACAGTTTCATTAAATTCTCCACCATCAATTGATGTTCCAAAAAGAGAAGTAACACTTATAACTCCTGTTGATATTGGTGCAAATTCAGATGTTACAATTAAGTTTACACATAAGGCAAAAATTAAAAACCCATCATCAACTAGTACAAATTATCAAGTTGAATTATGGACAGATAAAGATCCAACTCATAAATTGTCTACTGCATACTCAATTACATCAAAAACAAGTGTTGTAAATGTAACTGTATCAATTAATCCACCAGGGGCAAATTCATATGGAGATATAACAGTTGGATTTAAAATAGCAAACGCTCTTGTTAAGGATGTTCATACAATAACAATTATTTTCCCATCCGGCTTTGATGTTCCACCCAACATTTCTCCAAATTTAATAACAGTTGGTGGAACACCCTTATCTGAAGCACCTACAATTGATTCTGGCACAAGGACAATTACTATGATAACTCCAAGAGATTTTGCAAAGGCTGGCACTGTTGAAATAGTTATAAGTAAAGATGCAAAAATTAAAAATCCAAGTAAAGCAGGTAAATATAAATTAACAGTTTATACATCTCAAGATAGTAATCCTGTTGACTCTCCTTTATTTGATATTTTAACTGAATCTCAAATTAAAGATGTTAAATGTGTAGTTTCACCTCCAACTGTTAATAAAATTTCAAGATGGGAAATTTCATTTAAAACTGGAACCCTAGGTGGTTTAGGAATAGGTGGAAAAATTTGGATTGAATTTCCATCTGGAACAACTATTCCTGGAACAATTCCTTCTGGTTCTGTTACTATTGATGGACTTACAGCAATAACACAAAAAATACTTTCACTTAAAATTGAAATTACAACTCCAAAAGAAATTCTTCCAAATTCTACAGTGAATATTGTTATAACCGAGGATGCAGGAATTAAAAATCCAAGTTCTCCATCTTCAACATATAAAATAAAACTTTCAACAACAGCAGAACAAACTCCTGTTGAATCAGATCCATTTACAATTTATCAACCACCCTCATCCTCATACAAAATTGATCCAGCAAATCCAAATGGCTTATCAGGATTTTACATAACAAAACCTGTAATAACTTTAAGTGCTGTGTCAAACTATGATCCAACTCCAAAAATATACTATAAATGGGGAAACGAACAATATAAACTTTACACAGGGCCATTAACAGCACCAGAGGGAATTAATAAACTTTACTTTTATGCTGAAGATAAATTTGGAAATAAAGAAGACGAAAGAACAATTGAAATAAAAGTTGATACAACACCTCCGGTACTTTCTCTTATTGAACCAAAGGAAGGTGGTTTTGTAAAAATAGAACAAGTTACTGTTGTTGTTGAATCAAAAGAAGAACTTTTAGATATTACATTAAACAATAATAAAATGGTTAAGCAAACCGGATTTAGATACTCAATAACAATAACAGTAAAAGAGGGTGAAAATATTCTTGTTATAAAAGGTAGAGATCTTGCAGGTAACACTCAAGAGATTACATTTAAAATTTATCTTGATAAAACACCACCTCAAGTCAAATTTACATCTCCTACATCAGGTCAAATTATAACTACAAGAAGTATAAAGGTGACTGGAGAAACAGAACCAAATTCTAAAATGAAAGTTAAAGTCAGTGGAGTAATTGGAACATTTAAAGAAGAGGAGTTAATTTCTGATTCAAAAGGTGCATTTGAAATTGAAATTAAAAATCTTCCACCAGGTTTTATTGGAGTTACAGTTGAGGTTACAGATCAAGCAGGTAATATTGGAAAAGGTACTCTTAATTTCATACACAAGCAAACAATACTCCTTTGGGTTGGAAAACCTGAAGCACAAATTGATAATGAACAGACGTATGTTGACCCTGATAATAAAGCAGTAACTCCATTTATTTTGCCACCAGGTAGAACAATGGTTCCTTTAAGATTTATATCTGAAGCATTTGGTGCAAAAGTTGAATGGGATGGGACAACAAAAACAGTAACAATTACATGGGGTAGTAAAACTATAAAACTTACAATTGGAGTTTACATAGCAAAAGTTGATGGAAAGGATGTAAAACTTGATGTTGCTCCAATTATAAGAGAAGGTAGAACTTTTGTTCCAATTAGATTCATTTCTGAAGCATTTGGTGCAGATGTTAAATGGGACGCAACTGAAAGAAAGATAACTATAACTCTTTAGTTTTGGAGAGTAAAAATTAAAAGGGGGAGGTCTCTCCCCCTTTTATGTTATAATTGACCTAAAGGAGGAGATAATGAAAAAATTTTTAATTTTCTCAATTATTTTTATCTTGCTATTCTCAATTAATATTCTTACAGTTTCTGCCAATAACTTAAGAGAGGTTAAATTTATACCCGTTAATCCTCAAGTTGATAATTTAATAAATAACAATAACGCAAATTGGGAGATTTTGATTGATAATACAGGAGGAAACTTATTAATATCTGGTGATAGAATTTACATTGAATTTCCTTCTGGTTTTGATTTAACATATAGTAATTTTGTTTCTTTGATTCCAATAACTGCAAGTGGAATTTCTGCAACAGGTAGTGGAGTCATCATAGGTGGATCACAAATTATTATACCAATAACTTCTAATCAGACATCACTTGGTAGTTTTAAAGTGAGAATTGGTGGTGTAAGGAATCCTTCAACACCCTCAGGAACATATATGGGTAGGGTTTGGACAACCACTTCAACAGGAATTATTCTTGATGGACCAACTTATTCTCAATCAATTTTAATTGTTTCTGCTACTCAACCACCTCAATCTACTATTTCAAAAGTTGAAATAATTCCAAATTTAGTTAATTTAAATGTTGGTTCATCTCAACTTTTTATTGCAAGAGCTTATGATATTTATGGAAACATTTTAACAAATGTTAACTTTTATTGGAGCGTACTTCCCGGGACTGGAAACGGAATTATAAATCAGAATGGATATTTTACTTTAACTTCTTTTGGTTCTGTAACTATAAAATGTGAGGTTTTAGGAACAAATATTTTTGGCTTAGCATATGTAAATTCATATTACACTTATCCTTATCCATACTATCCATATTATATAAGTAATTTAATTATTACACCAAATAATGTAAATTTATCACAAGGAGCAACTCAAATTTTCTCAGCACAAGCATTTGATTCTCTTGGAAATCCTATACCAAATTTAACATATATATGGACAGTTTTTCCAATATCTTCTGGCACCTTTACTGTTTCCCCTGATACAAAAAATTTAAGTTTCACTTTAGGATCTTATTATGGTGTTGTAACTATAAAATGTGAGGTTTTAGGAACAAATGTTTATAATTTTGCTTATATAAATTCTATACAGCCAAATTTTATTGATAAAATTATCATTACACCATCCAATGTATATCTTTCTTATTCAAATCCAATTCAAACTTTTAAAGCAGTTGCCTATGATTCAAGTGGTAATGTTTTATCAGGAGTTACATTTAGTTGGAGTTTAAACCCATCTGTTGCAGGTAATTTAACTATCTCTTCTTCTGATACATCTCTTGCAACATTTTATTTAAATTCCTCATTTTCTGGAACTGCAATAGTTTCATGTTCTACAAGTTATGGATCTCCTCCTAAAATAATTTATGGTTATGCAACAATATCAACAATTCAACAACCATATCCACCTTATTATCCATATATAAATACAATAGTAATTACTCCTCAAACTACTACAATGTCAGTTGGTGAAACAAAAATTTTTACTGCTCAAGCATATAACAATTTTGGAAATCCTATATATGGTTTAACATACAATTGGACAATTATCTCAGGAAGTGGATTTATAACACCATCATCAGATTCGTCAACAATTTATTTTACATTAACAGGTGGCACATCTGTAACTCTTAAGTGTGAAGTTATCTCTTTAGGTTTAACTGGATATGCATATATAAATTCTTATGTTCCATTAACTCCTCCAATTTATGGTGTGAATGTATCTGTTTATCCCCCTATTGCAGGTTATATAGCCTCATATATTATTTCATTTAATATTTCTTCATATTCACTAAATTTAGGAGATTATATTTTATTAACATTTCCAAATGATACATATCTTCCTTCTTTTATTTCACCTCAATATATCACAATAAATGGAATTCAATTAAACTCATACCCAATAATTTATCTATCATCTAGATCTATTCTTTTGTATCTTCCAACAAATGTTCCACCAAATGGACGAGTAGATATTGCTATATCGTATTTTGCGAATATAAGAAATCCTTCATCTCCTGGAAATTATACTTTAATAGTAACAACAAATAAAACACCAAATCCAACTATTTCAAATCCATATAGTATTCAATGAAAAAACTGGTAATTTTATTAATTTTATTTCTTCTTTTTATTTCATGTGAAAAGAAGCCCAAAGATAGTGTTTTAAAGGGAAGGGTATTAGATGAAAATGGTTCACCTATTTCTGATGTTGAAATCTTAATCTTAGAGAATGGATTAAGTTTCAAAACTCATGAAGATGGAACATTTTATATAAGTTATCCTTTTGAAAAAAGAACATACACACTTTTATTTCATAAAGAAGGATTTGTGGATGAAGAGAAAAAGGTTGATTTAATTGATTCTGAAGAAGAAATAGAGGTTGTGTTAACATACAATACATTCGAGAAGATAACAAAAAAAGGAACAATTTTAATAGGTACCTCATTGAATGACAAACCTCTTTCTTATAGTGAGGGTGGTAAAAAACTTGGTTTTGAGGTTGATTTAATAAGAAAAATTTCAGAAATGCTTGCATTATCTCCTACAATTTTGAGAATTGATAAAGACAAACTCTTAGAAAGTTTAATTAATAGAGATATTGATTTAGTGATATCTGGAATATCAGAGAAAGACATAAATTTTGAATTAAAAGAAAAATTGATATTTTCTAGACCATATTTTATTGATGGATATGTGATTATAGTTAGGGATAATGAAGAAAAAATAAAAGACCTTTCAACACTAAACGGAAAAAGGGTTTATTTAACAGAAAAAAATTTAATAGATGTAGTTAAAAATTTTTCTCCAAATATAAAAAAAATTGAAGTTGAAACATGTTTAGAGTATTGTCTTGAAGATTTAGAGAGAGTTGTTGCTGATGCAATTATTACAAAATTTTCAACTGCTTCCTATTATGCTAAAAGATATAAAAAAATAAAAATAGTTGATTTTGTATATGATATGAAAGGCTATTCTATTATCTTAAGAAAAGAAGATGAAGAAATATTAAAAAAAATTGATGAAATTATTTCAAATTTAATTGAAACTCAAGAATTCTATAAGATTTATAATAGATGGTTTTATCCTCTTGACAAATTTAAAGTGAGTTAGTAAAATAAAAAAAATGGTTGATAAGAGGAAGGATAAAGATATATCAATTATAATTGTTCCTCATGGAAGAGGTAAAGTTAAAATAATAAAATTAAATAGAATTTTATATTTCCTTTTTATATTTTTTATCGTATCATTTTCAATTACTTTAACTTATTTTATAATCGATTACACTAAATTAAGAGAGAGTTTTAATATTCTTGCTTCAAAAAATCTATATAATCTTTCTGAAGTTAAGGATAAACAGATTGAAATTTTAGAGAAAAAAGTAAATGAACAATCAGCAAAAATAGATGCCTATTTTGAATATATTGCTTATCTTTCATCTCTTGATACTGAGATAAGAAAACTTGCAATGATACCAGGTGCTCCTGTTAACATAAACAAATTAATTGAAGAAAAGAAAAAAGAATACACATATACATTAGAATCTTTAGCTGCAAAAGTGGATGAAAATGATAAAAAAATAAAAGCATTTGAGAGTAAATCTAAAAGTGTAGAATTAACTCTCCTTGTTCTAAGAGAGTCAACAAAAGAATACAATTCTATTTTAGAGCATACACCAAACATTTGGCCTGTTGTAGGTCCAATTATGTCATATTATGGTTGGAGAATACATCCAATTACAAAGAAGCCAGATTTTCATAAAGGAATAGATATTGATGCAGTTGAGGGAACTCAAATTGCTGCTGCAGCATCAGGGGTTGTTACAAAAGTTGGATGGAATGGTGGTTATGGATTAGAAGTTGAAATTTATCATAGAGATGGAATAGTAACTGTTTATGCTCATTGTTCAAAAGTTTTGGTAAATGTAGGTGATGAAGTTAAAAAAGGTCAAGTTATTGCTCTTGTTGGAATGACAGGAATTGCTACAGATCCACATTTACATTATGAAGTAAGAATAAACGGTGTTCCAGTAGATCCAACATCTTATCTTCCTGGACTTGAAAATAGATAAAGATTGACAATCGAGAAATTTTGTTTTATATAAAATTATATATTTTTATTAATTAATTTTTCTAAAAGGAGGTGAAAAAGTAATAAAAATTATTATTTTAAACTTTAAAAATTTTAAAAACTTTTAAAAGGAGGGTATTGCTATGTCAAATGGTACACAACAAGTAGGTTGGGTTATTTACCCAATTGGCAGTAAGCCAAGATGGGGTCTTGCATTTTTCTTGGGTTTCCAGCATTTCTTAACAATGTTTGGCGCAACAATTTCAATTCCTCTTCTTGTAGGAAATGCAATGGGATTTCCACCAGATCAACTTGCAATTCTTATTGCAGCAGTATTTTTAAATTCAGGAATCACAACATGGTGTCAGCAACTAATTGGTAATAAATTACCAATTGTCCAAGGAGGTTCATTCTCATTTTTAGGTCCAACATTTGCAATTATTGGAATGGTTCAAGCACAAGGTGGAGACTGGAAAATGTGTATTCAGCATGTTGCTGGCGCAATTATGTTTGCTTCTTTCTTTGAAATTATTCTTGGTTATTCAGGAATTATGGGTAAAGTTAAAAGACTTATTGGTCCTCTCTCAATTGGTCCAACAATTACAATGATAGGACTTGCTCTTTACTCAGTAGGTGCTCCATATATGGCAACTAACTGGACAATTTCATTAATTACACTTATTGCGTTAATTGTTTATTCTCAAGTTTTCTCAAGAAAGAGTAGATTCTTCCTTCTCTTTCCAGTTATATCAGCAATTGCAACTGGTTGGATAGCAGCAGTTATTGGAACATTGACAGGATTAATTCCAGAAGGTAATGCTGCAAACTTAACTCAAGCATTCAAAAATATTGCAGAAGCACCTTGGTTCACAATTAAACCATATATTCCATTTAGATGGGGTTTCCCATCAAATACAGGTATTTTAGTTGCAGGTTCATTTGGAATGCTTGCTGCATATCTTGCATCAATGGTTGAATCAATTGGAGATTATCACTCTTGTGCAAAAATTTCAGAGGCACCACCTCCAACTGAAAGAATGATTTCTCGTGGTCTTGGTGCAGAAGGAGTTGGATGCTTAATAGCAGGTATACTTCAGTCAGGAAATAGTTCTACATCTTACTCTGAAAACATTGGAGCAATAGGATTAACAAGAGTTGCTGCTCGTAGAGTTATTAGAGCAGGAGCAATAATAATGCTTATATTACCACTTATTGGTAAACTATTTGCAGTCTTTGCTTCACTTCCACAACCAGTTGTTGGTGCAATGTATGTTGGACTATTTGGTTTAATTGCAGCAGTTGGATTAAATAACCTTCAATATGTTAATCTTAATAACTCAAGAAACCTCTTTATTTTAGGATTATCACTATTTGGTGGTCTTTCATTCCCAGCAGCCTTCTCTCCAATTAGAGATAGTTTTTCAAAGAAATTAGCAGAACAAGGTGCATCTTTTGGAGTAGTTTTAGGTTTAATTGTCTTCACAATTCTTTCAACACCAATGGCTGTTTCTGCAATAATTGGTATTTTACTTGATAACCTGCTTCCTGGTGCAACAAGAGAAGAGAGAGGATTTGGATATTGGGAGAGAGAAGCAACAGAAGAAGCATGGCAGAAAGCAGAAGCTGAATGGGCAAAGATGAAAGAGGGTGAAGAAAGAAAACTTGCTGGATTCGAAGCATCACAACAATAAAGTATAAAAGTTTTATAAGGGCAGGGAGTAAGTATCCCTGCCCTTTTTATTTTTAGGAGGGAGATTTGGATAAGAGAAGTCAAGGAATTTTTACCTTTTTTATGATTTTTTTCACAATTCTAACTGTATTTTTAATATTTACTGCAGGAACAGATAAATCACCTTTTAGAAAATTTACTGACAATATATGGATTGATATTATTGCTGCTTTGTTAAGTGGTGCAACAGTTCTTTTTATGAGTTTTTATTATTCAATGTTAATTGAAACAAAAGGATTTGAAGAAATTATTAGATTAAATATAAAAAAAATAAAGAAACTTAAAGATAAAGGATGGAGTGATGAGAATATTGCAAAAGATATTTTAAAGGCATTAAATATAAAAAAGGGTTATAGATACAATTATGCATATAGAAAATTAATTTATCTTTTATCAAAACTTGATAAAATTAAATTAGAAAAAGATGAAGTATCTTAATTTCTATTATTATTTAATTGCCGGTATTTTTTTATTTGGACTTGTTTTTTACAACTGGTTAAAACAAAAAGATTACAGAAAAATTATTTCAAAATTTAATGAAAAAGATATTCTTCTTAAAACTTTTGGTGTTAAATATTTTGGGAAAGAGTCAGAAAAAGGGAAAATATTAAATTCAGAAGGCTTCATGATTTTACTTAAAAATGGACTTTATTATGTTGGAAGTTTTGATAAAAGAGAAGTTTTTATTCCAAAAGGGAAAATTTTTTCAATAGCAATTACAGATCATCACAAGGGTGAAATTCTTGAAAAAGAATGCCTTGCCTTCTATTTTGAAAATGAAAATGGAGAAATAGATAGAGCAGCTTTTTCCATTCCATATCCAGAAATTTGGGTAAAAGGAATAAAAGAAAACCTTATTTTAGATAAATTTTTTAGCATCAGAAGAGAAATTTTAAGTGAAGAAAATTTGTATTAAATTGTTGACATTTAAACGATTAATAATTATAATTAATTTATTAAGGAGTATAGTATGGAGAAAAAAGAGAGAAAAGAAATTGAGTTTAAAATGGACATAGATAGAATTGGTAAGGTTGCGCTTCTTCTTTCAATGTCATCAGATGAAGAAGAAAATGAAATAAAGAAAAAAATTCTTGAGTCTACAAATTATAAGGTAGGAGTAACAAGGGTCGCAGGTTTTGCTTCAGAAATTAGAAGAAAATTTGCACCAGCAGTTTTAGGTGCAGCACTAAATTGTAATGTAATAAATAAAACAACACCCGAAGTTCATGCTTTACTTCATGCATCTCTTGAAGCATTAAATGCAATAATTCATAGCGAATCACTTGATTCCTCTCTTTCATTAAAAGTTTCTGTTGTTTCTGATGGAAAATGGATTTGTGTTGGTATTTTTGG
Organism: Caldisericia bacterium; assembly: GCA_030018355.1. NCBI lineage: Bacteria > Pseudomonadati > Caldisericota > Caldisericia > Caldisericia bacterium. The sequence goes on along the minus strand of JASEFN010000001.1, from coordinate 282,675 downwards.
TGATTCTGCATTTTATCCTATTACAAATCATGAAAAAAGTGCATTAGGAATAATGCACATTAAATAATAATAAGAGGTTATCTTGAAAGTAATTGAAGGAAAAGAGAGACAATTAATAATTGTTGGTTTTGGAGATTATATTTTTGATGGAGAATATTTTTTGCATTCTACTTTTAAGAATTCAATTAATTTTTATAATAATGATAAAATTTTAACAATTGGAAACAAGAGTATTGGAAATGGTCCAACAAATATAATTTTTAACGATATCTCTCTATTTAAAAGATGTAAATCTATTATAAAAGAAAATAAAAAACTTTTTATTTGTGATTTAGAATTTACACTTCAAGAAGATAAAATTTATAATTCGCGACTCAAAGTTGAAAAATTTGATTATAAAAAGTTTTATTATAATTTAAATTTGTTTGAGACTTATCTTATATTAATTTCTAATGGAAAAGGACTTTCTCCTTTATTAACTAATAACTTTTCAGATGATAACTCTTTATTTTATAAATTTATACTTAAAATTAAAAGTGGAAGTGAAAAAATTTTTAATGGTGATTTAATTGATGGAATAAATGAAATAAAAGGTGTAGGAGTTGGTTTGACACCAAGCGGTGATGATTTTATTTATGGATTCATTACTGGAGTAAACATAATAGAGATTCTATATAATAAAAATTTGGATTATCTTAAAAATTTAATATATGAGAGCGCCAAAGGAGAAAATTTAATTTCAAATAATTTTCTTTTTTTAGCAAGTAGGGGAATGTTTTTTGAAAAAACAAAAAAATTGATTTATTCACTCTTTTTTGAAGATGAGAGAGAGATTTTAGAGCGTACTAGAGATATACTCCAGATTGGTGAAACATCTGGAGTAGATTTTAGTGTAGGTTTAATTTTAACGCTTAAAAAAGGAGGAGAAGATGTATGTAAAAGGTTTAATTAAAAGTGGTGAATATTATGATTCAGTAACTCTTATGCTTGTTTCAAAGGATGCCTCATCACTTCCTGGAGTTATTGAAGCAGCTGTTGTTATGGGAACAAAAGAAAATAAATCTATACTTCAAGACTCTCAAATGCTTCTTCCAGAGTTTGTAAATGCAAAAGATACAGATTTAATTATTGCAGTGAAAAGTGAAGACGAGAGAGTGGCTGAGGAGAGTGTAAATAAAATTGTTGAGATGCTTAAGAAAAGTAAGGAGAGAATCTCAGCAACTACTGAATTTCTACCAAAAAGTATTGAAGGTGCTCTTCAAATTATGCCAGATGCAAATCTATGTTTGATCTCAGTGGCAGGAAGGTATGCAGGTGATGTAGCTATGGATGCTCTTAAAAGAGGACTTCATGTGATGATATTTTCAGATAATGTCCCAAAAGAAAAAGCAATTGAAGTAAAAAAATATGGTTATGAACATGACCTTCTTGTTATGGGTCCAGATTGTGGAACTGCAATTATAAATGGCGCTCCATTGGGTTTTGCAAATGTTGTAAATAGAGGAGATATTGGGATTGTTTCTGCAGCAGGAACAGGCCTTCAAGAGGTTAGCACAATAATTTCTAATAATGGAGGCGGAATTTCTCAAGGAATTGGAACTGGAGGAATTGATGTTAAAAAAGAGTATGGTGCACTCTCATTTATGAAAGGTATTGAAGCATTAAAAGATGATCCAGAGACAAAAGTTATTGTTTTAATTTCAAAACCACCACATCCAGAAATTTTAGAAAAGATTGGAAGTTTAACAAAAACAATTAAAAAACCAATAGTTGGAATTTTATTAGGTGCAGATCCAGAATTAGTTAAATCAATTGGGGCAATTCCTGCCCCAACATTAGAAGAGGGAGCGCTTCTTGCAGTTAGCATATCTAAGGGTATACCAATGGATAAATTTAAAAAAGAATTACAAGAAAAAGAAGAAGAGATCAAAAAACTTGCAGAAGAGTTATCTAAAAAATTAAAACCAACTCAGAAATATTTTAGAGGTTTCTTCCAAGGAGGTACCCTCACCTACGAGACTCAGGTTATTCTTAAAGATTTTATTGGGTTTGTCAATTCAAATGTTCCTCTTGATGAGAAATACAAATTAAAAGATTCTTGGAAGAGCGAGGGCCATACTGTCATTGATTTTGGAGAGGATGAATTTACTGTTGGTAGACCACATCCTCAAATTGATTTTAGTTTAAGAAACAAAAGATTAATTGAAGAAAGTAAACTACCTGATGTCGCGATATTTTACCTTGATGTAGTGGTTGGTTATGGTACAAATCCAAAACCAAAAGAAGATCTTGTTCCCGCATTAAAAGAAGCGATGAAAAACTCAAATGCACTTTTTGTTATAACTGTTTGTGCAACTGATAAAGATCCACAAAATAAAAAGGATTTAATTCAAGGATTAAAAGATGTAGGTGCCATTGTATTTGAATCAAATGCATCTGCAACAAAATTTGCAGGTTATGTATTAAAGAAAATAGGAGGTTAATTATGGCGGTTAGTGATTTATTTAAAAAAGAATTAAAAGTTATAAATGTTGGGTTAGTTTCGTTTAAAGAGAGTTTAGAACAAACGGGTTTTAAAGTGATTCAAGTGGACTGGAAACCACCAGCAGGTGGTGATGAAGAAGCACTAGAGGCACTAAAGAAACTCATGAATTTAGGAAAATAAGGAGGTAAAAGATGAATATAAATGAATTTTTAGATTTAATGAGCAAGGTAAAAGTGTATGATTTGACTCAACCTTTAAGTGTTCATACACCTCCATGGCCAAGTTATGTTCCCCTTTCTATTCAATATTTTAAAAGAATCGCAGGTGCACATATGGGACAAGGTGCAAATGGTCAAATAATTACTATGAGTCATCATGTCGGAACTCATATGGATGGTGAAATACATTTTTATGGACATGGAAGATCAATAGGAGAAGTTCCAATTGAAGAGTGGATAGGTCCTGGAGTTGTTGTTGATATATCTGATGAAGTTGGTGATTATGATTTGTATTTTCCAGAAATGCTTGAGAAAAAAGTTGAAATTAGACCAGGTGATATTTTGATTATAAACACTGGATATCATAAATATGCATGGTATGAACCTGAAGCAGATGAAGTAAGATATTTTGTTAAACATCCTGGGCCAGGTCCTGGATTTGATGAGTGGGCTCTTAAAATGAAATTTAAATGGATTGGTGTTGATTGCGGAAGCGCAGATCATCCCATGAATACAATAATAAGACAGTGGCACCCAAAAGCGTTTCAAGAGGCAGAAAAAAAACTAAAGGAAAAATATGGAAAAAGTTGGGATGAAATGTTTCCACCTGAAGTATATTATCAAATTATGCATCTCAAACTTTTCCCAAAAGGTTTAGTTCATGCAGAAAACCTTGGTGGTGATATAGATAAAGTTAAAAATAAAAGAGTTTGGATTGGGTGCTTTCCATTGAAAGGGATGGAATTTGAATCCTCTCAATGTAGAATTATTGCAATTGAACCATAAAAACAAAAATTAAAAGGAGGTTAAAATGGTAGACATTGAAAAGGCAAATCAAGAGGCTCTTAAGAGACTTCTTGATGCTCAACCTGTATGGGTTGATGTTCAGAGAGCAATTGATGTAATACCTGGGATGAAGAAAAACATGTTTCTTCATGCAGGTCCTCCAATAACATGGGATAGAATGTGTGGAGCTCAAAGGGGAGCTGTTATCGGTGGTATCCTTTATGAAGGATGGGCAAAAACTCCAGAAGAAGCAGAAAAATTAGCAGCATCAGGAGAAATTATATTTGAGCCTAATCATCATCATAGTGCAGTTGCACCAATGGCTGGAATAATTACTCCGTCAATGCCAGTTATTGTTGTAGAAAATGAAGCATTTGGTAATAAGGCTTTCTGTAACTTAAGCGAAGGTATAGGAAAAGTTTTAAGAATGGGTGCATATTCAGAAGATGTAATAGCAAGACTTAAGTGGATGGAGAATGTGTTTTTCCCAGTTTTACAAAAAGCAATAAGAAAAGCAGGAAAGATTGAATTAAAACCTATAAACGCAGAAGCATTAACAATGGGTGATGAACTTCATAATAGAACAAGGGCTGCTTCATATCTTCTATTTTCGAAACTTGTTCCATATCTTCTTGCGACTATGGAAGACTTGAAAAATACAAATGATTCAATAACATTTATTCAGCAAAATATTCACGCTTACCTTCCTTTTATTATGGCAAGTTGTAAAGCAAGCATTGAGCCATGTGAAGGGATTGAAGGAAGCACAATGGTAACAGTTATGACAAGAAATGGAACTGATTGGGGAATAAGAGTTTCAGGAATGGGGAATGAATGGTTTATAACTGAATCACCTATTCCAGATGTTCTTCTTTTCCCTGGATTTAAGAAAGAAGATGTTGGTCGTGATATGGGTGATAGTGCTATTATGGAGACAATAGGTCTTGGAGGTTTAGCAATTGCTGCAGCACCAGCAATAATTAAATTTGTTGGTGGAACAACTCAACTTGCTATTAAGAAAAACCTTGAGATGTATGAAATAACAATAGGTGAAAATAATTCATATCTTATTCCATATTTTGATTTCAGAGGTACTCCAACTGGAATTGATATAAGAAAAGTTGTTGAGAAAAATTTAACCCCATTTATTGATACTGGTGTTGCTCATAAAGATCCTGGAGTTGGTCAAGTTGGTGCAGGACTTCTTGATGCTCCAATGGAGTGTTTCAAGAAGGCTCTCATTGCATTTGCTAAAAAATATGCTGGTTAAAAATTATTAAAATAAAAGGAGGTTTTATATGAATAATGAAAAATTTATTGAAACTTTAAGTAAAGCAAAACTTTATGATCTAACTCAACCTTTAAGTATTTTTACTCCACCGTGGCCCCATGATAAAGCACTTGAAGTTCATTTCTTTAAAAGAGTAACAGGTGCTTATGGTGGAGGACAGGGTGCAAATGGTCAAATTTTAAACTGGAGTAACACAACTGGTACTCATCTTGTTGGCGAAACAGCATATCATTCAGGTGGTAGAGCAATTTCAGATATTCCACTTAAAGAACTTTCGGGTCCAGGAGTGATTGTTGATATTTCAGATATGGTATCAGATTATAGCATAATTACTCCAGAAATGATCACGAAAAAAGTAAATGTAAAAGAAGGAGATATTCTTATTATTTACACTGGTTATAGCAAATATTCATGGGAAAAACCAACATCTTCTGAATTTGGATATCTTGTAAGACATCCAGGACCAAATATGGAATTTTTCGAATGGGCAATGAAGATGAAGCTTAAATGGGTTGGAATTGATGCTGGTTGTATAGAACACCCTATGAATACCCCAATAAGATATTGGCATGCAGGTGAATTTGAAAAAGCAAAAGCAAAGTTAAGAAAAGAATGGGGTAAAGAGTGGGATGAGATGTTTCCACCAGATGAATATTATAAATTAATGCACATTAAAGTTCCAAAATCACATCTTGTTTTTGTTGAAAGCATTGGTGGTGATGTAGATAAACTTCTTAATCAAAGAGCATGGATATTTGCAGGTGTAATTCCATTTATGGAAACAGAGGCATCATGGGCAAGAGTTGTTGCATATCAAGCACCAGAAGGAATGGATAATGAAGAATTCATTAAAATGATGGAAGAGATGGAACAATATGATCTTACAATTCCATTTTCTGTTAGAACACCACAATGGTTAAATTATGAACCACTAAGTGTTAGGTTCTTTAAGAGAGTTGGACAACAACAATTTGGTTTAGGAAGAAATACATCAATTTGCAATGCAAGTATTCACCTTGCAACACATATGGATGGAGAAAAACATTTCTATCCAGCTGGAAGAACAATTGGTGAAACACCGCTTGAAGAATGGGTTGGACCAGGTGTAATTGCAGATATTTCAGATATGGTAAGTGATGTCAGTGTTTATACACCAGAAATGATAAAGAAGGTCGTTGATATAAGGCCAGGCGATATTTTAATAATTAAAACTGGTTGGCATAAATATGGATGGAATTCACCAGATTCTGACGAATTTAAATATATGGTAAGACACCCTGGACCATCACCAGATTTTGCTCAATGGGCATTAGATATGAAAATTAAATGGATTGGAGTTGATGCAGTAAGTGCAGATCATCCTATGAACACCATTATGAGAATATGGCATCCAAAAACTTTTGAAGAAGCAAATAGAAAACTCAAAGAACAATTTGGTAAAGATTGGGATGAAATGTACCCAATTGATGAATTTTATCAAGTGATGCACCTTAAACTATTTCCAAAACATCTTGTTCATGCAGAAAATCTTGCAGGTGATATTGCTCACCTCCCAAGTGGTAGATATTATCTTGGCTGTTTTCTTGCAAAAGCAATGGAAGCAGAATCAATGTGGGGTAGGTTTATTGCTTGGAAGATGAAATAATTTAAAAAGTAAAGCGGAAGGATTATACAAATCCTTCCGCTTTTTTTATTTTTAAGGAGGAGATATGTCAGGAGTAATTTCACATGAATTTGAATATTTAAAACCTAAAAATTTAGATGAGTTAGTTGATTTTCTTACTCAATATAAAACAAAAGCAAAAATTCTTTCTGGTGGAACAGATTTAATTGTGAGAATTAAAGATGGTTTTGAATCTCCAGAAGTTTTAATTGATATTAAAGGAATAGGCGAACTCAAAGAGTTAAAATTTAATGGAAACTCACTCTTTATTGGTGCATCTGTGACTTTTAATGAATTAATCGATTCAGAAGTTGTAAGAGAGCGCTATCCACTTTTATGGGAGGCCTCAAAGAGTGTAGCATCAACTGCAATAAGAAATAGGGCAACACTTGTTGGTAATATTTGTTCTGCAGTACCTTCTCTTGATTCTGGCCCTGCACTTTTAGACTATGAGGCAGAGGTTATTTTAAAAAGCAGAAATGGAGAAAGAAAAGTAAATATAAATGAATTCTTTTTAGGGCCAAGGAAGACAGTTTTAAAAGAGGATGAATTTGTTTATGGTGTTTTGATTCCTTTTATAAATAGAAAAAATGGTAGTGCGTATGTAAAGTTAGGAAGATATAATGGTGAAGATCTTGCTCAAGTTGGGATTGGTATTCTTGTTGTTGAAGGAAAAGAATATAGAGTTGCACATTGTGCTGTGGGTCCAGTTGCTGCAAGAGCAAGAAAAGTTGAACAACTTTTAAATGGAAAAGATTTGAATGACTCATTGATTGAAGAAGCAAAAAAGTTAATTGTTGAAGAAATTTCACCAATAACAGATATAAGAGCAACAAAAGAATATAGAATTCATATGGCAAAGATTATGCTTGAAAGAGGACTTAAGGCAGCAGTTGATAGATTAAATGGTAAAGGTCCAAAGTATGGAGAGAGATTAATTTAGGAGGAGAAGATGAGAAAAATATCTTTTATTTTGAATGGAGAAAAGAGAAGTGTTTATGTTGAACCTAATGATTTATTATTGGATGTTTTAAGAGATAAACTCGGAGATAAAACTCCTAAATATGGTTGTGGAAGAGGCGATTGTGGTACATGTACAGTTTTATTAAATGGTAAATCTGTTAGAAGTTGTCTTATTTTAGCAGTTGAGGTTGATGGACAAGAAATTACAACTCTTGAAGGAATTTCAAAGGGTGGTTTAACAGAACTTCAAAAATACTTTTTAAAACACAATTCATTTCAGTGTGGATTCTGTGCTCCAGGGATGATTGTAACATTAGAAGAATTTTTAAAGAAAAATCCAAAGCCAGATGAAGAAGAAGTTAAAGAGGCAATCTCAGGAAATTTATGTAGATGTACAGGTTATGTTCCAATTATTAGAGCAGTTATGGATTATGTAAAAAATAAATAGAGGAGGTTAAAGATGGAAGAATTAAAATTTGTTGGAAAAGATATACCAAGAATAGATGAGAAAGAAAAAATAACGGGAGCAGCAAGATATGTTGATGATCTTGATTTTGGACCAAATCTACTTTATGCAGAAATAGTTGAATCACCTTATCCACATGCTCTAATAAAAAAGATTGATACAAGTGAAGCAGAAAAAGTTGAAGGAGTTGTGAAGGTAGTTACTGGAAAAGATTTTCCATTCAAATTTGGTCTATACATGAAAGATAGATACATTTTTGCTCAAGATAGAGTTAGATTTGTTGGAGAGCAAGTTGCTGCTGTTGTTGCAAGAGATCCAAAAATAGCCCAAAAGGCTGCAAAGTTGGTTAAAGTTGAATATGAACCCCTTCCAGCAGTATTTGATCCACTTGAGGCTATTAAAGAAGGAGCACCAATTATTCATCCAGAACTTGGTCAATATTCTCATGTTCCATGGTTTTTCCCTAAGGGTGGAACTAATATTGCACATCATAGAAAAGTAAGAAAAGGAGATGTTGAGAAAGGTTTTAAAGAAGCAGATTATGTTTTCGAAGATACATATAAAATTCCAAGATATGCTCATTGTTGTATGGAAACTCATATTTCAGTTGCATATTATGATCTTTCAGGAAGACTTACACTGTGGAATTCTTCACAATCTCCTCATGTGCAAAAGGCTCTTATTGCAGATGCATTATCACCTCTTGGTATTACAGAAAAAGATGTAAGAGTAATAACACCATATGTTGGAGGAGGATTTGGTGGTAAAGCAGGAGTAACAATGGAAGTTATTGCTGCTGCTCTTGCAGTTGCTTGCAAAGGAAATCCTGTAAAAGTTAGATGGAGGAGAGATCAAGAATTTTATAACACATACATGAGACAACAGGTAATTTCGAAAATAAAAGTTGGGGTTAAAAAAGATGGAACTATAACTGCTTTTCAAATTGAGAATTTCTGGGATGCTGGTCCATATGTAGAATATGGTGCTAATGTTGTTAATGCTTCAGGTCTTTCTGCAACAGGACCATATAGAATTCCAAATGTAAAAATAGATTCTTATTGTATTTATACAAATCTACCTGCAGCAGGACCTTATAGAGGTTTTGGATACTCTGAAATGCTTTTCTCAGTTGAATCACATATGACAAGAATTGCAAAAGCAATTGGCATGGATCCAGTTGAATTTAGAAGAAAGAATGCTATAAGAGAAGGAGATTCTCTTGCCTATGGCGCTCCAATGAATCCAAATGGACTCATTGAGGCAATTGATAAGGTTGCTGAAGAGATTGAATGGGGTAAAAAAGAGGAGTCTAAGGATCCTAAAAAGGCTATTGGAAAAGGATTTGCTATTTTCTGGAAGGCACCTGCGATGCCTCCAAACGTTTCAACAACAGCATTTTTAAAGTTTAGCGGGGACGGAAGTGTTAATATTCTTGTTTCTGGTATGGAAATTGGGCAAGGATATCATACAGCAATGGCTCAAATTGCTGCAGAAATTTTAACAATTCCAATTGAAAAAATTAGAGTAGAACTTCCTGATACAGATAGAAATCCATATCACTGGCAAACTGTTGCATCACATGTTACATGGGCTAGTGGTAATGCAGTTAAAAGAGCAGCACTTGAAGCAAGAGACAAAATATTTGAAGTAGTATCAAGAGCATATCATTTTAATAAAGACTCACTTTATCTTGAAAATGGTAAGGTAAAATGTTACTTAAAACCAGATTTTGAATTAGATCTAAAAGATTTTGTTATTAATGGAATTATGAAAGAAGATGGATATTATGTGGGACAAAATATTGTTGCAAGTGGTCAATTCTTTGTAGATTTTTGTTCAGCATTACAAGATCCAGAAACAAGCCAAGGAGGACATCCAAATGTTCATTATACAGTTGGTGCTGCTGCTGTAAAAATTGAAGTTGATAAAGAGACAGGAAAGGTTAAAATTCTTAAGGCTGTGGAAGCAATAGATTGTGGAAAAGCAATAAATCCTCTCAATGTCAAAGATCAAATTATAGGAGGTTTATTACAAGGACTTGCAACAGCACTCTATGAGGATATGAGATTTGATAAAAATGGAAAGATACTAAATCCAAACTTTACAGATTATAAGATTCCAACATCTCTTGATATTCCTGAGGAAGTTGTACCAATAATTGTTGAGGTTGCTCAACCAGACGGACCATTTGGTGCAAGAGGTATGGCAGAGCATCCAATGATCCCTGCTGCTCCTATGATTGCGAATGCAGTTGAAGACGCTGTTGGTGTTAGAATAAAAGCACTTCCAATTACAGCAGAGAAAATTGCTCTTGCTTTAGCAAAGGGTGAAAAGGAGCCAGATTATTACTGGCACATAATGAAATAAAACAAGGGGTCCTCTAAGGACCCCTTAAAAATTTTAAATATTATGGAAAAACCAAAAATAATTATTGAACTTTATCTTGCATCTCCCCCAACTTTTAAATGTAAGGAGATGTTAAGAATTGCTGAGGAAGTTAGCGAAGAATTTCCTGAAAGAGTTTTAATTAGAATATATTATAAAGGTCAACCTATACCAGAAGACTCATCTCCTGGATTTAGAGCAAGTTTAAAATCAATTGGTATTCCTACAATTTTTATTGATGGAATATGGGTTGCCTCAACTAATCCTCCTCCATATGAAAAAGTTAGAGACATTGTTAGTGAACACATAAAAATGATTGATGAATATTTTGAAAAACATGGAAGTTAAGTTTTATTGTCCTCTCTGTAAAAGTGAACTTTTAGAAAAAGAAGGAGTTTATAAGTGTATTTATTGTGGAAAAGAAGAAAAAAGTGAGTATATCTGTCCAAATGGACACTATATTTGTGAAGATTGTAGAATTTTAAACCAAGAAGATATAACTATTAAATTTTTAAATTATACTAAAGAGGGAGATATTTTAAAAAATTTGAACCTTTTATTAAGACATCCATCATTTAATTTTTTTGGAAAAGAGCACCATTTTGTTCTAGGGCCAGTTGTTTTAACTTCTTTAAATAATAAAGGGATGTTAAAATGGGATTCACGAAGAAATGTTGCATTGATAAAAAGGACTTCATTTATGCCATACGGAATTTGTGGAACTATTGGAACATGTGGGGTTTGTTCAAGTGTTGGAGCTACTCTATCAACTTTACTTAAAGCAACATATTTAAGTGATAAAGAAAGAAGTATAATTTTGAGAGCAACAGGAGAGTGTCTTGAAGAATTAGGAAAAAGAGGTGGCCCAAGGTGTTGTAAAGAATCAATTTATGTTGGTTTAAAAATTTTAGAAAAATATTTTAAAGAGTTGTTTAATAGAGATTTAGGTTTACCTAAAGAAATTATATGTGAATTTAGTGAAGATAATAAAGAGTGTAAGAAAGAAAGATGTGAATTTTATGGGGGATAATTTTAGATTAATAATTGATAAAATTTTTGATCCAGCAAAACATTATGCTTTAGAAGAAGCAATGATGAGACTAATGGATGAAAATGACTCTTTTCCAAATACTCTTAGATTGAGAAGAGTTAAAAGAAGTGTTCTTATTGGATTTTTAGAAAATCCATATGATACTGTAAATGTAGATATTGCATTAAAAAATAGAGTTAAGATAGTTAGAAGGCATAATCTTGGTGGTACAGTTTATCAAGATTTAGGAAGTTTTATGTTTACATGTTTATATAGAAACGGTACTTTCTTATCAAAATTGAGTGAAGAAGAAACTTATAATGAATTTAGTAATTTAATTATATTATTTTTAAAAAAATTTGGAATTGAAGGAAAAAGGAGAGGATTAAATGATGTAGTAGTGAATGATAAAAAAATTTTTGGCTCCTCTTTTACAAAGATTGGAGATTCTATATCTTATACTGGTACAATTCTTGTTGATATGGATCTCGAGTTTTTATCAAAAGTTTTAAAATTTATTAAACCTAAATTTTCTGATAAAAATTTTAAGAGTTTAAAAGATGCTTTAACAACTATTTCAATTGAGTTGAATAGAAAAGTTAAAATAAAAGAAGCGTATAAAAATTTTATAGATGCTTTTAAAGAAAAATTCAATGTAAGTTTATTTAAAGGAAAAATTACAAAAAAAGAAAAAAAATTAATGTTTGAACTTTATAATAAAAAGTATAAAAATTGGGAATGGACTTTTGGAGAAGAAAAAGAATTTGAAGAGATTTATACTAAAAAAATTAGGAGTGGCTTAATTATATTAAGAGGAAATTTCCAAGAAAAGATAGAGAAAATAAAAATTTATGGAGATTTTTTAATTGCTGAAAGAGAAAAAATTGAAGAGTTAGAAAATAATTTAAATATGAGAAGTTATGATGAGGCAATAAATATAATAAAAAGTTTAAATTTAAATTCAGAGTTGCAAAATGGACTAATTGAGATTATAAACGAAATAAAAAATAAAAGGGGGTAGAACTACCCCCTTTTAAATTACTTTTTTTAAATTTCAAGTTTATCTGGAACAATAAGTTTTTCGTTTCTTTTAATCAATTCTTCTGGTGCTTCCTTAAAGAATCCTCTCATTACTTGTTGGAGATAGTTATCTCTTATCTCTTCTTCCCACATCTTTTTTGTAAGATAATAAATTTTTGCTCCACCTAATTCATGTTGATAGTCTGGCCATGGATATGTTGGAAGAGCCATTCTGAGTCCACCTAAAACCCATCCATTGTAACTTTCGAATGTTGCCCAAAATTCTTGCTGATGGCAAACCTCAAAAGTATACCATGCTTTTGAATAAAAAAGAACTGCTCCAGCATTAATTTGTCTTTCAAATGTCATTGTATGAAGTGAAATATTTATATCTTCATTCATAAGTCTTCCATTTGCAATTCCTAGAAGTTTTCCGTCATGAAGACCTACAAAGAAATACTCATCTTTCATTCTCTTTCTTTTTATTGCAAGAAGTTCTGCAAAAACTCTTGCACCTACAATATCATAAAAATCATACTCTGCATCAAGTGTTAATTTGAGGAAATTTAAAACTGGGTCAATTTCTTCCTCTTTAATGGGTCTTATTAAAACTTGAAATTTATTTCCCTCTTTATTTGTAATCTCTGTGTAATATGGTTTCATTGGGGGTGCATTTAATGGTGCTTGTAACATTCCCTCAAGCCACTCAGCATCAAATGTGTACTCAGACTTTCTTAATTTTGTTGGGACTTGCTTTTTCATATGTTCCTCCTTAAGTTTTTAAATATAATATAATATAACACTAAAAATTATTATATGTTTAAAAATTAACATTTCAAGAGAAAATTTTTCTCTTGACAAATTATTTTCAATTAGATAAAATTTTATAGGCATTAATGAATCACAATATCTTTGAAAGGAAGGTGACCTATGGGGGTAACACCTAACGAGATTGGCATTGAGTGGGAGAGGGTTTATGCAACAAGAGCAAAGAGTATGAAGGCCTCAGAGATTAGAGAACTTTTAAAAGTCGCAAAACAGCCAGGAGTGATCTCTTTTGCAGGTGGTTTTCCTGATCCGACACTATTTCCAGCAGATGAGATTAATGAAGTTACAGATTTTGTATTAAAAAATTATGGAAAAGATGCTCTTCAATATGGAGTTACAGAAGGTCTAAAAGAGTTAAGAGAAACACTTGTTGCAAGAATGAAAAATGAAGGAGTTGATATTGGAATAGATAATCTTATTATTACAACTGCATCACAACAAGGATTAGATTTAGTTGCAAAAGTATTTATTGATCCAGGAGATACTATTATAGTTGAGTCTCCTTCATATCTTGGTGCCCTTCAAGCATTTAATGCATTTGAGGCTCAATATGTTGATATAAGAATAAATAAAGATGGAATGGATACAGAAATTCTTGAAGAAACTTTAAAAGAATTAATTTTTAAAAAAAGAATTAAGCCAAAATTTATTTATACAGTTCCAAATTTCCATAATCCAACTGGAGTTACTTTATCTTATGAAAGAAGAAAAAGATTGATTGAAATTTCTGAAAAATATCAAATACCAATTATAGAAGATGATCCATATGGTGAGGTAAGATTTGAAGGCGTCTCCATACCATCACTTATTTCAATGAATAGGACACATGTTATTACATTAAGAACTTTTTCAAAAATTTTATCACCTGGTTTAAGATTAGGTTGGATTGTTGGAGATCCTGAAGTAATAAGGAAAATTGTTATTGCAAAACAAGCGGCAGATTTATGTTCACCATCAATAACTCAGTATATTGTTAATGAATTTTTAAAAAGAGGTTATCTTGAGCCGTATCTTGAAAAAGTTAAAGTTCATTATAAAAAGAAAAGAGATGTAATGATTGAATGTATGGAAAAATATTTTCCAGAAGAAGTAAAATTTACAAGACCAGAAGGTGGGTTATTCATATGGGTCACATGTCCAAAATCAATAAATACTGAGGAACTATTTTATGAAGCAATAGAGGAAAAGGTTGCGTATGTAATAGGTGCATCATTTTATGCTTATAGAAATATACATAACTGTATGAGAATTAACTTCTCACTTCCAACACTTGAACAGATTGAAGAAGGTATAAAAAGATTAGGAAATTTACTTAAAAGAAAATTAGGTAAATAATTTTAAAATTAAATTAATTTTTGAGGAGAGATAAAACTCTCCTCTTTTTAATTTTTTATATAATTTAAATAATGATTAAAAAAGTTTTATTAATGAATCCCCCAATTGGTAAATTTCAAAGAGGAGAAGAAAGGTGTCAGGCAGACATTGAAGGGGGTAGTGCAATTTCTATAAGACCTCCAAATAATCTTCTATATCTTGCTTCTATCTTGAGATTATACAAAAAGGAAGTAATTGTTAGAGATTATCCAGTTGAAAAAGATAAAAGTTTTGAAAAAGATTTGAAAGAATTTAACCCTCAAATGATAATAATGAGTATAACCACAGGAACAATTGAAAAGGATTTAGAAATTTTTAAACTTGTTAAAGAGTATGACAAAAATATAATTACAATTGCAGAAGGTGCTCATTTTATAACAGCACCCTTGTCTTCTTTTAATAAAGAAATTTATAAATATTTAGATTTTGCTTTTTATGGTGAAAGTGAATATGTTTTGAAAAATTTTTTAGAAGTTTATGAAGGAAGCAAAGATTTAGAAAAAGTTAAGGGATTAATTTATAAAAAAAATGGATTTTGGATAAAAAACGAAAACCCGCCATTTATAGAAGATCTTGATTCTCTCCCTTTTCCTGCAAGGGATCTTATTAGAAATGAACTTTATAAAAACCCCGATACAGATAAACCAATTGCAACAATTCAAGCATCTCGAGGTTGTCCTGGAAATTGTATCTATTGTCTTGCTCCGATAGTTTCTGGCAAAATTGTTAGAAAAAGAAGTCCTAAGAATATAGTGGATGAAATAGAAGAGTGTGTTAAAAAATATAAAATTGATAATTTCTTTTTAAGAGCAGATACTTTCACTATTGATAAAGATTGGGTTATTGAGATTTCAAAGGAAATAATAAAAAGAAATTTAAAAGTGAAGTGGGTTGCAAATTCAAGAACAAAACCAATTGATAAAGAGATGTTATTGTGGATGAGAAAGTCGGGTTGTTATTTAATTGCATTTGGTCTTGAATCTGGTAGTGAAAAAAGTTTAAAACTTATGAAAAAAGGAGTGAGTGTAGAAGATAATTTAAATGCTGTTAAACTAGCAAAAGAAATTGGTTTTAAAATTTATTCTTTTTTTATAATAGGATTTCCATGGGAGAATGAAGATGATATAATGGAAACTATTAACTTTTCTTTAAAAATTCCATCTGATTTTGTTGAATTTCATATTGCAACTCCTTATTATGGAACAGAACTTTATAAAATGATGAAAGAAGAAAATTTGCTTCAAAATGATATAGAAGGTCACAACTATTTCTCAAATCCAATTGGTGGAACAAAATATTTAACTCGAGAAAAAGTTCTTTCTTTAAGAAAAAAGGCTCTTCTAAAATTTTATTTAAGACCAAATTACATATTTAAAACATTAATTAGACAAAATCCAAGAACTCTTAAAAATTATATTTATTATGGATTTAAACTGGTAAAAAACTCTTTATTCTAATAGATACTTGGAAGTTTTATACCCTTCTCTTTTGCAAATTTTATAGCATCTTCATATCCTGCATCTGCGTGTCTTACAATACCAATTCCAGGATCACAAGTTAAAACAAGTTTAAGTTTTTTATCAGATAGTTCAGTTCCATCTGCAACAATGACCATTCCAGCATGTATTGAATAACCAATTCCAACCCCTCCACCATGATGAATTGCAACCCATGTGGCACCTGAAACAGCATTTAAAAGTCCGTTTAAGATTGGCCAGTCAGCAATAGCATCTGATCCATCTTTCATTCCTTCTGTTTCTCTATTTGGTGATGCAACAGATCCTGTGTCAAGATGATCTCTTCCAATAACAATTGGTGCTGATATTTTACCTTTCCTTACAAGGTCATTTATGATTAAACCAAACTTTTCTCTTTCTCCATAACCAAGCCAACAGATTCTTGCAGGAAGTCCTTGAAATTTTACTTTTTCTCTCGCCATTTTTATCCATCTAACGAGATGTTCATCATAACTAAACTCTTTTATTACAACTTCATCTGTTAAATAAATATCATTAGGATCTCCAGATAAAGCAACCCATCTAAAAGGTCCTTTACCAACAAAAAATAATGGCCTAATATAGGCTTGGATGAAACCTGGAAAAGAATATGCATCTTTATACCCTGCTTTAAAGGCTTGTCCTCTTATATTATTTCCATAATCAAATACAACTGCACCTCTTTTTTGAAATTCAACCATAGCATTAACATGTTCAATTATAGATTCATAAGAGAGTTTAATGTATTCTTCTGGTTTTTCTTTTCTTAATTTAAGAGCCTCATTATAATCAATTTGATATGGAACATAGCCATTTAATTCATCGTGTGCAGATGTTTGATCTGTAACAACATCTGGAATTATTCCTCTTCTTAAAAGTTCTTTATAAAGAATTACAGCATTAGTTAATACACCAATTGATCTTGGTATTCCTTTATTTTTCGCCTCTTCCATTAATTTAATCGCCTCATCAATAGACTCTGTATAATATTCAAGATAATTAGTTTTAATTCTTCTTTCAATTCTATTTTTATCCACTTCTGCTATTATACAAACTCCTTCATTCATTGTAATTGCAAGCGGTTGTGCTCCACCCATTCCTCCAAGACCTGCAGATAAGACAAATTTTCCTTTTAGAGAACCATTAAAATGTTTTTTTGCAACTTGAGCAAAAGTTTCATAAGTCCCTTGTAGAATTCCTTGAGTACCAATATAAATCCAACTTCCTGCTGTCATTTGACCATACATTGTAAGACCCATTGCCTCAAGTTTTCTAAATTCATCCCAAGTAGCCCATTTTGGAACAAGCATTGCATTTGAAATTAATACTCTTGGCGCAAATTCATGGGTTTTAAAAATACCAACTGGCTTTCCAGATTGAATTAAAAGAGTTTCATCATTTTCGAGTGTTTTTAATGCCTTTACAATATTCCAAAATGCCTCCCAATTTCTTGCTGCTTTACCAGTTCCACCATAAACTATAAGTTCTTCTGGCTTTTCTGCAACATCAGGATCAAGATTATTCATAAGCATCCTTAATGCTGCTTCTTGCCCCCAACCTTTAGTGTTTAATTCTTTTCCTCTTGGTGCTCTTATCTCTTTATACTCATTCATAATTATCCCTCCTTTTTATAAAAAGGAGATTAATTCTTTCGATGCATTTTTAATAGATAATCTTATAAGTCCTAAATTAATGTCTTTTTTTGTTAATAGTGCTAGAAAAACTTCTTCCACTCTTTTTATAAATAAATTACCATTATCTGCTTCAAGCATTGCAATTTCAAGGTCTCCTAAATTAGTAGTTGAAAGAATTGATCTTGAATTTCTAAATACTGAGGCGCACAATCCTGATATTGCTTCAGGATCTATATTTGAATCAACTAAACTGTTTATAAGAAGTCCATCAGCCTCAACAATCATTACTCCAATTACTCCAGGTAGTGATTTTAATTTTTTTAAAATCTCTTCCATTTCTCCTCCTTAAAAATTAAAAATTTTTCCAAAATTTATTGAAAATTCAATTAAATCTAATCCATCAACTCTTCCATCCATTGTAAAATCACAAAAATCTTTGTAATCAGTATCACCAAAACGAGACCCAAAAGATTTTGAAAATTCAATTAAATCAACACCGTCCACCTTTCCGTCATCATTTAAATCATATTTTGAAAATTTCTTTTTTAAAATAAAAATTTTGTTTGACTCAATAATATCATAATAAATTTTATCATCTACAACAATACCCCTTAAAATTATATTTGTTTCTCCAGGGTTTTTACCAAAAAAGATCATTGAAAAAAGATCCTTATCTAAAATTTTATCTATTTTAAACATTATCTTATTTTCATCAATAAATGAATAGTTAAAGGAGTTTTTGCTTTCAATTTTAAAAAGTTTTATTAGATCTTTATTAAATTCAATTAAACCTTTAATTGTATTGAAATTGTTAGTAATTTTAAAATCAACTTTAAATATTTGATTTTCTTTTGTTATTATGCTATTTGTTTTTATCAATTTATTTTCAGTCTTTAAATTTATTTCTGGTGGACCAAAGATATTGAAAACATATATATTTGCAAAACTTTCTTCTACTTGAATTGGGCTTATAAATTTTTCAAAATAGATCTCCTTTGCTTTAGCAAGTGAAAATGAAACAGAATTTCCATCTTTTACATAATCTGAAAATGAATACATTAAACTTTGTAACCATCCTCCATTAAATCCATTCCACCCTATACCATAATATGCTGTATCTGTTGAGGCAATAACCGACACAGCATAATCTTTTATAAATGAATATGCAAGAGAATTTTCTATTCCCTTCATATTATCACAAGAGCCCATAAAAATAATAGATGGATAATCTTTATTAAATGAAATTAAGGAATCTATATCAACAAACTTAATCTCTCTTCCTTCACTATCTTCAAAAATCCCATTTTGATTTAAATCTTCTAACCAAATTTTTCTAAATGTTGAATTAATATAACCATGACCTTGCCATAAAAGTATGGCAGGCTTTAAATCATTTTGATATAATATTAAATTTTCATAAGAGAGTGAAATATCTGAGGCTACAGATTTTTTAATACCCTCTTTTTCTGAAAGAAGAATCGATGAGAAACCATTAATTTTATATATTTCATTAAAAATTGTTTTTAATGATTCTGCCCCATCTGTAAAAGGAAAAAGAGTCGTTTCAAAATTCCAAATTGCACCAGCCATAAGAATGTTCTTTTTGTTGTTTAAAGTTTCAAAGAGTAGAGTTCTATCAAGAACCTTTTTAACAAAATTTATTTCACTTGATGGTATTCTTCCAACCATAATTTCAGAATAAAAGTCGATTTTGTCTTCAATAGGTTCTCCTTGTCTTCCATCTTTGTCTAAATCAATATCACTTGTTAATTCACTATAAAAAAAATCTGTTAAAACAGATTGGTTTTTATATGGATACACTTTAAAATAAGGAATAACATTGCTTTCTCCAATAAGTAAAAGATATTTTATGTTAAGGCTTTTGTAATTTTCTTTTAAATAATTTCTTATATTTATTTTTACATCGCCATTTAAAAAATCTTCAAGAGGTTTATATATTACATTGAAGCCATCTTGAGATCTTTTTTTGATAAAAAAGTCAATAGCATCTTTTAAATTACTTTTACCAATAATTACATATGTTTCGGGTTGGAAGGTTTTTTTATAAAAATAAGGAGCATATTTTCTTTTAAAATATATTTTTATATCAAAACTCTTTAATATAAAACTTTCTTTTGTTGTTTCATTATATATAAAAGGATAATATTTAAATAATAAAAATTTTTCCTCACCTTTTTTAAAATTTCCAACAAAAATTACATTTTCCTTAGGTAAAAAAGAAAATATTTTCTCAACAAGAATGCTATTTCCATATTTAATGTCAAGTTTTAATTTTAGGTCCACTTTTTTAATCTCTTTGTATAAAATTTTAAAACTTGATAACTCTAAATTACTTTCATAGTAAATTTTAATGTTTTTATAAAAAAGACCAACAAGATCTTTTTCAAATTCTCCATCTATGTTAACTAAAATTGAATTTTGGGAAATAATTTTAAAATTTTCATTAAATGAACAGATTTTTTCTATTTCTTGAGAAAAAGTTATTTTTGGTAAAAGTAAAAAGAAAAGTATAGTTATTAAAAATATTTTATTCTTTAACAAGTTTTAGAAATTCCTCCTCATTTATTATTTTTAAATTAAGTGCTTTTGCTTTTTCAAACTTTGAACCTGGGTCTTTACCAACAACAACAAAATCAATATTTTTTGAAACAGAAGAAGCAACCTCTCCTCCTAAGGATTTGACAAGATCTTCTGCTTCTTTTCTTGACATACTTTCGAGAGCGCCTGTAAACACAAATCTCAATCCCTTAAATTTTCCTTCTTTTTCTTCTTTAATCTCACTTGTTTTAACTCCTGCTTTTTTAAGTTTTTCAATGAGTTCTCTATTTTTTTCTTCTTTAAAGAAAGAGTATAAACTTTGAGCAATTTCAGGTCCAATTCCTTCAATTTCCATATAATCTTCGGGTTTAAGATTAAAGAAATCTTCAATATTTTTATATTTTTTTGTCAATATTTGTGCTATATGCTTACCTACATGAAAAATTCCTAAACCATAGAGAAGTCTGGAGAGTGGTCTATCTTTTGATGCTTCAATATTTCTTAAAATTTTATTTGCAAGAGTTGGCCCCATCCTTTCTAATTTAATTAATTCATCATATTTTAAATAATAAAGATCTGCTATATCTTTAACAAGACCTTTGTCAACCAGTTGATTAACAAGAGATTCTCCAATATTTTCGATATCCATTGCATCTCTTGATACAAAGTGAATTATTCTTCCTTTTATTTGTGCAGGACAAGATGCATTTGTACATCTATAATCAACTTCTTGAGGTAATCTTACAACTTCTCCTCCACAAACAGGACAACTTTTTGGAAACTCAAAAACTATTTCATTACCAGTTCTCTTCTCTTTTAAAACTCTTACAACTTCTGGTATTACAGAACCAGCCTTTCTAACAATTACATGATCTTTAATTTTTACATCTAATCTTTTTATTTCATCTTCATTATGAAGAGTTGCTCTCGATACAGTAGAGCCAGAAACAAAAACTGGTTGAAGAATAGCAACAGGGGTTAATTTACCTGTTCTTCCAACTTGAACAATTATATCTTCAACAATTGTCTCTTTTTCCTCTGCTGGAAATTTATAAGCAATTGCCCATCTTGGTGCATGAGTTGTTGTACCAAGGACTTCATGTAAATCCAATTTATTCACTTTTATAACTGTTCCATCCATATCAAAAGGATATTCATCCTTTTTTTCTTGATACCATAAACATTTTTCAATCACCTTTTCTATCCCTTTGCAAACCTCATAGTCAGGTGGTACAATGAATTTTTTATCTTTTAAATATTTTAAAACTTCATCTTGTGTATTGAAGTTTATACCTTCTGCTTTTGCTATATAATATGCAAAAAAGTGTAACTTTCTTTCTTTTGTTATTTTAGGATCAAGTTGTCTTACAGAACCTGACGCTGCATTTCTTGGATTAGCAAAAAGAGGTTCTCCTCTTTTTTCTCTTTCAAGATTCAACTCCTCAAAATCTTTTTTAAACATTACAACTTCGCCTCTGACTTCTAATAATTTTGGTGGATTTTCAATATAAATTGGAATTGTTTTTATTGTTAGCAAGTTTTGAGTTACATCTTCACCTTCGATTCCATTTCCTCTTGTTGCCCCTCTTTTTAATTCTCCATTTTCATATATTAGTGTGATGCTTAAACCATCAAATTTAGGTTCAACTGTATATTCAATCTCAATATCTCCAATAATTCTTTTAATTCTTTTTTCAAAATTTATTAAATCTTCTTCATTGAATGCATTATCAAGTGATAACATAGGAACTTCATGTTTTACTGTTTTAAACTCTTTTAAAGGAGGAGCACCGACTCTCATTGTTGGTGAAGTTTCTGATTTAAACTCAGGATATTTTTCTTCAAGTTCAACAAGTTCTCTAAACAATTTATCATATTCTTCATCAGAAATTTCTGGAGAATCAAGAACATAGTATCTATAATTGTGATATTCAATTAATTTTCTTAATTCTTCTATCTTTCTTTTAATCTTTTCTTTTTCTTCCATCTTTTTACCCCTCCTTTCTTTTAATAGTTACTTTAACTTTTTCTGGAATTATTTTTATAATATTAAAACCTTCTTTGTTGGATATAATCTCAACTTCAATCTCATAAACTCCCTCATCTAAATTAATAACAGAAATTGTTCCTAAAAAATCAGATGAACCTAAATCTTTAATAATTGATTCAAAACCATAAACTTCAATTTTTATGGTTTGAGGGTCTAATATGTAATCAAAATAATCATTTTTATTAATTATATCCAATTTAATGTTATTTATTAATTTAGATATTTTTCTCTCAACAATAATCTGAATTGTAACTAAATTTTCTTCTTTTAATTCCACATCTTGAGGAATTATAACTTTTGTAGTAAATATTTTTGACTCTTTTAAATTTGTTATATTTATTTCTTGGGTTGAGAGTGAATCAATTTTATTTAAAACCTCAACTTTACCAAGAATAGTCATTATTGAGGGTTTTAGAGAAACTCTCACTATTCCATAATCACCAGAAAGTTCACCTATAAATTTTGGTATAATTGGTACAACTTTTGTTGATAAAATTGTTTTCACTTTTATATCAACTTTTATGATAGATGGTTCAATTGATAAATTTTTTATTAAATTACCAAGTCCGTCTTTCACATTTGGAATAATTGTTAAAGTTACATCTGAGTTTATAGTTGATAAATCAATTGTAATTGATACATCCCTTATAGTTTCTATCTTCTTTGATGGACCTGTTATTTTAAGTGTTTTTGGAAAAACTTCAGGTTCATCTATTATAAGTCCTGGTTTCAATGTTCCTATAAATTCAACTCTAATATTTTTTTCTATTGTAATTAATCTATCAAGATAAACATTAACTCTTGAAGGATAAATTTCTGTTACTTTGAAAAAGGAAGGAATATCTACATTTACAGGCAAATTATGTGCACCTTCTTCAAGGTTTGATAGGTCAACATAAGCAATAATGTTGCTTTCTCTTAATGTAGAGATTCTCTGTTTTGAGCCAACAACTTTGATTTCAATCTTTCCAAATCCTTCAAGGATTGTAAGATCTTGAGGCATATTTCTATATGTTAGATCAACAAGAAAAACTCTTTCACTTTCAGGTCCTTCACCCAAACTTACATATAACCAAAACCCAAATGCAAGTAGAAATGATATAAGAAAAATTGTTATTTTATTTCTCTCCAACTTTTATTTTCCCTCCTTTTTCTTTCTTTAAAAGAAGAATTAACATTCCTCTTAATTCAAGTACAGATAGATACCTTGTTATTTTTCCTTCAATTGCAATTGAAATTATACCAGTTTCTTCTGAAACAATAATTGAAATTGCATCAGTTACCTCTGTTATTCCAACTCCTGCTCTATGTCTTGTTCCTAACTCTTTTTCAAGTGCTTCATTTTCTGAAAGTGGGAGAAGACATCTTGCTGCAACTATTTTGTCTTCCTCAATAACAATGGCTCCATCATGAAGGGGTGAATTTGGATAAAAAATTGTTGATATAAGTTCTGATGTAACATTTGAATTTATTGGGATACCTGTCTCAATTACTTCATTTAAATTATCCTTTCTTTTTATTACAATTAATGCACCAATTTTATTTAAAGATAAATATTTTATTGATTTTACAATTTCATCAATTATTTTAATTGGATTTACTTCAGTGCCAGTAAAAAAATCAAATGATTCACCAAATATTTTTCTTCTACCAAGAGAACCCATAAATTTTCTTATTTCTGGTTGAAATAAAACAATAATTATAATAGGTAACATGCTACCAATTGATAAAATTCCTCTTAAAACATAATTTAATGCTATTAGACCAAGCATACTTGAAATTCTAGATGCGATTAAAACAAAAACAAAAAATATTACTAAACCCTGTATTAATTGCCAAACTCTTGTTTTTTGAAGTGCTGAAATTATAAAATATAAAATAATTGTAATAATTAAAATATCAAATAAACTTACCAAATAGTTCCATATACTGAAACCTTTAAAAAACTCTATCAAATAGTTTAACATCCTTAATTAATTCTAAATCTTTTTGCTTTTTATTTCAACATAAATTATAATAAAAATATGAAACTTATTTTATTTGATCTAGATAAAACCCTACTTGATATAAATTTTGATGAATTTCTAAAATCTTATTTTGCACTACTTATACCAAAACTTGTAAGAGTTTTAAAAGATAAAGATCCATTAAAAATACTTCAAGTATCAGTTGATTATATGATTTATGAAAAAAATGGTGAGTTAAATGTTGATAAATTTTATAAAAAATTTGTTGAACTTTCTCAGGTTGATCGAAAGATTTTAAAAGAAGTTTTTTTAGATTTTTATATTAATGATTTTCCAAAACTTAAAATTTATGGAAAACCAAGAGAAGGTGGCAGAGAAACAGTTTTAAATTTAATTAAAATGGGATATAAAGTAGTTATTGCTACAAATTCAATTTTTCCTGAAATTGCAATAATGCAAAGAATAGAATGGGCAAATTTGAGTGACATAAACTTTTCTTTAGTTACAACAATGGAAAATATGCATTATGCAAAACCAAATGTTGAGTATTATATTGAAATTCTTGAGAAACTAAATTCAAAACCAGAAGATTCAATTATGATTGGGGATGACTTAGAAATGGATATATTACCAGCAAAAAAATTAGGTATTAAAACAGTTCATTTTGGAGTTGATATAAAAGAAATAAAAGAAATTATAAATTTAATATCCAACAATTAATCGATCTCCAAGAAATTGTGGCAAATTATTTTTTATAATTTTATCTCTTGTTATTTCTGAAGGATAATTTATTCTCTTAAATTTAATTTTATTTTCTTTTTTAAAATAGATAAGGTAAGATGAAAGAGGGTTAAAGTCTCTTGGCTGACCAACACTTCCAGGATTTATAATGTAGAATCTATCTTTTAAAATTGTAAATTCTCCTCCATAAGTAAATGGAATAAATTTTTTTTCATATAAATCAAAAACTCCTGCTCTGTGAGTATGTCCTATAAATAAAATATTTCTTTTCATAAAACTCTTTTCAAGAAGAGCCTCATCAATATTTGTTATATATTTAAAGAAATCAGATAATGCCCCGTGAACAATTTCAAATGTGTCAAATTTAAGAAAATATGGAAGATTTTTTAAAAAAAGTTTATCTTTTTCATCTAAAACTTTTCTTTGCCATTTCAATGCATCAATTGCATAGGAATTAAAATCAAAGGTTATAGATTCATCAATTAGACCTTCATCATGATTTCCTCTAATAATATACTCAGCGTTATCTTTTATTATTTCAATTGCTTCATGTGGATTTGGTCCATAACCAACTATATCACCCAAGCAAATTATGTTTTTAATATCTTCTTTTTTAATATCTTCTAAAACAGCATTAAGTGCTTCAATGTTAGCATGAATATCTGAAATGATTGCTATTCTATCATCTTCCATAAGAATTTTTCAATCTCCTTTCCATTTTCATTTAGTTTTATTGAAATGAAATCTTTTCCTCCTCCTTTTATATTAAAACTATCTTTTAGTTTACTTAAAATGATATCATAATTCAAGTTTTTAATTTCATTTAGAAATATTACACCAAAATTTTTATTATATAAATATACAAAATTGGCTCCATTTTTAATAAATTCCTTTCCAAGATATATAAGATCTTCTTGATCTAAAAATTCAATGCTTTCAAAAACTTTTTTATTAATTTTTGTTTTCAAGTAGATCTTTAAAAACTCTTCTTTAACACTTTTAAGTTTTTTATAATTTTCTTCTTTCTCATCCTTTAATTTAAATATAAAGTTATCAAGTTCTTCAATTCCTACATTGTTTTCTTTTGATATTTTTCTTAAAATGGAATCCTTTTTTAAAAAATCATAATATGCTCTGAATCCAGTTTTAAAATAAATTCTTAAATTATTCCCTTTTATTTTTTCAATTTTTGTTATTTTAAAAATGAGGATGTCTTTAGTATTATCAACATGAGTTCCTCCACACATGGTTATATCAAAGTTTTCTATTTCAACTATTCTTATCTTTTTTTCTCTTATTTCCTCCTCTTTTCTTAATTTATAATTTTTCAATTCACTTTCATCAATAAAATATTTTTTTACCTCTCTTCCTTCATCAATAATTTTCATAACACTTAATTCAATTTTTTCTAATTCTTCGTCTTTAAAATTAAAATAGGGTATATCTATTGTTGAATACTCATCTCCCATGTGAAAACTTAAGGTTTCTAAATTATATAAATTTAAGAGAATTCTTGAAAGAATATGTTGAGCAGTGTGCTCCCTGGAAATTTCTAATCTTCTCTCTTTATCTATTTTACAAATAACTTCATTTTCCTCAGGGATTTCATATAAAAAATGAAGAATTTTACCATTAATTTCCTTAACAAGAAGAACCTCTTTTCCATCAATTTGACCCCTATCTCCAAGTTGCCCACCTTTTCCATCTGGATAAAACTCCGTATTATCAAGAATAACAAAATATTTATCATTCTCTTTGCCTTTCTCAACAATTTTTGCCCTAAAGTTAAGGTTTTCCATTAAAACCTCTTGGTGCGGAAGGAGGGATTTGAACCCTCACGGGATAACCCACTGGAACCTGAATCCAGCGCGTCTGCCATTCCGCCACTTCCGCAAATCAATTAAAATTATAATTCAAAAGTCTCTTCTTTTATAACTCTTCCCTCGCCAAAAATTTTAACAAATTCTTCTAAGTTTTCAGTATGAACTGGCAAAATAAACTCAGGATTAATTTCATTTATCATCCAAATAATATCATCAAAGGATGCGTGACCCGAAGAGTGATAATCTCCAGAAAAAATTGGCTTATCACCATTTATTTCTACTCCAAAGATTTTTAAATTAAAATATTTTAACCAATTAAAGAGTCTTTTTATATCAATTTCCTGTTCTTCTGTGTATGCTTCACTTGTTGAATATATGTATGCTCCATCGTTTATTTCTAAATCAATTAAATTAACAAAATCGTAAAAACTATAACAGATAATAAAATCTCCAAGGTTATCATTAATAATTTTAGGAGTAACAATTTTATTTTTATACTTTTCTTTTAACTCTCTAAGATATTTTCTATCATCACTTTTTTTCTCATGAATAATTAAAATATGATCATCATCAATTAAATTAAAATGATCTTTTAATAGATCAAGAAGTAAAGCATCTTTGTATGTTATTAAAAGATATCTTTTTGTTTCTTTTGCAATATTTAAAAAGGTCTCTAACCTTTCAATATTTCTTGGACCAAAATCTGAAATAACAACCTTTCCTTTAAAATCATTTATAACTTTTAAAGAACTTTTGAAAACGTCTTCTTCTTTTTTGTTCCCTTTTTCACTTCGCACTCTTGTTCCTTCTGTTATTAAAATTGTTGGTTTCAATTTTTTTAATTCATTAACAAATAAATAAGAATATTTTGAATTTTTTCCATGAAATCTTATATCTCCTGTATATGCAATTCCAATTCCATTCATTTCAATAAAAAAACCAAGGGAGCCTAAAATAGAGTGATCTGTTTTAAAAGATATAAATTTAATATTGTCTAATTTATTTTCATACTTTTCATCGCAAATTTCAATAAAATTTCTATTTTTCTCCTCGATTTCATTAAAATCACCATCCTTCTTTTTCTTTTTATTACTTAAAGATACTTTTTCACCAAAATCTTCATTCCAATATCTTTTTTTAACTAATGTGAATTGTGTAAAGAGTTCTGGATTAATAACTTCAATTGCTTCTAAAAATTTTTTTGTTATTGATGATGTTATAATTGGAATATTTTCTTTAATTAAAGATATAAATCCACTATGATCAAGATGTGCATGCGATAAAAAAACCCCTGAAAGATTAATAACTCTTTTCTCTTCATTTAAATATGGAGGAAATATATCTTCTCTATAGATATTATTTATTTTTGGAATCAAATTTAGTTTCCATAAATCATAAATACCAGTTAAAGTTCTTGGAGACAAAAACTCTTCAAAATACAATGAATATGTTTTAAAATTTTTTCCAAAATCAAGAAAAAATGAAAATTCCTTATCACCTATTAAAATTTTTGTCCCACCTATTGTATTTTTCCCATCTAAAACTTCAATTTTTATCATTTATTTGAAAGTCTTCATTTATAACTTCAAAAAATTTATCTACAACATTTTCATCAAAAAGAACACCCCTGTTTGTTTTTATGTAATCAAGGGCTTCTTCTATTGAATGTGCAGGTCTATATGGTTTATGTGATATCATAGCATGAAAAACTTCTGCAACTCCAATTATTTTTGCTTCAATCATAATTTCTTCTCCCTTTAACCCTTTTGGATATCCACTTCCATTTACTCTTTCATGATGTTGAAGTATTATTTCTGGAATTTGTATTGGAAAATTTAAATCTTTTAAATATTCGTAACCATAATATGTGTGTTGCTTTACCCATTCATATTCAACATCTCTTAATTTAAATGGTTTATTTAAAATTTCTATCGCAATAGAAATTTTTCCTATATCATGAATAAGTGCTGCTATATATAACATATCAAGTCTTTCTTCATCAAAACCCAGGTTTTTCCCAATTTCATATGAAAGTTTTGCAACCGTCTCTCCATGGCCTTTTGTGCTTGGATCTCTTAATTCAACAATTTTTGTTATTCCTCTTGCTAAATTTAAAAGTGAGTCTTTTATTCTATTTTCATAATTTATTGTTCTAAGTCCAACTAGGATATCACTTGTTACTTCTTTTAGATAATCCATTTCCTCTTTATCAAAAAAGCTTCTTTTATTAGAAAATAAAACAAATACTCCAACTCTTCCTTTTTCATCTGAAATAGGAATTGAAACCACAGAAATATTTTTATGGTTATTTATTTCAAATTTTTTAATTTCTCCACTATAATATGGTTCAAAAAGTTCTATTTCTTTTGAAGTTAAAATTTCTTTAATTAAATTTTCTTCTTTAAAATTTGAATAAGTTTTAATTTCATTATCTTCTAAAATTTTTATAAATGAACCAATTATATTTGGTTGAATTGTAACTAAATTGATAATTTCTTGTAAAAGTTCATTTTTATTTTTAATTCTTAAAAGAAGTTGATTAATACCTCTTATTATTCCTTGTAAAGTTACAAGAGTATTTAATTTTTCTTCATTTTTTTCCTTTCCTGTGAATACTTCATCGATTAAATTTGTTAAAATTTGAACCTCTTCTTTTATTCTCTCTTTCAAATTCATTTTGTTAATAATAGTGCCGAAGGAGGGAGTTGAACCCTCATGGGGTTTACCCCCAGTAGATTTTGAGTCTACCGCGTCTTCCAGTTCCGCCACTTCGGCAGAGTTTATAATAATATAATTATTATATAATTTAATTATAATATGAAATTCTTTGATTTTTCAAATTTTCACGAATCTATTTCTAAGATAAAAAGTAGAAATGAAATTGTTCAAAAGATAAAAGAATTATTTTTGAATATTGAATATGAAAGGATTCCGCTTTTTATAGAACTTTCACTTGGAAAATTTGAAAATTTTTCGAAAAAAGATTTAAATATTGGAATAAGTACCATTTATGAGACTATAAAAACTTTATTTCCATATTGTAAATTAAGTGGCTTTTCTAATGCTGAAGATTTTGGTGAGTGGATAAAATTAATATTTATTCAAAATAATAAAAATGAAGCATCAAAATTTGAATTAGAAGATATTTACACAGAAATTTTAAAATTTAAAGAATTAAAAGGGGAAGGGGTGAAAAGAGAAAGAGTTGAGAGATTAAAATCAATTTATGAAAAACTTTCATATATTGAAGCAAAATATTTCACAAAAATAGTTTTAAAAGAGATAAGAGGTGGTATTAAAGAGGGTTTATTTAAAAAGGCTCTTTCTCTTTATTTTAATATAGATGATAAAAAATTTCAGGAACTCTTTTTGAAATCTGGAAGTTTTAGAAAATTTTTTGAAAATTATAAAAAGGGTGATATAAAAATTGAACCATTAAGACCAATTCCTATGATGCTTGCTGAAAAGGTGGATTCAGTTAAAGACATATTTAATGAAGGTGATTTTTTCTCTTTTGAATATAAATACGATGGTATAAGAGTTCAGATACATAAAGATAAAGAAAAGATAAAAATTTTTTCAAGAAACCTAAATGATATAACAGAATATTTGATAGATTTAGTTAATAAAATAAAAGAAAACTTCTCTTCTTATGAAAATTTAATTTTAGAAGGAGAGTTAGTTGGATTTAAAGAAAGTGGAGAAATTGTTCCATTTCAAGATCTAATGAGTGTTATTTTTAAAAAGAGAAAAGAAAATTTATTAGATTTAAGAGTTTTTCTTTTTGATATTCTTTTTCTAAATAACAAAGATTTAACTTTAACCCCTTATTTCAAAAGGATGGAGATTCTCGATAAAGTAAAAGGAAATTTTGAGAGGGTAAAATATATAATACCAAAAGATATTGATGAGGGCGAAAATTTTTATGAAAAATCAATAAGAGATGGATTTGAAGGGATAGTGGCAAAAAGATTATCAAGTGTTTATCAAAGTGGAAGAAGGGGAAAACTTTGGTTTAAGTTAAAAAAAGTTGAAACTCTTGATCTTGTTATTCTTAAAGCATTTTGGGGCTATGGAAGAAGATTGAATTGGCTTTCGGATTACATGCTTTATTGTCTTTCAGAAGATAAAAAAAGTTTTCTTCCTCTAGGAAAAACATTTAAAGGTTTAACAGATGAAGAATTTGAAGAGATGACAAAAAAGTTAATTGAAATAAAGATAGAAGATATTGATGGTGGAGTAGTAGTTAAGCCAGAAATTGTAGTTGAGGTTGGCTTTGAAGATATTCAGAAAAGTAAAAAATATGAAAGTGGGTTTGCTTTGAGATTTGCAAGAATTTTAAGAATAAGAGAAGATAAATCTCCAATGGACATAAATACAATAGAAGATATTAAAAGAATTTATAATAAACTTCATATTTTATGATTATATAAATTTAGGATGAATTTTAATAAAGACGAGATATTTTGACCTTTTATAAAAAGAAAAGATTGATATAATTACATAAGGCATCTTATCACTCTAAAAATTTAAGATATAATTTATTTATGATTATTGGAATTGGAATAGATATTGTTAATATTAAAAGATTTAAAAAAATTGTAGAAAATAATAGAGAGATATTGAAAAGAATTTTTACTGAAAATGAATTAAATTTATTTGAAAGTTATAGGGAAAAATATATTCATCTTGCAGGTAGATTTTCTCTTAAAGAAGCAATTATAAAAGCAGGAAAAGATTATTTGAAAATTAAGAGTTTCAAAGATATTGAAATTTTAAAAGATGAAATGGATAAACCAATTATTATAAAACCCAAAGGCAAAATTTTTATATCTTTATCTCATGATGGAGATTATGTTGTATCTGTAGTTGTAATTGAAGAATAATTTACATTCCTTTTTCTCTTAGTCTTCTTATTATAAATGAAGCAACATCAATTCCTTTTGTGCCTCTTCCAAAAGTTGCGTCAATTCCTACTTCTTTTGCAGTATCTTGAGAAAGTTGTGTTCCCCCACCAATAATTATAAGTTTGTCTCTTACACCCTTTTCAATAGCAGTATCATTTAATTTTTTTAAGTTAATTTTATGAACATTTCCGTGAGTTACTGTTGTTGATGCAAGAATTACCTTTGCTCCAACTTCAATTGCAGCATTAACAACTTTTTCTGGCGGAACGCTTGTTCCAAGATATGTTACCTGAAAACCCCATTTTTCAATTCCACCATGCTTAATATCAATTATCTCTTTAAGTCCTACATTATGTTCATCTTCTCCTAAGGTTGCAGCAACACATTTAATACCACCTCTTTTTTTGATTTCATATGTTATCTCTTCATCTTTAAGTGGCAAAATTTTTTCTGGAATTTTAATTTCGCTTTCTTTGATAAAAAATGGAACTTCACCTTTTATTTCAATATAACTACCTTCTGCTGGATGTAGAACTTGTTGATGTATAACTTCTACATTCAAAAGTCCTAACCTTTTTCCAATCTCAATTGCAGCATAGGGTGCTTTTTCTTTATCAATTGGCAAAAACATTGAAACGAGAATTACTCCATCATTTTTCCATTGAACTTCTGGTTTAAACATTCCTTCTTTTTCATAAGGTTCAATTTTTTTTAGTCTTACTTCAACATTATCTTCTGGATCAAGTTCATCTATATAAACTATTTTTTCTCTTTTACAAAAAGTACAACCATCAATTAAATCACAAGGTTTGTTTAATCCTTGAGGAAGGTTGTTATATCCAAAATGGTGACAAACTGGAGCAAGATAATCTTTTGCTCTCTTTACAACTGTATGAGCTTCATCTCCTCCATCTTGTGGTCTTTTTATTCCATCTCCAACTCTTTCTGGATAATAACCAGAATCTACAAAAAATCCCTCTTCAAGCGCTTTGAAATATCCACCAACTTCAATTATTTCTTCTAAAAACAAAATTGCTCTTTCAAGAAGTTCTCTTTCCCTTTCTTTTTCATACTCATCTTCATTAATTTTTAAAACCTTCTTTAATCCATCTGCTGCAATTAAAACTTGTTTTGCAGTGTTTACAGCATGAATTGAATTATAATGCCATGGAACATTTCTTCCTTCATCTGGAGTTATTGTTGATTGAATATCAGCAGAAGTTATTCGTGATATTAAAGCATTAAGTGTGTGATTTACTGTTGCTTCTCTTGTGCAAGATTCTACATATTTTGTATTCATTTGTGCTCTAAATCTAAAGCCTTTAAAAACTTTTCTTAATAAATTTGCATAAGGAATATCCAATCTTAATGCTGGAAATGGAGCTACATCTGGAGGGACAGTTGAGAGAGCAATATATTCTTTTTTCATCCCAACTTTCAAAGAAAATAGTGAATTTATTGCATGTTGAACTAAGAGTTCAGGCATGACTTTATATCCATATTTTGCAGTTGCATTTGCATTGTGTGCTCCATCAATTTGTAACATATTAAATGCAGCCATTATTTTTTTACTAACTCCTGCATCAACAAAAGATCTTACTGGATTTATGTTTCTATATAGAATGTTGTATTGGGGATCTTGATGAGCCCCATTTACACCTTCTTCAGCAAATAATACTGCAATTTCAGGACCTGCAATTCCAGAAACATATGAGTGTAAATTAATTTCTCTTCCAACCTCTTCTTCAATAAGGTCTAGCGCTTTTCTTGTTGCTCTAATTTGTTTTCTTGTAATAGGAATCCCCCCAACTCCCTCAGGAGTACCTTCAATAAGTCCATCAAAGTGACTTTGACCTAAAGTTCTTATTACCATGATATGATCTGCACCATGCCATGCAGCCATTCTCATTCTTCTTATATCATCTTCAAATCTACCAGATGCAATTTCTACAGTAATAGTTATGTCTGGTTGAGGATCTATATAATCCATCTGTCTACTTGCTGGAAGAGGAATTGAATTTTTAAGTGGTTCACTTGTTTCAAAATAAAGAAGATTTAAAAAATTTTGTTTCTCTATTTTTTTTCTAAATGTCCAACCATATCTTTTTGGTTTGTATTTATCAAGATCTTTTAAAATTTCTCTTATATTAATTTTTTCATTCGGTGATAGCATCTTCCATCCTCCTATAATAATCTAAAATATCATCCCATCCAATTCCATTAGCAAGTTCTCTTCCTGCTTCAAGGTAGTTAATTTTTTTCATTTCACTATATAGAAGAACTATTCTTCCTGCTCCATGTGATAAAAGATTATGCTCAACCATATGCTTAACAATATTTTTCGCCTCAATACTTGAAAATCCCATTCTAAGTAAAACACTTCTCTCAATCGAAGGCGAAGTGTGGGTATAAGAAAGTTCAACAAGGGGATTAACTATTTTTTCTGTTAATTTCCAAAAATAGTCAATTAACTCTTCCTCACTCATATTTTTAAGATGTTCTCTTCTTTTCTCAAAATCGTCTTCTCTAACCATAAATTTTTACTCCTTTCTCATATAGATATCTTTCAACAAAATCACTATCTTTTTCATTTATCTCTTCTTTTAGAAACTTAAGATCTTCTTTTGTTATTTCATTTATATCTTTTAAAGCATTTTTAAGGTAAGATTTTTTAATTTCTTCTAAATCAACTTTTTCATATCTAAGTTCACTTACATCTTCTGGGATAACAATTTTTTTACCTGGAACATTTTGTTCTGGGTTTCCTTTAACAATCTCAATTCCCATTTTTTTAGCAAAAGTAAGTTGTGCAAAAGGATGTTTTCCAGCCCCAGTATACTCAGTTTCTTGAACAACAATTATTTTATCTTCGGGTAATTCCCTTGCAAGCGGAATTGCTGCTGCAAGAGATGTGTTTCCTGCAGGTCCTCTTTCAAGTCCCTCAATTTGAGCGAGAAGAATAGTTGTATAAAAAACTTCACCTTGAGAAACAATTAAATAATCATCTATATATCTTAAAGGTCGTGCGGCATTTCTTGGAACATCTGTTCTATCTGGTTTAACCATAAATGGGACACCAAAACCTGTGTGACCAGTTGTAAAAGATTTTCTATTAAAATCTCTATCACTTGCCATATGTAATCCTCTTAAATCAACTGATACTCCAATCACTTTTGTATCTTTTGCACCACCTAAAATAAGTCCTCTTTTTGTTCCAGTAACATTTCCACCACCTGCATGAGTTACAAGAACATAATCTGGGTATTTTCCATATCTTTCTTTAACTTCTAAAGCAATTTCATAACCTAAAGTTTCAATACCTTTAATTGCATAAGGAGTATAAAGCGAGGCATTAAAATAGCCTGTTTCATTTAAAATAAGAAGAGTCATATAAAATAGTTCAGGACCGACTGTCATTTGCCAAACTTCTGCACCATATGCTTCACATGCTCTGCCTTTTTCAAGAATCTCTGGTTGTCCAATCCACTTTGAATCAAAGACTTCTTGAACTATTATTGCTTTTAAATTCATTTGTGCTGCTTGAGACGCAACTGCTGCACCATAATTTCCACTTGTTTCTGCAACTACTCCTTTAAACCCCATTTTTTTTGCATGAAAAACTGAAAGTGATGCCCTTCTTGCTTTAAATGATCCAGATGCGTTATTTGCTTCATCCTTAAGTAAAATTTTAGCACCATAACCTGGTTTAGATAATTTTTTAACTATTTTATTTATATTCTTTAATTCATAAAGTGGAGTTCCTCCAACTTTAAACTCTTTTTGAATTTTTGAAATTTCATAAATATCATAAGGCACTGAATTAAGAAGTGCATCATAATCAAAAGAGATATTTTTTATTTCAAATTTATCATAATCAAGACCAGCAAGAGATTTTTTCATTATTTCGCTACTTCTTTTAAATAACTCTTCAACCTTTCCCATAAACTACTCCTTAAGATATTTTTCTTTTACTTTTTTTCCAATATCAATAAGTTCTCTAATTGGTTCACCGAAATTATGAATATATTCTTTAGCTAAACCAAGGAGTATCCCTTTTACTCTTCTTCCAATTGGTGTTTCAATCTCTACTTCTTTTCCAATCTCTCCATCAAAGGTGAGATAACCTCTTACCTTTCCTTCATATGGGACTAACTTTGTGTCTTGTGGTAAATTTTCTGCTCGCTCATCTGGTTTTAAAATGGTGATTTTTATTTCAACATAATCTCCTTTTTTAAGAATCATAATCCCTCCATCTCATACCAAATTGAAATTATATTGAATTAAGCAAAATTTGTCAAACTTATATTTTATTCGTATCTTAATGCTTCAACTGGGCTTAAATTTGCTGCTCTTTTTGATGGAAAATATCCTGCTATTAATCCAATTACAACTGCAAAAATTATTGCAAAAAATATTAAATAGAAAGGAGCAAAAACCTTTAATTTAACACCTTGGGTTATAAAGGGGGAGATAATTGTTATAATAGAATTTAAAATAAAAGATAAAATTATACCTCCAATTCCCCCAAAAAATCCAAGAGTAGCAGATTCAATTAAAAACATCCACAATATATCTTTATTTGATGCACCAATTGCTTTCATGATGCCAATTTGTCTTGTTCTTTCATAAATAGACATTGTCATAGTGTTTACTATTCCAACACCTGCAACAATTAGGGAGATTGCAGCGATACCACCTAATATGAATTGTAAGATGCTGAAAACATTTGAAATTGCATTAATTAATGTTTGAATTGAAAAAACAGTAAACCCCATTTCTTCTATTTTTTTGGTTACATAATTAACACTACTAACATCCCTTACTTTTACAATTGCTCTCTGATATCCATTTATTTCAGGATTAATATTTGAATTTGTAATCCACTCTCTTATTGAAATAATTGTATCTATTGGGACATAAACCACGTAATCTTCTTGAGTCCCTTTTTGTTTAAGAACCCCGACTATTTTGAAAGAGTATGTTTTTGTTTCAACTTTTCCATCTTTTATTCTTTGAATAGTGAATTTAAAAATTTTTCCAAATGGATCGAGTTTAACTTCTTTTTCTGTATTTTTATCAAGAAATGTTTCTTCAAATTTTGCTCCAACAATAGCAGAATATTTGTCAACTTTTGTAAAATACCTCCCTTTTTCTAACTCACCAGCTATTTCTTTTATTTTATTTATTTCAATTCCTGTAAAAGTAGAAATACTATAAGCCTTTCCTATTTCAACTTTGATTCCAGAATATTCATATATTGGAGAAACTGCAATAACACCCTCAATTTTTTCAAAATTTTTTAATGCATTTCTATCAATTATTTTTATTTCAGATTGTGTAGATCCTTTACCACTAAAAGGATTCCTTCCACCAAATTTAAAAGAAACTGGATAAATAGTCAAAATTTTTATATCTCCACTATTTTCAATTTGTTCTACAACACTTCTATTTAATGCAATTGATATTGAAATTAATGTTACTATTGCTGCAACACCAATTAAAACGCCCACTGATGTTAAAATTGTTCTTGTTTTAGATCTTCCTAAATTTCTTGAAACAATTGTTATTGTATCTTTTAGTCTCATTATTTAATTATTCCAAAAAGTCTTAATATAAATCTCCATAATTTCTGCCAAAAGGATAATTTTTGAGTTTTATTTTCTAACTGACTCTCTTCATATTCTTCGACAACTATTTTAAATTCTTTTTTAATTTCATGTATTTCATTAGTATCATCCACATATTGAAGAATTATTTCTCCTTTATATTCTCCTTCTCTTTCAATTTTTGTTTCAAATTCATAGGTGTCATAATTTCCACTTTCAAGTGTTCCAATAAATTTATCCCCACCAAAAACTGGTAATCCTTTAAGATACAAAATTACACCTTTAACAGGATAATTTCCTATATTTCCAATTTCGCAAGAAAGAGTAAAAGATTGATTTGTTTTTACCCTTTCAGGGCACAAAAAGTTGAATATTGCAAGAATTTGTTTTCTTAATACAACAACTCCAATTGTTCCGGAAGTTTCATAAGATACTCCATTTATATCCTCATATTTTATTGAAAGAGAAAGATTGTATGTTTTTGATTCTGCATCTGGTGATACAAAAAATTTAATTTTATAACTGATTGAATTACCACCTAAAATTAAATTTGTTTTATTAATATTTGTGGAATAAATAGGTGAAAATGGATAAAGTGAGTTTGAATTTTCTAATTTATCAATTTTATGAGTGATGTTATATGCATTTTCTTTTGAAATGTTTGTAATTGTATAATCTATTTCAACAATATCTCCGGGATTAACAATATTAGGGTTTACTTTATAATTTGACAATATTAAATTCAAACTTTTTTGTGGCTCGATTTTTTTAACTACTATACCAATTTTTTGTGAGTCAGAAAAATTTTCACTATTTTCATAAGTTATATTAATAATTAAATTATAGGGTCCCTCTTTTGCCTCTGATGATACAGAAAAGTTGACTTCTACATTTTTTCTTTCATTTTCCTTTAAATCTCCGATAAAAATAGTGTTACTTGTATTTAAAATTGTAAATGGATATAGATCGCCCGACACGCCAACTCCACTAAATTGAATTTTTACATTCCTAGCGACCTCTCCTCCATTATTTAAAAGTGTGAGATTTAATTTAAAATTAGTTCCAATTCCTATTAGTTTAGGCTCTGTTGAAACATTTTCAATTAAAACTATAGGTTTTGTTAATTTTTCTTTTTCTCCTATAAAAATATTTATTCTTTCATTTTTTGTGTAACTCCTTAAAGATTTATCTTTGTAGTCTATCAAAATAATTATTGTATAATTTTTACTTTGAGCATCTTTATCGACTTTTAGTTCAAATATTACATATTTTTTTTCATTTTCTTTAATTTCTTCTAAATATTGACTACCTGATCCTTTAAATATAGAAAATGGGTATAAAGATGTATTATTCTCTAAATTTTGTAGTGTTATTTTTATATCTTTTGCACTAAGATTTCCTCTATTTTCAATTATAAGATTCAATTTGAAGGTTGTGTTTGGTTTTATACTTTCAGGATCAAATGAGTAGTTAGAAAGAATTAAATCTGGAGCATCTGATGATATTAAAATTCCGACTGATTTTGCGTTTGAGTAAATTTTATTTTTTTCATCTTCGTAAGTTATATTAAAAACAATGTTGTATAACTTTGATTCTATCTTTTTGTCAACTATAAAATTAAATTTTATTTCCGTCTCTTCATTAATATTTAAATAATTAATTATTTTTACTCCTTCCCCATGCAAAGAAAAATATTTTAAAGAACCCTCCCCTTCAATGTTTGAAGGGTATATTTTTATCTTCTTAGCAAGAAGATTGCCATCATTTTTAATTTTTAAATTTAATTCAAATGTATCTCCTGGTAAAATTCTTTCAGGAACTACTTTAGAACTTATAATATCAACATTTGCTTTATCCCTTTTTTCAACTACATTTATTCCTACAATTTCTTGATTACTATAAAATAATCTTGCTTCATCTTCATAATTCATTTGAACTTCAAGATTGTAGAGTCCAGTTTTTATATTTTCATCTACATTAAAGGAAAATTTTATACTCGATCTTTCTCCCTTTTGAATTCTATTTAAATAAATCACATTTCCAGATTCTTTTGGAGAAAAATAAAGAAGTGCAGTACTACCCTCAACTCTTTTTATTTCAACTTTTATATTTTTTGCATCTTTGCCTCCAATATTCTCTATATTTAAATTTAAATCAAAAGTTCCACCACCTTCAACAGGAATTGGAGAGTAAGTAAAGAGTTTAATTGTTAAAAGTGGTCTATTTTCAATGGAAGGTGGTGAAACACTTACACCTATTATCTCCTCACTTAAATATGTCTTATTACTCTCATCTCTCCATGAAATAGTTACTACTAATCTATATAAACCAGTTTGGGCATTCTTATCAACTTCAAAAGAAAATTCAACTTTTATTTCTTTATTTGCGTCTAATTCCTCAATTTTTCTTGTAGTTGTTTTGTTTTTTGGGTAAAAAATGTAAAGATCATTTCTGTTTTCTATTCTTTTTATCTCTATTGTTATAGATTTTGCTTTATCTTTTAAACTATTATTTTTAATATTCATACTTAATGTGAATTCACAACCAGGATAAACCTCTTTTGGGTTTATACTATACCCCTCTATTTCAATTTGTGGCTCACCAAAAGAAAATTTAATAAAAGAGAAAATTAGAAAAATTGTTAAAATTGATAATAAAATTTTTTTCATTTCATATCCTCCTTAACTCTTCTATTGATTCAATCAATCCATCTTTTATATGAATTATTTTATTTGCATATTCAGCCACCTCTCTTGCATGTGTTACAATTATTACTGTTTTTTTGAAATTTTTGTTTATATTTACAAACTCTTCCATAATACTTTCACCAGTTTTTGAATCAAGATTTCCTGTTGGTTCATCTGCAAGGACAATTTCTGGATCATTAGCTAAGCTTCTTGCAATTGCAACTCTTTGTTGTTCTCCTCCTGAAAGTTCAGTAGGTTTATGATTTAACCTGTCTTCAAGTTTAAATTTTGTTAAAAGTGAAATTGCCTTTTCCCTTCTTTCTTTTGATTTTTTATTAAAGAAAATCATTGGTAATTCAACATTTTCTAATGCAGTTAAAGTTGGAATAAGATTGTATGATTGAAAAACAAAACCAATATACTTTCTTCTAAAGAATGTAAGATCATTTTCGCTTAATTTAATTAAATTTTTTCCGTTTATAAATATTTCACCTTTTGTAGGCTTCTGAAGACCTCCAAGAACATGGAGAAGAGTTGACTTTCCAGAACCTGATTTTCCCATAATTGCAATAAAATCACCTTTTTCAACTTTTAAATTTATACCCCTTAATGCATAAACAACTACCTTTCCAAGATGATATTCAACAATAAGATTATTGGTTTCGATTATTGTTCCCATTTCAATTTATTATACAACCAAAAAATCATTTTGTTACAAATGTTGAACTATGTTCACCTTTTTATTTGAAACTTATTTTCTAAATTAAAGTTTATAATAATAGGAGGTGAAACAATGAAAAAGATTTTGAATAAAAAAATATTAATAATTACAACAATTGTTTTAATTATTATTGTTGGATTAATTTTATCAAGTTTTCTCTTGTCGAAAGTCGCCACAATTTTTATGTCTATGAGAAATTTAAATTTAACTAAAGAATATAATAAGAGTTTTACAGAATTACAACAAAATTTTTTTGAAAAAACCTCTACCCCGTCTTATGAGAGTGGTTTAAAGTTAATAAAAAGGGGTAACGCAAATATTGAAGTTGAAAAAGATAAGTTTTATGAAACTCTTAATAAATTGATAACTTTAGCATCACAATTCAATGGGAATTTGATTAATTCTCAAATTTACGAAGAAGATGGAAAAAATTCTGGATATCTTACTTTTATGATACCTTCAAAAAATTTTGATAATTTTTTAAATAGACTAAATGAACTTGGAAAGGTTAAAAATTTATCTATATCAACAGAAGATGTTAGTGAAGAATATTTTGATCTCGAGGGGAGACTTAAAATTCTTGAGTCCCAAAGAACCCTTCTTTTATCATGGTTAGAAAAGGCAAAAGATATAAAAGATTTACTCTCAATAAGATCTGAACTACAAAATATAGAAACAGAAATTGAAAAAATAAAAGGGCGAATGAACTATATAAATTATCATAGCGAATATTCTGAGATAAGTGTTTTATTAACAGAAAAAAGTATAGGCGTTCCATTGTGGGAAAAATCTGAAATTTTAAAAAGAATTTTAGATGGTTTGACTTTTGCAATAAAAAGCATAATAAATTCATTATTAATTCTAATTATATTTCTAGCAATAATAGTTCCTTGGGTTCTATTTGGTTATCTTTTATATTTTATAATTAAAAAATATATTGTAAAAAGCACAAAAAATAGTTAAATTTGTTATAATTTAATACAATATGGAAAAAATTGAAATGAAATTAGAGAGAATTGGAAAAATTGCAATGCTTGCTGCTCTATCAGATGATGAAGAAGAAAAGGTAATAAAAGAGAAAGCAGTGAAGATTGGAATAAAATTAGCTGTTACTGTTGTTGCAGGTCTTGCATCAAATGTAAAAGAGCACTTTGTTAAATCAATAATTGGATGTGCTATTCAAAATAACATAGTAGAAAAAAATTCAGTACTTATTCATGGAGTCGTTCATGCTTCTCTTGATGCCCTTCAGGGTATTTTACATCAAGTCCCAGTAGACGCAAGTATAAGAATGAAAGTTGGAATTGCTTCTGATGGCCATTGGATTGCTGTTGCACTTTATGGAGATTCCGCCTTTTATCCTCTTACAAATCACGAGAGGGGTTCTCTTAGTATAATGCATCTTACTAAATAGTATTGACTTTTTTAAAAACTTTTATTATAATTTTTAAAAAGTGATTTTTGTGTATTAGTGACCTGATTTTTAGGTCACTTTTTTTATTATGAAGGGAGGTGAGATGAAATTAAAAAAGGTGAATAAGTGAAAATTTTGTATCTATATATTATACTAAACTAATATTGTGATTTAGGGGTTTAGTGAGAAATAAGGAGGTGAGAATAAAATAAAATGGAAAAAGCACTTGAAGGTATTAGAATATGTGATTTAAGTCATGTTCTTGCGGCTCCTACAACATCTATGATTTTAGCAGACCTTGGAGCAGAAGTAATCCATATTGAACCACCAAGAGGAGATGATGCAAGAGAATTTGGACCATTTATCAAAGATGAAAGTGCATATTTTATAAGTATTAATAGAAATAAAAAAAGTGTCGTAATTGATCTTAAAAAAGATAAAGGAAAAGAATTATTAAAAGAATTCATTAAAATTTCTGATGTAATTTTAGAAAACTTTCGTCCTGGAACAATGGAAAAACTTGGTTTTGGGTATGATGAGGTTAAAAAAATTAATCCTAAAATTATATATGCTTCAATTTGTGGGTTTGGTCATGATACTTTGAGAGAATACAAGGATAAACCTGCATATGATATGGTTGCGCAAGCATATAGTGGTCTTATGAGTATAACAGGACCATACGGTGGACCACCTTGTAGAGTTGGAACATCAGTAGGTGATATTGTTGCAGGACATCAATGTGCTATTGCAATCCTTGCTGCGCTTATTTATAGAGAGAAAAGTGGAGTTGGGCAAAAAATAGATATTTCAATGGTTGATGGTCTTGTGTATATTTTAGAAAATGCTGTGGTAAGATATACAGTTACAGGTGAGGTACCAAAACCCCTTGGTACAATGCATCCAACAATTACTCCATTTCAAGGTTATAAAACAAAAGATGATTGGATTATTGTTCCCATTGGAAACGATCAACTTTGGGTAAAATTCTGCGAGATGATTGGAAGAAAAGATCTCATTGATCATCCAAAATTTAAAACAAATAAATTAAGAACTGAAAATAGGGAAGAATTAAATAAAATTTTGAGTGAGATTTTCTTAACAAAAACATATTCAGAATGGGCAGAACTTTTCGAAAAATATAACCTTCCGTATTCGCCAATAAATACAATTGATAAAGTTGTAAATGACCCTGTTGTTAATTATAGAAAAATGATTGTTGAAATAGAACAACCAAAAGTTGGAAAAATGAGAATTGTAGGATCTCCATTTAAAATGAATGAAACACCTGGAGAGGTTTATGCTCCTGCGCCTCTTTTAGGGCAACATACTATAGAGGTTTTAAAAGATCTTTTAAACTACCCTGAAGAAAAAATAAATGAATTAAGAAAAGAAGGGGTAGTTTTAACTTATGAAGATATACAAAACATGAAAGGAGGGAAATAAAAATGGAAATTTATGGCCTTGCGATTTTAACAGGGCTTTTTTTACTTGGTGAAACAATAGGATATAGTTTGGGGAAACTTTTAAATGTGGGTGATGTCGGAGGAGTTGGTTTTGCGATGCTATTTCTAATTCTTTTGACAAATACAAAATATTGGAATAATAAGGTTTCAGATAAAACAAAACTAGGAATAAAATTTATTGGTGCAATATATGTTCCAATAATCGTCGCAATGGTTCTTCAATCAAATATAATAGGTGCGTTTAAGGGTGGATTAATTGCATTTCTTGCGGGTGGTATAGCAGTAGTTGGAATGCTTTTATTAACACCATTTCTATCTAAATATGCAAAAATTAAAAAGTAAAGGAGGTTAAAAATGTGGTTAATAGATATAATAAAAGATTTATTAACTAAAAATGGGTTAATTTGGGCATGTTTAGTAGTGGGTGTGATTTATGTTTTAGCTATGTACATTAATAAATATCTTTTTAGAAGTAAATTAAACACATTTACCATAGCTATGTTAATTGCAATGGCAATTTCAGGAATTGTTGGTGCTTATACAGGCAAAACAAAAGGTCTTGCTGATATTCCAATTTTTGCTGGTGTAGGCATTTTAGGTGGCTCTATGTTAAGAGATTATGCAATTGTTGCAACTGCATATGGTGCAAAAATCGAAGAAATTAAAAAAGGCGGTCTTATGGCAGTTGTATCGCTTATAAT
Organism: Caldisericia bacterium; assembly: GCA_030018355.1. Lineage (NCBI taxonomy): Bacteria > Pseudomonadati > Caldisericota > Caldisericia > Caldisericia bacterium. The sequence continues at coordinate 238,397 of JASEFN010000001.1, read as the reverse complement.
TGGTGTGGTTGGTTCATATATAATTGGTGTTATAATCGCCATTGCTTTTGGAATAAAAGATGTAAAAGATATCACAACAATTGGTGCTGGTGCATGTACTTTTATAGTCGGTCCAGTAACTGGCGAATCAATTGGAGCAAGTTCTGAAGCAATTGCCCTTTCTGTTGCTGCAGGTGTTGTCAAATCTGTTCTTGCTATGATATTAATACCCACTTTAGGAAAAGTATTAAAAATAAATACTCCTCAAGCAGCAATGGTTGTAGGTGGTCTTGTAGGTACAACAAGTGGAACCGTTGCAGGTTTAACAGCCCTTGATCCTGCATTAGTACCTTATGGTGCTATGACTGCAACATTTTATACAGGTCTTGGATGTTTTCTTTGTCCGTCGATCCTTTATATTATTACAAGAGCAATACTTTAATTGAAAATTTAAAAGGAAGAGGTTATAGAGACCTCTTCCTTTTTAAAAATGAAAAGATTTGTTATAATTTATTAGTTATGAGAATTATTGATAAAGAAATAGTAGAAAAAATTTTAACTCTTTCAAGGTTGTATTTAAAAGAAGATGAAAAAGATGAAATTATTCCTCAACTTGAAGAAATTTTAAGTCATTTTAAAGTTATTGATAAAATAGATACAAAAAATATTGAACCAATGTTTCATCCACCAATTCAAAAATTATATTTAAGAGAAGATAAAAACATAAAAACTTTTAATAGAGAAGTTTTAGAGTCTATTTCTCCAGATTTTGAAAATGGATTTGTTAAAGTTCCAAAGATAGTGGGAGAATAAATGGAAATATACAGATTGTCTCTTTTAGAAACATTGAATTTATTAAGAGATAAAAAATTATCTCCAAAAGAATTATTAAATATTTATTTAAATAGAATTCAAGAAAAAGAAAAAGATATTGATTCGTTTTTGTTTATTGATTATGATGGTGCATTAAAAAGAGCAGAAGAACTTGAAAAAGAAGAAAGAGATCTTCCTTTTTACGGTATAATTTTTTCTATAAAAGACAATATTTTAGTGAAAGATCTTCCAAATACATGTGGTTCAAAAATTCTTGAAAATTTTATAGCGCCTTATGATGCTTTTGTTATAGAAAAATTAAAAAAATTGGGTGCAATTATAATTGGAAAAACAAATATGGACGAATTTGCAATGGGTTCTTCAACAGAAAACTCTGCATTTAAAATTACAAAAAACCCCTGGAATCTATCAAAAGTTCCAGGAGGATCTTCGGGTGGCTCTGCTGCATCTATTGCATCAGATATGGTAATTGCATCTCTTGGTTCAGATACTGGAGGTAGTGTTAGACAACCTGCATCTTTTTGTGGAGTTGTTGGAATAAAACCAACATATGGACTTTTATCAAGATTTGGGCTTGTCGCATTTGCCTCTTCATTAGATCAAATTGGAATTTTTGGAAAGAGTGTTGATGATACTTTTTACATTTTAAACCATATTATGGGTTATGATCCAAGAGATTCAACATCATTAAATATAAACTATAATAAAATTACTCCTTTTGAAGGAAAAATAAAAATTGGAATTATAAAAGAATTAAATACATTTGGAATAGATGAAAATATTTTAAAAGTTTTTAATGAAACAATTGAAATATTAAAAAAATTAGGTTACGAAATAAAAGAGATTTCGTTGCCAAATATTTCTTATTCTTTACCAGTTTATTATCTTATTGCTTTTGCAGAAGCATCAAGTAATCTTGCAAGATACGATGGTGTAAGATATGGTTTAAGAATCGAAAGAGATAGTTTAAAAAAGATGTATACAGAAACAAGAAAAGAAGGTTTTGGTAAAGAAGTTAAAAGAAGAATTCTTCTTGGAACTTTTGCACTTTCTTCTGGTTATTATGAACAATGGTATCTTAAAGCATCAAAAGTTAGAAGATTAATAACTAATGATTTTATTGAAGCATTTAAAGAGATTGATACAATTATTTTACCAACTTCTCCAGTGCTTCCATTTAATATTGGAGAAAGAATAAAAGATCCAATTCAAATGTATCTTGCTGATGTTATGACGATTCCTATTAATTTAGCTGGAATACCAGGTATAAATATTCCAGTTGGAACAAGCAACAATTTGCCTATTGGAATACAAATTCTTTCTAATTATCTTGAAGAATCAAAACTTTATAAAGTTTCACTTGATATAGAAAGAGAAGTGAATTTTGTAAGAAAACTTTGATATAATTTGATTGATTGAGTGAGGTATAACATATATTATTAATAACTTGTGTCAGAGAAATTTGAGAGTCCCCAAAAGGAGGTTAATTTATGGGAATTGATGAATTATTGAATGAGTTAAATGAAAAGAAAAAGAAAATTCAAGAATCAGGTGGAGAAGAAGCAATAAAAAAACAACATGAAAAAGGAAGTTTAACTGCTTGGGAAAGAATAGAGTATCTTGTCGATGAAGGTTCTTTTGTTGAATTTGATCAATTTGTGAAAACTCGTTCAACATATTTTGGTTTAGATAAAATTTTTGCTCCAAGAGATGGTGTAATCACAGGAATTGCAACAATTAATGGAAGAAGAGTTGCACTATATGCACAAGATTTTACTGTTTTAGGTGGATCTCTCGGAGAGATGCATGCTTTAAAAATTGTAAAGATGCAAGATCTTGCAATGAAACTTGGAATTCCAATAATTGGACTTAATGATTCAGGAGGTGCAAGAATTCAAGAAGGGGTTGATTCTCTGTTTGGTTATGGAGAAATATTTTATAGAAACACTAAAGCATCTGGAGTTATTCCTCAAATTGCAGTAAATATGGGCCCAACTGCAGGTGGTGCTGTTTATTCCCCAGCAATTATGGATTTTGTAATTATGACAGAAAAAGCATTTATGTATATAACTGGACCAAATGTAGTAAAAGCAGTTACTGGTGAAGAAATAACACATGAAGGACTTGGCGGAGGACTTGTTCATAATCAAAAAAGTGGGGTTGCTCATTTCCTTGCAAGTGATGATAAAGAAGCATTAGATATATTGAAAAAACTTCTTTCTTATATTCCTGATAACTATCTTCAAGATCCACCATATGTAGAAACTAATGATCCAATTGATAGAAAAGATATATCTTTAAGAGATGTTGTTCCAACTGATCCTACAAAATCCTATGATGTGCTTGATATAATATTAAAAGTTGTTGATAATGGAGAGTTTTTAGAAGTACAAAAGTACTTTGCACCAAATATTGTTGTAGGTTTTGCAAGAATAGGTGGTCAAAGTGTTGGAATAGTTGCAAACCAAGCAAAATATTTAGCAGGAGTTTTAGATATAAATTCATCAGATAAAGCAGCAAGATTTGTAAGATTTTGTGATGCCTTTAATATTCCAATTGTTACTTTTTCAGATTGTCCTGGTTATCTTCCTGGTGTTGCTCAAGAACATGGTGGAGTCATAAGACATGGTGCTAAACTCCTCTTTGCTTATTCTGAAGCAACTGTTCCAAAAGTCACAATTATTTTAAGAAAAGCATATGGTGGTGCGTATATTGCAATGTCTTCAAGACATCTTGGAGCAGATGTTGTTTATGCATATCCTACTGCTGAAATTGCAGTTATGGGAGCAGAAGGAGCTGCAGAAATAATATTTAGAAAAGAGATTCAGAGTGCAGAAAATAAAGAAGAGATGAGAAAACTTAAAATAAAAGAATTTAGAGATATGTTTGCAAATCCATATAGAGCAGCAGAAAGAGGATATATTGATGATGTGATTGATCCTGCAGAAACAAGAGAAAAGATTGCAAAAGCACTTATTTTCTTAAAAACAAAATCTCAGGAAATACCTAATAAAAAACATGGAAATATTCCACTATAGGAGGTTATAAATGGAAGTTAAAACGCTTTGGGATACCATTGTTTTTGGAATTTTTGCTATGAGTATAGTAATGGGTGTACTTGCTTTCTTAGGTTTCATAATCTATCTCTTTAAATACATTTTTTATAAAGAATCTAAAATTTCACCACCTTTAGAAAAGAAAAGAGAAGAAAAAATTGAAATTGTAAAAAAAGAAGAGAAAGAAAATAAAAAGGTTGCAGCAATTATTGCTGCAATAAATATGTATTTATCATCAAAGAGAAAAGTGAGTTTTGCCTTCTCTCCCACTTTAGCGGGAGGAGAAGAAAAGAATATTTGGAGATTAAAAGGGATAATAGGGAAAAGAGTGAACAGTATTAAAGAAAGGAGATGGAGAAATGGCTAAAAAATTTAGAGTAACAATTGATGGTGAAACATATGAAGTTTTAGTTGAAGAGGTAGAAGAGACTCCAGTTATAAAAAAGATTACAGAGGTAAAAGAAGAGAAAGTGGTTGAAAAGATAGTTACACCAACTCCATCACCAGTTACACCAAAGGTTGAGAAAAAGGTTCCTATTATTGAACCAGGACAAAGAGTTTTAACAGCGCCACTTCCTGGAAAAATTTTAAAGGTACTTGTTTCTCCTGGAAGTAAGGTTAAAAAAGGAGATCTTCTTCTAACAATTGAGGCAATGAAAATGGAAAATGAATTTTTTGCAAGTGAAGATGGAGTTGTAAAAGAGGTATATGTAACACCTGGTCAAAGTGTTGAGACTGGTGGAAGTTTACTTCTTTTGGAGGTTGGAAACTAATATGTCTGCATTAACTGATCTAATTAAAATAAGTGGTATTGTAAATATTACGTGGGGGGAGATTCTAATGATAGGAATCTCCCTTGTTTTAATGTATCTTGCAATTGTAAAAGAGTTTGAACCACTTCTTCTTTTACCAATAAGTTTTGGAATGCTCCTTGCAAATTTACCTCTTGCAGGATTAACTTCACCTGGGGAACCATTTCCAGGGATTCTATTTATATTTAGAAAATATTTACTTGATACTGAACTCTTGCCTTTACTTATATTTTTGGGTCTTGGTGCTTTGACAGATTTTGGTCCACTTATCGCAAATCCTTGGACAATTCTTATGGGTGGTGGAGCTCAACTTGGAATCTTTATAGCATTATCTCTTGCAAAGATTTTAGGTTTTACAGTTAAAGAGGCTGGTGCAATTGGAATTATTGGTGGCGCTGATGGTCCAACTGCAATTTATACTACTATTAAAATTGCACCACATTTACTTGGACCAATTGCTGTTGCAGCATATACTTACATGTCTTTAGTTCCTCTTATTCAACCTCCCATTATGAAAGCATTAACAACAAAAAAAGAGAGACAAGTTATAATGGAACAATTAAGGCCTGTTTCGAAAACAGAAAAAATAGTTTTTCCTATTGTTACAACAATTGTAGTAAGTATTATTTTTCCGGTAATTGCACCAATTATAGGTATGCTTATGCTTGGAAATTTATTTAGAGAAAGTGGAGTTGTTGAAAGATTAAAAAATACTGCAGCAAATGAACTAATTAATATTGTAACCATATTTCTTGCATTAACAGTTGGTTCTACAATGGACGCAAAGACATTTTTAACACCAAAAACATTAGGAATAATTGCTTTAGGAGTTGTGGCTTTTGCAGGTGGAACAGCAGGAGGACTAATTATAGGAAAAATATTCTATTGGATTACAGGTGGTAAAGTAAATCCTCTTATTGGTTCAGCAGGTGTTTCTGCTGTACCTATGGCAGCAAGAGTTAGTCAAAGGGTTGGTCAAGAAGAAAATCCAGGTAACTTTTTACTAATGCATGCCATGGGTCCTAATGTTGCAGGAGTAATAGGTACAGCAATAGCAGCTGGAGTTATTATTACTATTTTAGGGAAGTAAACTTATTATGAAAAACTTAAAATTCTTAATATTTAGTTCACTTTTCGCAATTTTAATCTCTATTGGAAGTTACATATATCTTCCTTTGCCCTTTACACCAGTTCCTTTAACTTTTCAACTTTTCTTTGTTCTTCTTTCAGGAATCCTTTTGGGTCCATTTTATGGTTTTTTATCAATTTTAATTTATATAATTTTAGGAATAATGGGCCTTCCTGTTTTTGCTGGTGGAGGAAGTGGATTGGGATATCTATTTGGAAAAACTGGTGGATACCTCTTAGGTTTTCTTATTTCTCCAATTATTGTTGGAAATCTTTTTAGATTGAATAAAAAACTACTAATACTTGCAATTTTTTCAGGAATTTTCATAGTGCATCTACTTGGTATTCTTTATCTTTCTAAAGTGTTATCTATAAATTTTTTTAAAGCATTTACATTGGGTTCTCTTCCTTTTATTCCAATTGATATAATCAAGGGATTACTTACATATATTGTTTCAATTATTCTTCTAAAAAATAGTTATATAAAAAGATTATTTTTTATAAAAAGTTTTTAAATTTTTTTAAAAAAACTTTAAATTAAGGCACCCTTTTAAATGAGGGTGCCTTAATTATTTTATTTCTCTTCTTTAATATAAGGTTCACCAAGAAATTTTGGTGCTCCAATTCTCTTTTTGATTGTTTCTTCGGCAGAGAGAAGTAAAACAATTAAAGTTACAAAATATGGAAGCATAAGAAGTAAATTTGGTGAAATTTTATATCTTAACTGTAAAATATATTGAAGTATGTATATTCCACCAAATAGATATGCTCCTAAAACTGCCCTTGAAGGATTCCAAAGTGAAAATATTGTAAGTGCAATAACAATCCATCCTCTTCCACCTGTCATTCCTTCAATCCACATTGGAGTATAAACAAGAGAAAGGTATGCTCCAGCAAGACCTGATAAAGCACCACCAATCATAACAGAAATATATCTAACTAAATTTACATTAACTCCCATTGAATCAGAAGCAAGAGGATTTTCTCCACATGATCTAATAATAATTCCCCACTTTGTTTTATATAAAATAAACCATAAAAGAAAGGTTAAAATCCAAGAAGTATATATAATTATGTCATTTTTAAATATGAGATCTCCTAAAAATGGAATTTTATTTAATACAAAAATTTCGATTTCTTTAATTCTTATTGATATTGATTTACCAATATATGCTTTTCCCCAAAATCCACTAACACCTAATCCAAACATAGTCAAAGCAAGACCAGATATTGTTTGGTTGCCTTTAAGGGTTATTGAAATAAATGCATGAATCAAAGAAAGACCGATTCCAAACAAAATAGCAAATATAAATCCTAAAAAAATATTTCCTGTTGCGTATGTTATTCCAAATCCACTAATTGCACCTATTGCCATTAAACCTTCAATTCCAAGATTTAAAACACCAGAACGTTCTGTATAAATTTCTCCAAGTGTTCCTAGAAGAAGAGGTGTACCTGATATTAATGCTCTTTTTAAAATTGAATAAATTAAAAGAGTTGCGTCATTCATGTTTAACCCTCACAAATCTTACTCTATAATTTACAAAAAAGTAACTTGCTGAAATAAAAAATAACATGAGACCATTAAAAATATTTATTGTTGCAAATGGAAATCCAAAAGAAGTTTGAATTATATCTCCACCAACTAAAATTCCACCAAAAAATAGAGATGAAAAAATAACAACGAGAGGATTTAAGCCTGCAAGCCATGCAACAATAATTGAAGTGTATCCATAACCAGAAGAAATTTGAAACGGATATGTTAAATGTTTATGTATTCCTGTCAATTCGCCCACGCCTGCAATCCCTGCAAGTCCTCCACTTAAAAACATTATAAAAAGAGTAACCTTTAAAAAATCAATACCACTATATTTTGCAGCAAGTGGGTTTTCTCCAACAACTCTTATTTCATAACCAATTTTTGTTTTAAAAAGAAGAAGGTAAACTAAAAATGCTAAAATTACTCCAATTATAAGAGTTGGATAATGTATTCGTGAACCTTTTATAATTGGTAGAAGTGCATTTTGAGGTAAATTATCTGTATATGGAAACCCATATTGTGTTTTTCCTTTCCACGGTCCGTATACAAGATATGAAACAAAATTTTCTATTATGTAATTCAACATTAAAGTTGTTATAACCTCATTTATATTAAATTTGACTTTTAGAAAAGCAGGAATTAAACCAATTAATCCTCCCCCTATAAAACCTAAAATAAAAAGGGTTGGTATTAATATAAATGACGGTAAATCTTTTCCAATGAAAAGGCCAAACCAAGTTGCAACTACTGCCCCAATGAGAAGTTGACCTTCAGCACCAATATTCCAGAACTTTCCTTTAAAAGCAATTGAAAGACCCACTCCACATAATATTAATGGTATTGATTTTGTTATAGTTTCTTTTATTCCATAAAGACTTCCAAAAGAACTTAATAAAATTTTTGATAGAACATAAAATGGATTTAAACCCTTTAAAGTAAAAATGGAACTTGAGATTATTAAACTTAAAAAAATAAAAATAATAATTAGTAAAAAATTTTGAATAGGAGTAAAAGTTTTTCTTCTTTCAACTAAAATCAAATCACCCTCCTCTTTATCTTATGATATTGAAACTCCACCCATTAAAAGACCTATTTCATCTATTGAAAAATCTTTTATATCACCAATTTTCATAAATTTTCCTTCATACATTACAGCGATTCTATCTGATATTTCTAGTATCTCATCAAGATCTTCTGAAACAATAAGGATTGCACTACCTTCATCTCTCATTTTAACAAGGCACTCTCTAATATATCTTGTTGCAGATATATCAAGTCCATATGTTGGATGTGCTGCTATTATCAAATCTTTTTTTGTTTCAATTTCTCTACCTAAAATAAATTTTTGAATATTACCTCCTGAAAGGTTTTTAACTTTAATTGATACAGAAGGAGTTGAAACATTGTAGTTTTTTACAATTTTTTCTGAAAAATCTTTTATAATTTTAAAATTAAGTGAAAATTTATTTAAAAAAGGTCTTTTATCATAAACTCTCAAAACTGAATTTTCTATAATTTGAAGATTTGGAACAATTCCAAATTTTGTCCTTTCTTCAGGTATATGCGCTATATCAAAATTTCTAAAAATCTTTGAATTTAAATTTCCTATTTTTTTACCAAAAAAATATACTTCACCTTTTTCAATTTTTCTTAAACCAGTTAATGATTCAATTAACTCTTTTTGACCATTTCCAGAAACTCCTGCTATACCTAATATTTCATATCTTCTTAAATCAAATGAAACTCCTTTAACTGTTAGCATGCCCTTATCATTTCTTACGTAAAGATCTTTAACACTTAATACCACCTCTTTAGGTTTAACATCTTTTTTTGTAATTACAAAAGAAACTTCCCTTTCAACCATAAGTTTTGCAAGATCCTCTTTAGTTACATTTTTTATAACCCCATCATAAACTTTTCTTCCATTCCTTAAAACAACAACTCTATCACAAGTTTTATAAACTTCATTTAATTTATGAGTTATAAATATAACTGATTTTCCATCTTCTTTAAGTTTAAAAAGAAGTTCAAAGAGTTCATCTGCTTCTTTAGGAGTTAAAACACTTGTTGGTTCATCAAGAATTATTAGCGATGCACCCCTTAATAAAATTTTTATAATTTCTAATTTTTGTTGTTCACCTAAAGATAATTCATAAACTTTGCTTTTTGGGTTAATTTTAAATTTAAATTTTTCTATAAATTCATTTAATTTTTTCTCTGCTACCTTTTCTGGGTTAATAATAGGTACATCATCCAAATATAGAGATAAATTTTCAAGAACAGTATGGTTGTCAATTAACATGAAATGTTGATGTACCATTCCAATTCCATGATTTATTGCATCTCTTGGAGATTTTATATTTACTTTTTTTCCATTTATAAATATCTCTCCTCTATCCATTCTGTATAAACCATAAAGAATATTCATTAGAGTTGTTTTTCCTGCACCATTTTCTCCAAGAAGTGAAACTATTTCTCCTTTTCTTATAGTGAAATCAATATTATTATTAGCAATTACACCTGGAAACTCCTTATAAATTTTACGCATCTCAAGCGTTTCAATTAAAGGGATATTTGTTTTCATATTATATTAAAAAAGGGGTCAGTGTTCCTGACCCCATAATATTCATTCAAATGAAAATTTATTTTGGAACCTCTCCAACTATATTATCAACAAACCAATCTATGCTCCAAAGTAAATTATAAGTAGCCTCTTCTCCTTCTTTAAGTCTTAAATTACCTTTATTATCATAAAGTGGACCAACAAATGGATTAAATTTTCCAACAGGATCTTTAAATTGTTCTATCCTCTTAAATATAAGATCATATATGGAAATTTCACCAAAAATTTTATCTTTAACTTTTTTTGACTTGAGTTCATTTTCAAATTTAGGATTAATTGGAACTCCAAAATCACATCCAAGTTCACATCCATCATTTCCTAAAAGATAGAGATAATCTTTGCTTTCAAATGTATTTGTATAAACTCTTCTTAAAATTTCTTCATATGCAACTTGCCATTTTACAAGTTGTCCTGATACACATGAATCAGGTCCATATTTTAGCATAGGGCTATAATGAGAGAATGTATAAATTTGTTTTCCTTTTGATGTATAATCTTGACCAATTTCAACAATTGTTGCAGAATCCTCTGTAAATGCTAATGTATCAACACCTTGAGCAATTAATGATTCTGCAGCCTCTCTTGCTTTTGCTGGATCATACCATGAAAAAAGCCAGGTAACATAAACTTTTGCTTTTGGATTAACCTCTTTTACACCAAGGGCAAATGCATTTATATGTCTTACAACCTCAGGAATTGGATGTGCACCAACATATCCAACTTTGTTTGTTTTTGTTAAAGCACCTGCCATTAAGCCATTAAGATAATAAAGTTCATAAAAATCAATAAAATAGGTACCAAGATTTTTTTCACGTTTATACCCTGAACAATGCATAAATAATTTATCTGGATATTTCTTAGCCGCTTCAACAGTTGCATCCATATAACCAAAACTTGTTGTAAAAACAATATCACATTTTTCTTCATTAATTAATCTATCTATAATTCTTGGACAATCTGCTTCAGCAACTGATTCAATATAAACAGTTTTAAGCCATGGGAATTTTTCTTCAACAACTTTTCTTCCAACATCATGAGCATGTGTCCATCCAAGATCTCCAACTGGTCCAACATAAATAAATCCTGCTTTGATTTTTTTCTCTTCAGTCACAGTTGTGGGTTTTTCCTCTTTTGGTGCACATGAAATAGAAAAGGATAAGACAAGAAGTAACCCCATTAACACAAACACTAACAATTTTTTCATTTAACACCTCCTCATAAATTATACTCAATTTTTAAATTTAAAAGAACAACTCCTTTTTGTCAATACTATTCTTAACTGAATTTTAATATTGTTTATCAGGATCAACTATATTTTCTATTTTTTCACCTTTTGCAAATTTAATTACATTTTTAAAAGTAAAAAGCCAATTTCTTTGGACACTTTCAACTGTAAATCCAGCAGAGTGTGGCGTCATAATTATATTATCAAGTTCATGAAATGGATATTTTGATGGATATATTTTTTCATTATGTTGTGGATATACATACCAAACATCTATTGCTGCACCTTTAAGAATTCCATTTTTCAGCGCATTATAAAGAGCCTCTTCATTTACAACCTTTCCTCTTGCTATATTTATTAAATATTTATCTTTCATTAAACTTAATTCTCTTTCAGAAATTAAATTTTCAGTCTCTTTTGTTAAGGGAACAGAAATAAAAATAAATAGAGATTTTTTAATTACCTTATCAAGTTGTTCCATTGGGTATATTTCATCAACAAAATCTTTGAAGAGTTCTCTATCTTTATTTATATCTTTTTTTGAACCTATAACATTCATGCCAAATGCTTTTGCTCTTTTTGCCATCTCTCTTCCAATTGCACCAAGTCCAATTATTCCCAAAGTTTTACCAAATATTTCAAAATTTGGTTCATTTGCCAACCATCCATGCCAAATTCCTTTTCTTAAATCTTTGTCATGAAAAACTATATTTTTTGAAAGTGCAAGTAAAAGAGCGAAACCATGCTCTGCAACTGTAAGGGCATTTTCATGTGCATTTGAAACAAGAATTTTCTTTTCCTTTATAATATCAAATGGTAATGTATCAACTCCAGCATATGGAACTTGAATTAATTTTAAATTTTTCGCCTTTTCAATTGATTCTCTATTAATAAAACCACCTATAAAGACTTCAATTTTATCCCTTTCATTCTCAAAGTTTTCTTTAAAAACAAAATCAATTAAACCATTAAATTTTTCTTCTTCTTTCGCTTTTTTATATAACTCCTCCCAATTTTTTGGTGGATTTTGATAAAAAAGTGCTTTCACTTTTCTCCTCCTTTATAAAATTGTAGTTATTTCATATTCTCCAAAAACATCTTTAAGTTCCTTTACAATTTCGCCAAGTGTTGCTCTTTTTTTAACTGCATCAAGAATATAAGGCATTAAATTTTCGTCACTTTTTGCTCTCTCTTTTAGAGTTTTAAGAGAATCTTTCACCTCATTAAAATCTCTATTTTTTCTAAACTCTTTTAATTTTTCAATTCTTTCTTCAAGTACTTTTTCACTTACTTTAAATCTCTTAATATCTTTTTCCTCCTCGACTTTAAACATATTTTTCCCAACAATAATTCTTTCTTTGTTTTCAATCTCTTTTTGTATTTTATAAGCACTATCAAGAATCTCTTTTTGTGGAATTCCCATTAAAATTGCTTTTTTCATTCCACCCAAATTTTCTATTTTTTCAATTAATTCAAATGCTCTTTTCTCTATTTCATCAGTTAATTCTTCAATAAAATAACTCCCACCAAGAGGATCCACACTTTTTGTTACTCCACTTTCATAAGCAATGATTTGTTGAGTCCTTAATGCAATTCTAACTGACTCTTCTGTTGGAAGGGATAGAGCCTCATCGTATGAATTAGTATGAAGTGATTGAGTTCCACCCAAAATCGCTGCAAGTGCTTGAAGTGTTACTCTTATAATATTATTCATTGGTTCAATTGAAGTAAGAGTGACACCTCCAGTTTGTGTATGGAATCTTAACATCATTGATTCTGGTTTTTTAGCGTTAAACTTCTCTTTCATTATTTTCGCCCACATTCTTCTGGCTGCTCTAAATTTTGCAATTTCCTCAAAGAAATCACTATGAGATGCAAAGAAAAATGAAAGTCTTCCAGCAAATGAATCAACATCAAGACCCCTATTAATTAACAATTTTACATACTCAATTCCATCTGCAAGAGTGAATGCAATCTCTTGAACTGCATTAGAACCCGCTTCTCTTATGTGATAACCAGAAATACTTATTCCATTCCATTTAGGAATCTCTTTTGCACACCACTCAATTAAATCAGCAGTTAGACGCAATGATGGTTCAGGTGGAAAAATATATGTGCCTCTTGCTATATACTCTTTTAAAATGTCATTTTGGACTGTTCCTTTTAAGATTTCTCTTTTTATTCCTCTTTTTTCTGCAACAGCAACATACATTGCAAGAATTATTGTTGCAGTTGAATTTATTGTCATAGAAGTTGAAACTTCATCAAGTGGTATTCCTTCAAAAAGTTCATCCATATCATCTATAGTTGATATAGAAACACCAACTTTTCCTACTTCAGATTGAGCAATTGGATCATCTGAATCATATCCAATTTGAGTTGGAAGGTCGAAGGCAACAGATAAACCTGTCTGTCCTTGTGATAAAAGATATTTATACCTTTCATTTGTCTCTTTACTTGTTCCAAAACCAGCATATTGCCGCATAGTCCAAAGTCTTCCCCTGTACATATTTTTGTAAATTCCACGTGTAAAAGGATATTCTCCAGGAAAACCTAATTTTTCATTGTAATTAAAATTTTCTTGAGGCAAATATAGTTCTTTTATCTCTATCCCAGAAGATGAGAAAAACTTTTTTTCTTCCATATCTACCTCCCAATTTATTTTAAATTAACTTTTTAACAAAAACTAACCCACCCTCAAATTCTTTTGAATAAGCATTTTGTAATTCACCAAATTTAATTTCTTCTATAAGAGCCTCCTCTTTTATATAATTTTCATATTCTTTTATTATTTTTTCTTTTTCTTCATCTAATTTAACTCCAAGAATTATTTTATCTATAACTTCAAAATTCGACTCTTTTCTAAAATTTTGAATGAAATGCAAAAATTCTCTAACCCAGCCTTCTTTTTTAAGATTTTCATCAAGAGTTAAATCAAGTATAATGGTTTTATCTTTTTCAAAATCAACAGAATAATTTCCTTTTGCTTTTTTATTAATTATAATATCCTCATCAATAATCTTTTCTTCAATATTATCAAATTTAAATATGAAGAAATTCTTTTCTTTTAATTCTTTATAAATTTTGTATTTTTCTTTTAATAAATATTCCTCAAAATCTTTAAGATGTTTTCCTAATTTTTTTCCAAGAGTTTCATAATTAGGTTTTAGTTCAATATCTACAAAATCTAATTCATTGTTTATAAATTCAATTTCTTTTATGTTTAATTCATTTTTAATTACTTCAATAAAATCATTGATATCTTCAGTTTTATCAGCATATACAAAAAGTTTTCTTAATGGTTGTCTTATTTTAATCTGTGCTTTTTTTCTTGCCGCTCTTCCAAGTTCTACTAAACTCCTTGCAAATTCCATTCTTTCCTCTAATTTTTCATCAATAAGTAAACTATCTCCCTTAGGGTAATCTTCAAGATGAACACTTTCTTTTGAGCGAGAGGTTTTTAATGTTTGATAAATATCCTCTGCTATAAATGGTGCAAATGGAGCAATTAATTTTGAAAGAGTAAGTAAAGTTTCATAAAGAGTGAAATATGCTGCTATTTTATCTTTATCCATTTCGCCTTTCCAGAATCTTTTTCTATTTAATCTAATATACCAATTCGTTAGATCATCAATAAATTTTTCAATACTTCTTGTGGCTTCAGTAATATTGTAGACTTCAAGATTTTTATTAACATAATTAATAAGAGAATTTAATTTTGATATAAGCCATCTATCCATTAAATCTCTTTCTTTTACTGGAACATATTCTACTTTTTCTGGGTCAAAATTATCAATGTTTGCATAGAGGGTAAAAAATGATGTACTGCTTCTTAAAGGAATTATGAAATTTTTAATTGAAACACTAACAGTATTTTTTGAAAATCTTCTTGGAATCCAAGGTGGAGTTACTGTAAATAAATACCATCTTATTGCATCTGCACCTTCACTATTTAAAACTTCCCATGGATTAACAATGTTTCCTTTGTGTTTACTCATCTTTTCACCTTTTTCATCAAGTACAAGTTCAAGACATAGGCAGTTTTTAAACGCAGGTGAATCAAAAAGAAGAGTGCCCAACACATGAAGAGTAAAGAACCATCCTCTTGTTTGATCTATTCCTTCACAAATGTAGTCAGCAGGAAAGCACTCTTTAAATTTTTCTTGATTTTCAAATGGATAATGATATTGAGCATATGGCATTGCTCCAGAATCAAACCATACATCAATTACTTCTTTTACTCTTTCCATTTCATTTCCGCACTTAGGACATTTTAATTTAATCTCATCTATGTAAGGTCTATGTAAATCAAGATTCTCTTTATAATTTATAGCCTTATTTCTTAACTCCTCTATACTTCCAATAACCTCAATGTGATCACAATTTTTACATTCCCATATAGGAAGTGGAGTACCCCAATATCTTTCTCTTGAAAGTGCCCAATCAACAAGATTCTCAAGCCAATTTCCAAATCTTCCATCTTTTATATGTTCTGGATACCAATTGATTTTCTGATTGTTTTTTATTAAATTTTCCTTTTTTTCTGTTGTTTTTATAAACCAACTTGATTTAGTAAAGTAAAGAAGAGGGGTATCGCATCTCCAACAATGTGGATATGAGTGGAGATATTTTTCCTCTTTAAATAAAATCCCCCTTTCTTTTAAATCTTTTATTATTAATTTATCCGCATCTTTAAACCATTTATTAGCCAAAAAACCACTCTCCTCTACAAAATAACCAGAATCATTTACAAGTTGTAAAACTGGTAAATTGTATTTTTTACCTAATTCAAGGTCATCTGCTCCATAACCTGGTGCAATATGCACTATTCCTGTTCCTTCTTCTAAACTTACAAAATCTCCATGAGCAACAAAATGAGTTTTTTTATCTATTTTCGCAAAATTAAATAAAGGTTCATATTCTAAATCTATTAATTTTTCTCCTTTAAACTCATCAACAATTTCATACTTCTTGTCTTTTAAAACTTCATTTAATCTTTCTTTTGATAAAATTAAGAATTCATCTTGAATTTTAATTTTCACATAATCAAAATCTTTATTCACTGCAAGAAGAAGGTTTGATGGAAGAGTCCATGGAGTTGTTGTCCAAACTAAAAAATAGATATTCTCTTCATTTTTTACTTTAAATTTTACAAAAACACTTGGATCATATACATCTTTATAGCCTAAAGAAACTTCATGTGATGAAAGAGTGGTTCCACATCTTGGACAATAAGGCACAGTTTTATATCCTTTATATAAAAGTCCTTTATTGTAAATTTCTTTAAGAATCCAAAATATTGTTTCAATATAATAATTTTCATATGTTATGTAAGGATTATCCATGTCAAGCCAAAAGGCGATTCTCTCAGTTAATTTTTCCCATTCAATTTTATATGTAAACACACTCTCTTTACACTTTTTTATAAAATTTTCTATTCCATATTTTTCTATATCTCTTTTATTTTTTAACCCCAAACTTTTTTCAACTTCAATTTCAACTGGAAGACCATGAGTGTCCCAACCACCTTTTCTTTCCACAAGATAGCCCTGCATTGTTTTGTATCTACAAACTGAGTCTTTAAAAATTCTTGCTAAGACATGATGAACTCCAGGTCTACCATTTGCTGTTGGAGGACCTTCATAAAAAACAAAACGAGGAGATTTTTCTCTTTGTAAAATACTTTTTTCAAAAATTTTATTCTCTTTCCAAAAAGAAAGAATCTCTTCCTCTTTTTTCGGTATATTAATGTTTATATCAAACTTTTTAAAAGCCATGAACATTCTCCCTTAAAATTAAAATTATAGTTTATTATATCATAGTATGTAAAAATTTGTATATAAAAATTTTAAAATTTGACAAATATTCTGGTTTAATTTAAAATTAAAAACAATGAAAGCAAGAAAAGTTGCAGAACTTATTGATGGAGAGATTCTTTCAGGAAAAGATTTATTGGACAATGTAGAAGTTAAAACTGCATTTGCTGCTGATCTTATGAGTGATGTTCTTGCATATGTCGAATCTGAGAAAAACGATGTGATACTTATAACAGGAATTACCAATCCCCAAATTGTAAGAACTGCTGAGATGCTTGATATTCCTGTTATAATTGTTGCTCGTGGAAAAAAAGTGCCAGAAGAAACAATAAAACTTGCTGAAGAAAAAGGAATAATTATAATTGCTACAAAACATATTGTATTTACAACTTCTGGAATATTATATATGAATGGAATAAAACCTGCAAAATTGAGAGTTCGTGGAGAAGACACCCATTCTTTCTGAAACATTTAAAATTAAAGGAAGAGATTATGAGCATGGAGGGGAGGCCTCTTCTAAAATAAAATCTATTTTAAAACGATTAGGAATAGACCCAAATATTATTAAAAGGGTTAGTATATGTGCATACGAGGCCGAAATGAACATAATAATATATGCTTATGAAGGAACATTAACTCTTATGGTTTATAATGATATGATTAAATTAATTGCTGAAGATATTGGTCCAGGCATTCCAGACATTGAGTTGGCAATGAAAGAAGGGTATTCAACTGCACCACCAGAAGCCATAGAACTTGGATTTGGTGCCGGAATGGGACTACCCAATATGAAAAATAATTCAGATAGAATGAATATTGAAACAGAAGTAAATAAAGGGACAAAAGTAATAATAGAAGTGGATTTAAAAAATGAAAGATGAGTTATATTTTCATTCAATAAGAATAAATTATAATATTTGTATAGGATGTACACACTGTTTAAGAGCATGTCCAACTGAGGCTATAAGAGTAAGAAATAGAAAAAGTGAAATTTATAATTTAAAATGTATAGATTGTGGAGAGTGCTTTAGAGTATGTCCGACAGAAGCAATTTTTGTTAATCACGATCTTTTAGAAATTTTAAAAAATTATAAATACAAAATTCTTGTTATTTCTGATAATTTATCTTCCATTAATTTTGGAAGAATGTCATATACTGATATAATTAAAAAACTTTTCTCTTTTGGTTTTGATGAAATATGGGAAGAAAGTATAGCGAATGAAATGTATCTAATATCAACTGAAAAATTTTTAAATGAAAATAAAAATCTTAAAAGACCTGTAATTTCAACTGCTTGCCCATCTTCTGTAAGATTAATTCAAGTAAGTTATCCATCTTTAATTGAAAACCTCTCTAAAATAAATTTGCCAATTGATATTTTAGGAAATTATATTAAAAAATACCATAAAGAAAAGGAAAATTTGGGACTTTTTTATTTAGCAACATATCCTTGTAAAATTACAGCAATAAAAAATCCACTTGGTCTTAAAAATTCTCCTTATGATGGTGTTTTTTTATTAAACTCAATTTATAAAAAATTAATTATTGAGAAAAATTTAAAAGAAGGAATTTTATATAGAGGCGGTAAATTTGGTACGAGGATGGCAAGAATTGGTGGTGAAGAAGAGTTTTTGAAAAATTTTAAAGTTTTATTTATTGATGGGATTTGGAATCTTAAAAAATTTTTTGAGGCACTTGAAGAGGAGAGAGTCCCAAATTTCGATTATATAGAGAGTAGAGTTTGTCAATATGGTTGTGTAAATGGAATTCTTTTACCTAATCAAAACATAAATTTGAATATATATTCACTGAAACAAAAGGAAAAAGAGTTAGAAGGAAAAACCATTAGTGATTTTTTTAAAGATAAAAATATTGATGAAGTGCTTTCTCAAGATATCGTTTATTTAAATGAAGAAATAAAACCAAGACCTACTTATATTCTTTCAGAAAATATGGATACTGCTGCAAAAATTTTACAAGAAATAGATTTAATTTATGAAATTTTGCCAAAATTAGATTGTGGTTCATGTGGAGCACCAAGTTGTAAAGCCTTTGCAGAAGATGTGGTTTTAAACAGAGCAAATATTAATGATTGTAAATTTATTGAAAGATAATTTTAATCTTTTAGATAGACAAAATAATACAAAAAACCAATAATTATCGCTCCTCCAATAATATTTCCAATTGTAACAGGTAATAAATTTTTAATTAAGAAATTAACAAAATTCAAGTTTGAAATATTAAAATTAATTAAATTAACTAAATATGTGTCATTTTTTAAAAAAATGCCTATTGGTATAAAATACATATTTGCAACAGAGTGTTCAAAACCTAATGCAACAAAAGCCATAATTGGAAAATAAATTGAAAAAATTTTAGAAATATAACTTTTTGAACCAATTGCCATTAAAATTGCCAGACAAACAAGAATATTACATAAGATCCCCCTTGAAAATGCTTCTAAAAAACTTAAATTTATTTTATTATTTGCAATAGAAATTGCTTTTATACCCCATGAATACGAATTATACACGTATATTTTACTTAAATAAATTAAATATGCATAAAAAAGACTTCCTATTAAATTTCCAAAAAAAACAAAAAACCAATTTTTAAGAAGTTTAAAGAACGCCTCCTCTCTTTTTAAAATAGTAACTAAAATTAAATTGTTTCCAGTAAATAACTCAGCACCAGTTAAAACAACAAAAATTAATCCAACAGAAAATACTGATCCTCCTAAAAATTGAGAAAATCCAGTTCCAATTTTTATATCTTGAGTTATCATAGTATAAAGTGATCCACCAATTGAAATGTAAATTCCTGCTAGAAATGAAAGAATTAACATTTTGTAAATTTTAAGATTCATTTTATTTTTACCAATTTCTACTAACTTTTCAAAAATCTCTTTTGGTCTAAGATCCTCCATTATAACCTCCCATAGTTTTTAATAATTATATATAAAAAAAGAAAATCTTTCTAATCGTTGACAACTTAACAAAAAAAATTTATAATGTTTTTGTTATGGATATTAAATTCTTAATTCAACAACTTTCTCTAAAAGTATATTCTGAGGGGAAGAAAGAGAGTTTCACATCAGGTTTTACTTGTGATCTTTTATCTGTTGTCTTAGCAAATTCACCAAAAGATTCAATATGGATAACTGTTCAGAGACATGTAAACATAATTGCTGTAGCAACTCTAAGAGAAATTAGTGGAATAATTATATCTCAGGGATTTGAACCAGGAGAGGATGTGATAAAAAAAGCAAAAGAAGAGGGCATCTATTTACTTGGTTCAAATCTGGACTCTTTTACTCTTTCAGGTGAAATCTATAAACTTCTAAAAAATGGGTAAATTTATGGCAGATCTTCATATACACTCTGTTTTATCTCCTTGTGGAAGTTTAGAGATGTCTCCAAAGAAAATTTTAGAGAGAGCACATTCTCTTGGTTTAAATTTAATATCTATTACTGATCATAACTCAATAGAAAATTCTTTAGTCGCTGAAAAATTAGCAAAAAAATTAGATATAAACTATCTTTTTGGAATGGAGGTTCAAACGAAAGAAGAGATTCATATTTTAATTTATTTTGATAGATTTGAGGATCTTTATGATGTTTATCGTATAGTTTATGAAAATCTCCCTAATGTAAAAAATAATCCTGAGTTATTTGGTGATCAAGTGGTCGTTGATGAAGAGGAAAATATAATTAAATTTGAAGAAAAAATGCTTTTAAATTCAACAAATTTATCTATAAAAGAGTTAAATGAAATTGTATTAAGAAAAGGGGGTCTATTTATTCCCGCCCATATAGATAGTGAACTATTTAGTATAATTTCTCAAATTGGTTTTATACCAGATGATTTAGAAATTGATTTTTTAGAACTAACATATCAAAAAGATAAAGATAAATTTTTGGAAAACAAAAAAGAGTATTCAAAATACAAATATGTATCTTTTTCAGATGCACATTTTTTAAAAGATATTGGAAGGAGCATAACAATATTTGAAACCAACTCTCCTTCTATTCTTTCTTTAAAAAACATTGACAATGAAAAGATCTTTATAAAGAGGAGGTAATTTATGGAAAAATGTAAAATTCCTGAGAAGAACCCTCAGTATGAAGCATTAAGATTAACTCTAAAAGTTTTAAAAAAAGACAAAGGACCTCTTATTGAAGCACTTCATAGAGCACAAGAAGTTTTTGGTTATCTTCCAAAAGAGGTTTTATGTTTTATTTCAAAAGAGTTAAATATTCCATTAAGTAAAATTTATGGAGTTGTTACATTTTATCACTTTTTTAGAACTGAACCAGTTGCAAAATATTTAATTAATGTTTGTCTTGGCACAGCATGTTATGTAAAAGGTGCAGAGAAGGTTTTAAAATCAATTTCAAAAGAGTTAAATATTGAGGTTGGTGAAACAACTCAAGATAAACTTTTTACACTTTCAACTGCGAGATGTTTTGGATGCTGTGGTCTTGCACCTGTTATTATGATCAATGAAGATGTGTATGGTAATTTAAATGAAGAAAGAGTTAAAGAAATAATAAAAGAATATAGAGACAGAGAGAAAGAGAAAATAATAAATGGATGAACTTTCGCTTCATATTCTTGATATTGTTCAAAATTCAATTTCTGCAAAAGCAACACTAATTGAAGTGAAACTTATAGATGATTCAAAAAATGATAAGATAGAGATAGAAATTTTTGATAATGGTGTTGGCATGGATGAAGAAGAGATAAAAAAAGTACAAGATCCATTTTATACAACAAAGAATTTTAAAAAAGTTGGACTTGGAATTCCACTTTTAAAGCAGATGGCTTTATCTTGTAATGGTGAATTTAAAATAGAGAGTAAAAAAGGAGAATTTACAAGAGTATATGCTTCGTTTAAAAAAAGTCATCCAGATGTACCACCAATTGGCAATTTAAAAGATACTATTTTAACAATAATTTTAAGTTCAAATAATTTTGATATAAAATTTCATTATAGAAAAGATAATAAATTTTTTGAATTAGATACAAAAGAAATAAAAAATATTCTGGGTGATATTCCTTTAAATCATCCAGAAGTTATTAAATTTTTTAAGAATTATTTAGAAGAGAATTTTTTAAATTTGGAGGTGTAAAGTGAAACTTGAAGATTTAAGAAAAATAAGAGAGAAGGTTCAAAAAGAGATTGAATTAAGAGAGGGTAAAGCAAGAGTAAAAATTGTTGTTGGAATGGGAACAAGTGGTATTGCGGCTGGAGCAAGAGAAGTTTTAAAAACATTTCTTGATGAAATAGAAAAGAGAAATTTAAAAGATGTTATAGTTACTCAAACAGGAGAAAAAGGTTTTGCTTCTAAAGAACCAATTGTAGTAATTGAAGAAGAGGGAAAACCAAATATAGTATATGGGAATGTTACTCCTGATATTGCGAGAAGGATTGTTGTTGAGCATATTGTAAATGGAAATCCTGTATCAGATTATGTAATTGAAGTAGGAGGAAAATAAATATGCCTATATT
Source organism: Caldisericia bacterium (assembly GCA_030018355.1). Lineage (NCBI taxonomy): Bacteria > Pseudomonadati > Caldisericota > Caldisericia > Caldisericia bacterium. The sequence continues at coordinate 215,871 of JASEFN010000001.1, read as the reverse complement.
TACAGTTTTAATTTGTGGTGGTGCTGCCTGCATTTCATCAGGAGAGGAGGTGGTAAAGAATAAATTAATATCATTAATTAAAGATAAAAATTTAGAAGGTGATGTAAAAATAATTGAAACAGGATGTATGGGACCATGTCAATATGGGCCTGTTATGATTGTTTATCCAGATGGTTCTTATTATATTCATCTTACTGAGGATAAAATAGAAAAAATTGTAAATGAACATTTTATTAAAGGAAGACCTGTTAAAGAATTTCTATGGGAGACTCCAGAAGCAAGGAAAAAGGTCGAAGAGAAAAAGATTATACCATTTTTTGAAAAGCAATTGAAAATTGTTTTAAGTAATTGTGGAAATATTGATCCTGAAAATATTGATGAGTACATTGGAAAAGGAGGTTATGAAGCACTTGGTAAGGTTTTAACTGAAATGACACCTGAAGAAGTAATAGACATTGTTACAAGATCAGGTTTAAGAGGTAGAGGCGGCGCTGGATTTCCTACTGGACTTAAATGGAAATTTGCAAGAGATGCAAAAGGAGACGAAAAATATATTATATGCAATGGAGATGAGGGAGACCCAGGTGCTTTTATGGATAGATCAATTTGTGAAGGTGATCCTCATGCGGTTTTGGAAGGTATGGCTATTGCAGGCTATGCAATTGGAGCAAACAAAGGATATATTTATATAAGAGCAGAATACCCTCTTGCAGTTAAAAGATTACAAATAGCGCTTAAACAAGCAAAAAAATATGGTTTAATTGGAAAAAATATTTTTGAAACAGGTTTTAACTTTGATATCGAAATAAGAATGGGTGCTGGTGCATTTGTGTGTGGAGAAGAAACTGCTCTTATTGCTTCAATTGAAGGAAAAAGAGGTCAACCAAGACCAAAACCACCTTTTCCTGCACAAAAAGGCCTTTGGGGAAAGCCAACTGTAATAAATAATGTTGAAACACTTGCAAATATAAGACATATAATTCTAAAAGGTCCAGAATGGTTTGCATCTTATGGAACAGAAAAGAGTAAAGGGACGAAGGTTTTTGCTTTATCTGGAAAAGTTAAAAACACTGGTCTTGTTGAAGTGCCAATTGGTATAACCTTAAGAGAACTTATTTTTGATATTGGCGGAGGAATACAAAATGATAAGAAATTTAAAGCAGTACAAATTGGTGGACCTTCTGGAGGATGTATACCAGAAGAACATCTTGATACACCAATTGATTATGAGTCTTTGACAAGTTTAGGAGCAATAATGGGTTCAGGTGGTTTGATAGTTCTTGATGAAGATAATTGTATGGTAAGTATGGCAAAATTTTTCTTAGAGTTTACAGTTGATGAATCTTGTGGTCAATGCATTCCATGTAGAGTAGGATTAAAACAGATGTACAACATATTAGATAAAATTACAAAAGGTTATGGAACAATAGAAGATCTTGAAAGACTCGAAGAGTTAGCAAAAACCGTTAAAACAACAAGTTTATGTGGTCTTGGTCAAACTGCACCAAACCCAGTATTATCAACTTTAAGATATTTTAAAGATGAATATTTAGAGCATATTATAGATAAAAAATGTAGGGCTAATGTTTGTAAATTCGAATTTAAAGAAGAAAGGGTAAAAGAAAAAATTTAAGAATAAATTAAGGAGGTTAATATTATGAGAAAAGAGGAGATTTTTAAAAATTATGAAAATAAACCAGAAAATATTTTATTAATTTTGCATGAAATTCAGGAAGAGAATCCTTATAAATATTTAACAGAAGAAGATATAAGAGATGTAGCAGAAAGATTAGATCTCCCTTATAGTTTTGTTTATGGTGTTGCTTCTTTTTATTCTATGTTCTCTTTAAAACCAAGAGGAAAATATATAATTAGAGTTTGTGAATCTCCTCCATGTCATTTAATGGGTGCAGAAAATATTTTAGAAGAACTTAAAAAAATTTTAAAAATTGATATTGGAGAAACAACAGATGATAAACTTTTTACTCTCGAATTATCATCCTGTTTAGGAGTTTGTGGTGTTGCTCCAGCAATTATGATAAATAATGAAGTATATGGTAATTTAACAAAAGAAAAAATAAAAGATATCATTGAAAATTTAAGGAGGGAAAAATGAGAATTGCAAGAGCACATATACTTGTTGGAATTGACCCTGAATCAGTTTTAAATGGGGTCTATTCTTTTATAGATGAACTTAAAAAGAAAATAAAAGAGAATGGTCTTGAAGATGAGGTAAAAGTTTTAGAAACTGGCTCTCTTGGTCCAAGGGGAATGGGAATAGTTATGGTTGTTTATCCTGAGGGAGTCTATTATGTAAATCTTAAAAAGGAGCATATTTCAAGAATTGTTGAAGAACATTTAATAAAAGGAAGACCTGTAAGGGAGCTTATTTATAAGGGAGAATTTCCTCTAATAGAAAAGGAAAAAGAGGAAATTGGAATTAGAAGAAAACAGACAAGAGTTGTTCTTGAAAATGCTGGAATAATAGATCCAGAAAATATAGAAGAGTATATTGGAAGAGATGGTTATAGAGCACTTGAGAAAGCACTATTTGAAATGAAACCTGAAGATGTAATTGAAGAAGTTAAGAAATCAGGTTTAAGAGGAAGAGGCGGCGCTGGATTTCCTGCTGGTATTAAATGGGAAGGAGCAAGAAAAGCGCAATCAGATATAAAATATGTAATATGTAATGCTGATGAAGGAGAACCAGGAACTTTTAAAGATAGATTGATTCTTGAAGGAGATCCACATAAACTTCTTGAAGGAATGATTTTGTGTGGATATGCAATTGGAGCAAATAAAGGATATATTTATATAAGAGGTGAATATACTTTATCTATTCAAAGAATTTCCAAAGCAATAGAGGATGCAAGAAAATATGGGTTACTTGGAGAAAATATTTTAGGATCAAACTTTTCATTTGATGTTGAAATAAAAAAGGGAGCTGGAGCATATGTTTGTGGTGAAGAAACTGCTCTTATTGAATCTCTTGAGGGAAAAAGAGGTGAACCAAGAATAAAACCACCTTATCCTGTAACATTTGGTTTATGGGGTAAACCAACAGTTGTTAATAATGTTGAAACACTCGCAAATATTCCAAAAATTGTTTTATGGGGTGCTCAATGGTTCAGAAGTTTTGGAACACCAACTTGTCCTGGTACAAAAGTTTACACAATTTTAGGTCATGTTAATTTCCCTGGGTTAATTGAAGTTCCAATGGGTACAACTTTAAAAGAAATTATATTTTCTTATGGTGGTGGAATTAAAAATGGTAAAAAATTTAAAGCAGCACTTGTTGGTGGTGCTGCAGGAGTATTTTTAAATGAGAATCTTCTTGATGTCAAAATGGATTATGACAATTTAAAAGAGTATAATGCTGTATTAGGATCTGGTGCAATTCTAGTTATGAATGAAGATACAGATATAGTTGATATGCTTTATTCAATAATAAGATTCTTTAAACACGAATCTTGTGGTCAATGTTCGCCATGTAGAATTGGAACAGAAGAGTTATTTGAAATTATTTCGAGATTCAAAAGAGGAGAAGGTAAAGAGAGTGATTTAAATAGAATGGTTACTATATCTCAAACAATGTACTTAACATCACTATGTCCACTTGGTCAATCTCTTATTTTACCTGTTAAAACTGCAACAGAAAATTTTAAAGAAGATTTTTTAAAAGTAGTTAAAGTGTAATTTTTTTAAAATTTATTGACAAATTAGAAAATAAATTATAAAATTTAAAAGAAAAAAGGGAGGTGAGAGAATATAACAAAAAACAAAAAATTAAAAAAACCTTACAAAGGAGGGTTTAGATGTTAAAAAAGATTTTAGCAGTTGTTTTAGTATTACTGCTTTTAGTAGGTTTTGGTGCATGGGGTAAAGTATTTTCACAAGCAAAATTCCCCGATGTACCAAGTGATTATTGGGCTTATGACCAGATTGTAAAACTGGTTGAACTTGGTATTTTAAAAGGTTATCCTGATGGAACTTTTAAACCTGAGAACCCAGTTACAAGAGCAGAATTTGCAACGATGGTTGTTCTCGCAAAGAAATTAACACTTGTTTCTCCAGCAACACCTACATTTAAAGATGTTCCAACAACACATTGGGCATATAAATATGTTGAAACAGCAGTAAGAGCAGGATATCTTAAAGGTTATCCAGATGGAACATTTGGACCAAGCAAAACAATTACTCGTGAAGAGATTGCAGCAGTTATGGTGAATGTGAGAGGTCTTAGTGCAGAGGCAGCAAAAATAACTGAGCCAATTGTTTGGGGTAATGACTGGAAACAAATTTCAAGTTGGGCTGTTGGAGTTGTAACTGTTGCATATAGACCTGATGTTCAAGTTTTAACGTATAGAAAAGGCGTTCTTGTTGCTCCAAAATCTCCTGGTACAAGAGCAGAGTGCGCATATGCAGTATATAGAGGAATTATTTCACCACCAACAGAAGGTCAAAGAGTAATTGTTGCTCAAACACAGGAACCAGATGCACTTGTTTCCTTTGCAACATCCATGATGGCACAAAGAAACATTGCAATGCAATATGAAGATGTATTAATCGGTGCTTGGCCAGATGGGACTTTGTTCCCAAGAATGGCACTTAATGTTCCAAACTTCAAGGATGGAACATGGAAGGTTAATCCAGATGGAACTATGGTAACAACATATTACCTTAGAAAAGGTGTAAAGTGGAGTGATGGAACACCAGTAAATTATAAGGCAGATGTTGAATATTCTGTTTATGAAATTTATCTTTCTGGAAAAGTTCCACAAGTTCCAACAACTGATCCATATGATAAAATTACAAAAATTGAGTGGCCAGATCCATACACAATGGTTGTATATTGGAAAGAGAAAACTCCATATGCTAATATGGGTCTACCAATATATCCATCACATATCTATTCAAAGATACCAACAGAACAACTTACTGCATCTGATGCTGTAAAGAAACCAGTTCATGCTGGTCCATTTAGAATTAAAGCATGGGTAGAAGGAGCCTATATTACTCTTGAACCCAACCCATATTGGTTTGGTTGGGCTGGATCAAAGCCACTCATTAAAGAGTTCCAATATAAGTGGTATCCAGATACAAATACTCTTATGATGAACATTATTTCTGGCGCAGTTGATGTATCTCTTATTGGTCTTGGTGCAACTGAAGCAGAAAATGCAAGAAAAGCAGCAAAGAATGTAAAATTCCAGTATATACCATCAACATTCTACGAACACTTGGAAGTGAATGTCACAGATCCAATATTGAGTGATATTAGAGTTAGAAAGGCAATATTAATGGCAATTAATAGAGACGAGATAAACAATAAAGTTCATAGGGGTACAAGAAGAGTTGCTGAAACTATCTATGCATTACCAGGTAATTTCTATACTCCTCCAAATATTAAAGTCCCAGGATATGATCCGAAGAAAGCAGCACAACTTCTTGATGAAGCAGGATGGAAACTTGGACCAGATGGATATAGATATAAAGACGGAAAGAGACTTACACTTGAACTTTCAACTACAACGAGACAGGATAGAAAGGATGAAGCAACTGTTATTCAAAAGAACTTAAAGGATGTTGGAATAGATTTACAACTAAAATTCTTATCAGCATCTTACTTCTTTGGAACATATACCACCCGTAGAATGTTCCAACTTGCATTATTTGCTTGGGGCGGAGATCCACTTGATCCCGGAGGATTCACTCTCTTCCATTCATCACAAATCCCAACAGAAGAAAATAACTGGCAAGGGCAAAATTATTCAGGAATTAGCGATCCTGTAATTGATGAAAACATTTATATTGCAACTCATGAGGTTGATCCCGAAATTCGTAAAAGTGCATATTATAAAGCCTATGAAAGACTTACAGAATTATTACCATATATACCTCTAAACTGGTGGACAGATATTTATACTCCAAAAGCAAACCTTGCAATGGCTGGATTTGACTATTCTGTTTCTTCATCAATCGGTTATACATATAATTCAGAACTTTGGTATTGGGAAAAGAAGTAGATAAGATTAAAAATTAATTAATTTAATTTTTATTTAATTCCCCCCAGACTCTCTCTGGGGGGAATTTTACAAAGAGGAGGATTTAAACCTTGAGGAATTATCTAATTAGAAGAATTTTACAAATGATACCCCTTGCAATCGGGGTTGCCTTAGTTACTTTTGTTGTTTTAAATTTGGTTGGAGATCCATTTGCTCAATATGCACTTAATCCAAGAATAAGACCCGAAGATATTGCTCGTATGAGACATGCATGGGGATTTGATCTTCCAATTCATTTAAGATTTTTTAAATGGTTTTGGTCAATGATTACTGGAAATTGGGGCGTTTCAATTTTTACAGGTGGAAGACCTGTTGCAGAACTTATTAAAAACGCTCTATCTTGGACATTAAAATTTTCTGTAGCCTCCTTTATTCTTTCTTTTGTTATTGCTGTCCCAATTGGAATATATTCAGCACTTCATCAATACAGTTTCTTTGATTATCTTTTTACAGGATTTGCCTTTTTTGGAATGTCAATGCCTACTTTTTGGTTTTCTTTTATTCTTCTTATGATTTTTGGAGTAAAACTTGGTTGGCTTCCAATTGGAGGAGTTATGACTCCAGGAATGGAGACCGCTCCTTTTTGGGTAAGATTTTTTGACCAATTAAAATATTTTATTTTACCAGTAGTTATGCTTTCTCTATATAGTATGGGTTCATGGATGAGATATGCAAGAAGTTCAATGCTTGAAGTTATAAGACAAGATTATGTTAGAACTGCAAGAGCAAAAGGTTTACCAGAAAGATTAGTTATCTATAAGCATGCTTTAAGAAATGCTTTAATTCCAATTATTACTCTTCTTGGTGTTGCATTGCCAGGAATAATTTCAGGCGCTATGATAACTGAAACTGTTTTTGGAATTCCTGGTATGGGAAGACTGACTCTTAATGCAATGTTAAATAATGATTATCCCCTTGCAATGATATCTCTTCTTTTACAATCTTATCTATTAATTATTGGTAACCTTGTAGCAGACATTTTATATGCAGTAGTTGACCCAAGAATAAAATATACATAAATTTGTGAGGTGAAACTATGGCTATATCATATGAAACTGAATTAACTACATATAAAGCAGAATCTTATTGGCAAATTGTATTTAGAAGATTAAAAAAACATAAATTAGCAATGATTTCTCTTGTCATTCTTATAATAATAATTTTGACATGTCTTATTGGTCCATTTTTTGTTAAATATCATTATAACTATATGGAAGGGTATGATCCAGATAATCCTTATCGTGGGGAATATAAACCACCCTCTAAATATCATCCACTTGGAACAGATGAATTGGGAAGAGATGTTTTATCAAGATTATTAATTGGTGGAAGAATATCCCTTTTTGTAGGTTTTGCAGCAATGTTTTCTGCAATTGTTATTGGTGTTATAATTGGTGCTCTTGCTGGATATTATGGTGGAATACTTGATACAATTCTCATGAGATTTACAGATATAATGTTTTCTATTCCTGTTTTGCCTCTCCTTGTTGTTTTAGCAGCAGTAATTCCTGGTGGCGGAGTTTGGAAAATTGTTCTTGTTATTGCAATTTTTGGATGGATGACGGATGCAAGACTTGTAAGAGGGGTGTACCTTTCCTTAAAAGAACAAGAGTTTACTGAAGCGGCAAGAGCAATTGGCGCATCAAATTCAAGAATAATTTGGAGGCACCTCCTTCCAAATTCCATGGCGCCAATAATTGTTTCAGCAACACTTGCAATTGGTGGAAATATAATTTATGAAGCTTCCCTAAGTTATCTTGGTTTTGGAATAATGCCACCCACACCTTCATGGGGAAATATGCTTCAAAATGCCCAGAGCGCAATGTTTAATGCTCCTTGGCTTATATGGTTTCCTGGACTAGCTCTTTTTATAACAGTTCTATCTTTTAATTTTCTTGGTGATGGGTTGAGAGATGCTCTTGACCCAAGATTAAAGATTTAATTGAGGAGAGTTTAATGAAGAATGAAGTTTTACTTGAAACAAAAAATTTGAAAACTTACTTTTATACTGATGAGGGAATTGTTAGGGCAGTTGATGGAGTTGATATTAAAATAAATGTTGGAGAGACTCTTGGTTTAGTTGGTGAATCAGGTTGTGGAAAATCTGTAACTTCCCTTTCAATTATGCGTCTTGTCCCTTGGCCCCCAGGGAAAATTGTTAGTGGAGAGATAATTTTCAAAGGTGAGGATCTACTTAAAAAATCAGAAGAAGAGATGAGAAGAATTAGAGGAAGCCAAATCTCAATGATTTTCCAAGAACCCATGACATCTTTAAATCCTGTATTTACTGTTGGTTATCAGATAAGTGAAGCAATTCTAATTCACCAAGATGTAACAGAAGAAGAGGCAAAAAAGAAAGCAATTGAGATGTTAAATTTAGTTGGAATACCAGATCCAGATAAAAGATACAATGAATATCCTCATCAACTCTCAGGTGGTATGAGGCAAAGAGTAATGATTGCTATGGCACTATCTTGCAATCCTGATCTACTTATTTCAGATGAAGCAACTACAGCTCTTGATGTTACAATCCAGGCTCAAATTCTTGAACTTATGAAAGATCTTAAAAGAAAAATTGGAATGGCAATTCTTATGATTACACATAACCTTGCAATAATTGCTGAAATGGCAGATAATGTAGCAGTTATGTACTCTGGAAAAATTGTTGAATATTCTGATGTTAAAACTATTTTTAAATCTCCTCAACATCCTTATACATATGGTCTTTTAAATTCAATTCCACTTGTAACTAAAAGAAGAAAAAAAGGCGAAAGATTACCTATTATTGAAGGCGTTGTTCCAAATCCATATCATTTACCAAAAGGATGTTATTTCCACCCAAGATGTCCATATGCAACAAAAATTTGTAGAGAAGAGGAACCTCATCTTGAAGAAATTGCTCCAAATCACTTTGTTAAATGCTGGAACTATTTAAAACCAAACATGGGGGTATAAGATGGCTGAACCTTTAGTTAGTGTAAAAAACTTAAAAAAGTATTTCCCCATTCATGGTGGAATACTTGGTGGAGTTATTGCATATGTAAAAGCAGTTGATGATATATCTTTTGATATATATGAAGGAGAAACCCTTGGACTTGTTGGAGAGTCAGGCTCTGGAAAAACAACAGTTGGAAAAACAATTCTAATGCTTTATCCACCTACGTCTGGAGAAATAAGATTTCAAGGGCAAGTAATAAATAAACTTAAGGGCGAAGAGTTAAGAAGAATGAGAAGAAATATGCAGATTATTTTTCAAGACCCATATGGTTCTCTTAATCCAAGAATGCCAATTTCAGAAATAATTGGTGAACCTCTTGTAGTGCATGGATTAGTAAAAAATAAAAAAGAAATGATTGATAGAGTTGTTGAAGTAATGCAAATGGTTGGCTTAAGGCCAGAATATATAAATAGATATCCTCATGAATTTTCTGGTGGTCAGAGACAAAGAATTGGTATTGCAAGAGCAATAATTTTAAATCCAAAATTCGTTGTTTGTGATGAGCCTGTGAGTGCTCTTGACGTTTCAATTCAATCTCAAGTCATAAATCTTTTAAATGAATTACAAGAAAAGTTGAAATTAACGTATCTTTTTGTTGCGCATGATATGGCTGTTATAAGGCACATGTGTGATAGAATTGTTGTTATGTATCTTGGAAAAATTATGGAGATTGCACCAAATGATGAACTTTTTGATAATCCACTTCATCCTTACACTCAAGCACTCCTTTCAGCAGTTCCAATTCCAGATCCAGAAATTAAAAAAGAAAGAGCTGTTCTTCAAGGAGATATTCCTTCTCCAATTAATCCTCCAAAAGGATGTGTATTTCATACAAGATGTCCAGTAGCAATGCCAGTTTGTAAAGAAGTTGTGCCTGAACAAAGAGAAATTAAACCAGGACACTTTGTGTCGTGTCATGCTGTGAAATAGAGTAAAGGGGCTCTGAAAAGAGCCCCTTTAATTTATAATGAAAATTAAAGTAAAGGTATCTCCAAATTCTAAAATTAACAAAATTACCTCATACAAAGAGAGCACTTTATTTATAAAAATATCTAAACCACCAATTGACAATAAAGCAAATTCAGAACTTATAAAATTTCTTGAAGAAACATTTAAAATTAAGGGTGTAAAAATTGTTTATGGAGAAAGGGGGAGGGACAAATTAGTAGAAATTCCAATTGATGAAAAGACACTTTTTGAAAAAATAAAAGAAATTTTAAATTAAAATTTGATAATATATATTTTATGAAGTTTATAATTTTTATAATTTTTTCTTGTATTTTTGTATTTTTAGATAGATTATCAAAAATTTTTGTTATTAAAAATATTAAATATGGGGAAAGTATAAAAATTTTAGGTGATTTTTTAAAATTTGAGAGAGTTGACAATAGGGGTGGAATTTTTGGAATTTTTCCTGATGGTAAAATTTTTTTTATAGTTTTTTCTATTTTAGCTCTTTTTTTAATTTTTATATTTTTATTTAAATATAAATTTAATTCTTGTTTTTTAATTTTTCTTATTTCTTTAATTTTTTCAGGAATAGTTGGAAATTTAATCGACAGAATTCTTTATGGATTTGTAGTTGATTTTATTAGCGTAAAAAACTTTCCTGTGTTTAATCTTTCAGATACATATATAACTGTTGGAGTTGTTTTAATTGTAGTTTATTTATGGAAAAAAGAGTTATAAAATTTATTTCAAATGAAAAGGGTGAAAGATTAGATACATTTATTAAGAAAAATTTAATAGAGTATAGTAGAGAATATATTAAAAATTTAATAAAAGAAGGGAATGTACTTGTTAATGGAGAAGTAAAAAAACCATCTTATAAGGTAAAAGAGAAAGATTTCATTGAAGTTATAATTCCAGAGCCAAAAGAACTTCAACTAAAACCAGAAGAACTCAATATTGAAATTTTATATGAAGATTATGATATCGCAATTGTAAATAAACCTCAAGGAATGCTAACTCATCCAACAGGTAAGAGAAAAAATGGAACTCTTGTAAATGCACTTCTTTATCATCTTAAACATCTTTCACAAATTGGAGGAGTTTTAAGGCCTGGTATTGTTCATAGATTAGATAAAGATACCTCAGGTCTTCTTGTTGTTGCAAAAAATGATTTTGCCCATCAAGTTTTATCTAAAGATCTAAAAGAGAGAAAAATTAAAAGAATATATTATGCTTTAGTTAAAGGTGAAGTTGTAGATGATGAAGGGAAAATTTCAATACCTCTAATAAAAAATTTTAAATCAAAAAAATTTGTTAAACCATCTTCTCTTGGAAAGGAAGCAGAAACAAGTTTTAAGGTTTTAGAAAGATATAAAGGTTATACATTACTTGAGGTTTCTTTAAAAACTGGAAGAACACATCAAATTAGAGTTCATTTAAGTTATGTAGGATATCCTATTGTTGGAGATAAGATTTATGGTGTTCCAGTTAAAGAATTATCTGGACAACTTCTTCATGCAAAAAAATTAATTTTAAACCATCCTAGGACTGGTGAAAGATTAGAATTTGAATCACCCCTTCCAGAACATTTTGAAAACTTTTTAAAGACTCTTCAAAAATTCAGTAAATAAATTGTTTGGTGAAAGTGGTTTTGATGAAAATTCTGGATGATATTGTACACCAATATAAAATGGATGATCTTTAAGTTCAACAATCTCAACTTCTCCATCTTTACTTCTTCCAGAAATTATAAATCCTCCATGTGTCAATTCATTTATAAAATCAAGATTAAAGGTGTATCTATGTCTATGTCTCTCTTTTATAAATCCTTGTTTATAAATTGAATATGCCTTTGTATTCTCTTTAATTACTATTTCACTTTCTCCTAATCTCATTGTTCCTCCAAGAGTTTTCACTTCTCTTTGTGAAGAGAGAAGATCTATTACTGGATAGGGAGTGTCTTTATCAAATTCAGTTGAATTTGCTTCTTTATAACCAACCACATTTCTAAAAAACTCAATTAAAATTATTTGAAGACCAAGGCAAATTCCAAGAAGTGGTTTTTTGTTCTCTCTCGCAAAGAAAGCCCCTTCAATCATTCCTTCAATTCCTCTTTTTCCAAAACCTCCTGGTATTATAATTCCATCAACATTTTTAAGATTTTTATATAAATTTTCTTTATCTTCTGAAGATATCCAACTAATTTCAACATTTATTCCGAGTTCAACACTAGAATGAATAAGTGCTTCTTTTAAAGAAAGGTATGCATCCTTTAATTCAACATATTTTCCTAAAATTCCAACTTTTTTAGTTTTATTACCTTTATTAATTTTAGATGTAAAATTTAACCAATCTGAAATTTCTAAACACCTTTTTTCATTAAAAAGGCTTTCTAAAATATTTTTAATGTTTGAATTTAAAAGAACTTCAGGCACAAAATAGTGCGATTCAAGATCTTTAACTGGTATTATTTTTTCAATTGATAATCCAAGATAGCGGGATAACTTTTCTCTCTCACTTTTTCCAATATCTTTTTTACTTCTTAAAAACAAAATATCAGGGTAAACTCCTAAACTTCTTAACTCTTTAACAGAGTGTTGTGTTGGTTTTGTTTTGAGTTCTTCTGTTGTTTCAAGATATGGAACATAAGTTACATGGATAAAAAATACATCTTTTTCTTCCATTTTTAATTCTGATGATGCTTCAATAAATGGAAGAGATTCAATATCACCAACTGTACCACCAATTTCAATAATGATAATTTCGGCATCGTCTTTTCTTTGAACATCTTTTATAAAATTAATTATCTCTTGCGTTAAATGGGGTATAACTTGTATTGTTTGACCTAAAAAATCTCCTCTCCTCTCTTTTTCAATAATTGTTTTATAGAGATATCCACTTGTTATATTGTTATATCTTGAAAAATTTTGATTTAAAAATCGCTCATAATGACCAATATCAAGATCCACCTCTCCTCCATCTTTTGTAACAAAAACTTCGCCATGTTGGTAGGGATTCATTGATCCTGCATCAACATTCAAATAGGGATCAAACTTTAACATAGAGACTTTATAACCCATACTCTTTGTAATAAGTCCAAGAGATGAAGCAATTATTCCTTTACCCAAGGAGGACATTACTCCTCCTGTGAGAAAAATATATTTTGCCATATATTTTTATATTATATCTCTATTTTCTCCATCACCTCAACTTCAACATGAGCAATATCAATTATTTTACTTATTGCTTCAATAAGTGCTTTACCCATTTCAGATTCTAACCCCTTTTTCCATCTATCAAGAGATTCAACTGTATATCTTACATAAAAAATGTTTGCTTCACCATAAAGTGGTTTATAGATATCATAATCTTTTGCTCCCCATTCTCTTTGAATAGGCATAAATTCATTAAGCCATGCTTTAAAATCATCAATTGTTTTTCCTTCTCTTAATTTGTCCTTATAAATAATATAATACATTTTCCTCACCTCCTTTTTATTTTATCTTCTAATTTAATTATCCATTTTTTAATAACTTTTTCAAATTAACAGGTTAAATGAAAGAGAGCAGCTTTCTTTTTGTTTTCAATTTCATTAAACTTTTTTACTGCATCTTTTGTTTTTAAAATATAGTAATCAATTTTTTCTTCTTGAAGTTTTTTAATTAAATCATCACTGACTTTCATTAATCCATTAGCACCAGTACCAATTATTAAAACCTCAGGTTTAAATTCGAAAACATATAAGGCATCAACTATTTGAAGAAAATGACCCTCCTCTCTCCACCAATTTGAAATTATTTTATCTCCTAATATAATAAGATCTCTTGTGTACTCTTTTCCGTCTATTATAATTCTTCCAAATTCATAACTCTCAATTTTCATAATTTATATCCTATTTTTCTCAAAAATTCCTTTCTTTTTATTTTATCTTCTTCGCCTTCAAATCCTAAAGGCGTTTCACCATCAATTACGCCCAAAACTCCTCTTCCTTGCTCTGTTTCAGCAATAATCACTTCGATTGGATTCGCACTTGCAACAAAAATTCTTACAACTTCTTGAACCATTTTTATTCTATTTAAGACATTTATTGGATAAGCATCTTTAAGAAATATAACAAATATATGGCCTGCACCAATATTCATTGCATTCTCTTTTGCAAGTTCAATTAATGATTCATCATTTCCAGCAAATCTAATAAGTCTTGGGCCGGATGATTCATTAAAAGCAATTCCAAATTTAATTGATGTAGAACTCGTAATTAATGCTTCATAGAGATCTTCTACTGTTTTAATAAAGTGCGATTGACCAATTATTACATTTAAATTTTCTGGATTATTAATTTTTACTGTTTTAATTTCCATAAACTATAACACCTCCTTACTCAATCGAAATTTCTAAAATATTTAAAGGAACTTTTATTTTTATTTCATCTATTCTTATAGGAAGTCCAAAAAGATAATTTATAAAATCATACTTCTTTTCTTCAAATTGAACTTTTATTAAAATTAAGCCGCTTTTTTTTGAAACAATTTTTATTAAATCTATAAAAGGTGTCTCAAGATTTATTTTAGTTAAATCTTTTATTAAATCAAAAGAAAGGATTCCATTTGTTTCAGGATAAATTTTTACATTTTTAACAAAAATCTCGTCCCCTTCTTTTAATACACCAACTTTTATAATTTTTATTGTGTTCTCACTTTCTTTTAAATACACTTTCCATCCACAACCAAGTAAATAATTTTTATCAAAATTCTTTGATAAAAAGAAAAGAAAAACATAAAAAATTATAAAAATAATGATTAAAATGATAATTTTTTTCATAATCATTAACATTATATCATTTATTATGGTATAAATATATCTATATTATTTAATATTAGGAGTATCTATATGAATTTTGAAGTAATAAAGATTGCTATTATAATTTTTTTAATTAGAGTTGTTGGAATAACAATTTCAAGTTTTAGAACAATTTTAATGATTAAAGGAGAAAAGTTTCTAACATTTATTACATCATTTCTTGAAACTATTCTTTATGTTATTGGTTTAAACCTTGTTCTTGAACATCTTGATAACTTTTTAAATCTTTCTGTTTATTCTCTTGGGTTTGCAGTTGGTAATTACATTGGAATGCTTATTGATGAACACCTCGGAATTGGTTATGAGACATTTATTGTTATTCCAACAAAATGTGATGGAGAAATAATAAAACTTTTAAGAGACGAAGGTTATATTGTAACAAATGTTAAAGGAGAAGGTTTAAAGGGTGAGAAAGATATACTTTATGTTACTTTAAAAAGAAAAGACATCAAAAAATTTGAAAGATTAATAAAAGAAATTGATAAAGATGCATTCTATTTTACACTCGAAACTAAAAGAGCGAGAAAATTTACATACTTGACAAAACATTAATTTCTGTTAAACTCAAATCGTGCCTTAAAGGTACTAAACGATTTTTAGGAGGAAGCATTAGCATGATTAAAGGTAAAGTAAAGTGGTTTGACTCTTCAAAGGGTTATGGGTTTATTACAAGAGATGATGGTGGTGAAGATGTCTTTGTACATTACACCGCTATTGAGGGTTCAGGTTTCAAAACATTAAAAGAGGGCGATGCAGTTGAATTTGAAGTACAAGAAGGAAAAAAGGGACCACAGGCAAAGAATGTTAGGAAACTTTCTTAATAGATAAGGATTTAAGAGGTTTCTAAAAGATTAGCCCCGGAGAGAATCCGGGGCTTTTTTATTTTTAGGGTTAGTGTAAAATATAAATTATGTAAAAAAGAAAGGAGAGATTAAGGCATGAAGAAAATTTTTGTTATTTTAATTTTAATTTTTTTGGTTTTACAAATAAAATTAGTTAAAGGAGAAAATATTTTTGTTGTAAAAAATACAAATCCATCAGGAGATGGTTCTTTCTTATGGGCAATTGAAGAAGCAAATAAATTTGGTGGAACCATAAAATTTGATATTCCTAAGGAGGATAAAAATTTTAATGGGAAGGGTTGGACAATTGAGTTAAGAAGCAATTTACCAATAATAGAGAGGAAAATTATAATTGACGGATTATCACAAAATGAAAGAGCCCCAGAGTTAGAAAAAGATAAACCACTTATTATAATTGATGCATCCTTTTTAACTTCAGATTCTCTTTTTATTTTTAAGAGCGAATTTGAAATCTCTGGATTATATTTAAAAAATTTTAAAAATAAAGATTACATTAGAGTTGAAACAACAAGAGGTGTTATTAAAAATATTTCAATTGAAAAAGGAGACACAGGAGTTCATCTTTTTAAGTCAAGTAATATAAAAATTTTTAACTCAACATTTAAAAATTTAAATTATGGTATTTACCTTTACTATTCAAATTATAATCTAATTGATGGTGTTAAAATTGAAAATTGTTCTTTTGGCATAAGATTTTATTTTTCATCCTCTAATGAGATTAAAAATTCAAATATATTAAACAATCAAACAGGAATAAGAGTTTTTTATAGTTCAACTAAAAATAAAATTTCTAAAAGTTTTTTTATTGGAAATGAAGACGGGATTTTTTTAAGAGATAGTTTTCAAGAGAATAATGATATTTTTGAAAATTCTTTTTCAAATAATTTAAATGGAATACATCTTTATTATGGAACAGCATCAAGAATTTACACAAATGAATTCATTAAAAATAGTTATGGTATAAATGTTGAATTCTTTTCCTCAAATAATTTTATATTTAAAAATATTTTTAAAGAAAATGAATATGGAATAAGATGTTTTAATTCTTGTGAAAAAAATTCAATAAATGAAAATAGATTTGAAAAAAATAAGAAAGGAATATTCTTTGAAGATAAAAGTAATAAATACAATAGTTTTTCAAAAAATATTTTTATAGATAATGACGAAAATATAATTTTAAATGGAGGAAACGAAGATATAACTCCTATAGAAATTTCTTTTTGTAAAATTTTTGGGAAAAGTCTTCTTCTTTGGATTAAAAGTGATAAAAATGGAAAAATTGAAATTTTTTCTTCAGATATTTTAGGTAAAAATTCTTACAACTTTTTAGGAGATAAAAAAATTGAAAAAAATGAAGAGATCTTTTTTGTTTTAACAGATGAAAATCTCCTTGGAAAGTATATTCTTACAACATTTACTGATACTAAATTAAACACCTCTGAATTTCAAAAAGTTCTTGTTGAAAAAAGGGCTCCTTTTCTAGATCTTATTTTAAAAAGAACAACACAAGGAGAAAAAGGAGAAAATGTGGAGTTTTTGGCAGAGATTAAAAATAAAGGAGATGAAGATATTGATAATGTAATATATAAAATAAAAATTCCTAAGGAGTTTAAAGATATAAAAGTTCTATCAAATCCAAAAGGATCCATTTATAAAATCGAAGACAATTTAATATTAGTTGAAAATATAAAGGTGGGTAAAAATTCAAGTGAGTTTATTAAATTTTCTTTTTTAATAGGAGAAAACATTTTAGTAAATTCAAAATATTCCCTTCAAGGAGAGATTGAGTATAATATTTATGGAAAATTAAGAATAATTGAAAAAAGTGATAAAGATGGAATAGATGATGAAATTCCCTCGAGTTTTATTTTAGATGAGCCTACTGAATTGGTTATTACTGGAAAGCCTCAAATTGTTATAGATTTACCACAAACTCTTAATATAAATTCAAATTCAACATTTAATTTGAACTTTTTAATTAAAAATATTGGTAATTATCCTGATAAAAATGTTTCTGTTAAAATATCAATTCCAAATTCTTTAGAATATCTTTCTTCAAATCTAGGTCAATTTAAAAGAGAAGAAAGTATTTTTTATCTAAATTTTGATTCAATAAAAGAAAATGAGAGTTTTAACATAAATATTGAATTTAAAGTAAAAGAAACTATTTTTGATAAAAAAGAAAAGATGAGCCTTCAATATATAAGTGAGACAACAAATGTTAAGAAGGAGATCGATATTTTTATTAAAGGAGAAGGTGAGCCAAAACTTTCAATGAGAGTTGAAAGTAAAGATGAGGTTTATTTATATTCAAATATAATTTTTAACATAATTATTAATAATAGTGGAACAAAAGAAGCAAAAGAAAAGATTCTTAAAATAAAAGTTCCAAAAGATTTTAAAATTTTAGGAGAATATTATACAAAAGAGAATATTGTTGAGATAAAAATAGATAAAATTGGAATAAATGAGGAATTAAAAATAAATTTAGAATTTAAATCTATATCTACTTGTGATACAACAACCACTTTTGAATTTTACCTTGATGAGATGGTTATAAAGAAGGATATTTTAATAAAATGCCTAAAAATTTTCCATAATCCAATTATTTCAGGATATCCAGATGGCACTTTTAAACCAGATAATCCTATAAAAAGAGTAGAAGTTGCTGTAATTTTATCAAATACATTTCTACTAAGTAGATATGATTCATTAAATTTACCAAAAGATGTAAAAGATGGGTACTGGGGTAAAGATTATATTTTAAATGTTATATCAAATGGTTTAATGAGTGGATATAAGGATGGAACATTTAAACCTGAGGAGCCACTTAAAAGATCTGAAGCAGCTGCAATTATTTTTAAAATTCTTTCTTTAAACGAAGATTATGGTAATTATTTCATTGACATACCTTCTTCTTACTGGGCAAAGGGAATTATTGGTGCAGTTTATAAAAGTGGAATAATTTCTGGTTATCAAGATAAAACTTTTAGAGGTGAAAAGAAAGTTACAAGGGCAGAATTTATAACAATGATTCTTAAAGCAGTTGGAAGAGGTGGTAATTTTGGGGATATTAATAAATTTGTGGATTTGAATAAAAATCATTGGGCTTACAAATATATTCTTGAAGCAACAATCCCTCATATTTTAATCAATCCTCAGAAGTTAAAAGATATAAAAATAGGACCAAGGATTTTGCCCATTTTTATTGAAAAGGAAAATTCTATTATAAAAATTTTAAAAAGTGGGGATAGGATAAAAGTTTCAATTCCCTTTTTGTTTGGAGATTTAAAAGAAGTTGAAATTGAAATTGAAGATTCAGGTTTTAGTATTCCCTAAATATTTAATTTAAAAAGAAGAAAATAAATTAATATTAAAATAAAAGAAGATAAAGATACTGAAAGAGTCAAATTTTTATATATTTTTGATAATTCACACTTGAAATAATTTATTGTAACTATTAAGCAGAGATGAAGTGGAGAAAAAAGAATTCCACAAACTGCACCACTATAAGCAAGACCCATTAATGCAAAAGAAAGAGCCCCTTTTGGGTAAAAGAGATTTAGAATTATTGGATATGAAATTGCGACTCCCATTGATGTTAGTCCTGTAAGAAATGCACTTAAGAATGGCATAAAAAATATTAAAAGAATTGATGGAATTGCAAGAAGCATTAATGAATTTGAAACATCTTTTGCAATTCCTAATGATAAAAGATTTCTAAAAAAATATACTCCTATTGGTAAAAGTATGTTATCTAAATTAATTGATTTTTTTATATAATCTAAAAACTGGATTTTACTTGGTTTTAAAAATAAAATTGAAAGAGTAAGAGAAACCAAAATAGCATAAACTACTTCAAGATTAAAAACAAAAATAAGAATTAATATTAATAAAATTGGAGAAAAATATTTCAAAAAATCTTTAAAATTTCCGTCTTCACTTTTGTTTTGTGGTATTGAAATTCCTTTAAATCCTATAAATATACCAACAAAAACAAGTACAAATGGAATAAAAATATGAGCAAGAAGAGCGCTTCTAATTGATACATTTAAAAATTTTGCAGCAAGAATTATACCTGGATATGTTGGAAAAGCACCTTCAAGGACATGTCTAAACCAATAGTTCATATATGCTTTTCTTTCATTAGTTGTATTTATATCTTTTGTTAAACTATCTACAAGAGGAGCAGAAAAAAGAGCACCACCTGGCATTGGCAAAAGACCTATCAGCATAGATGAGAGAAAAATAGTTACTTTTCTTTTTGGAAATAGTGAGTTAAGATTTTTAATCATTTTTGACAATATTTCTTTTCCTTGAAGTAAATATGAGAGAAGATAAATTAAAATTAAAGTTATTATTAATTCAATTGTATCTTTTAATATTATTGCACTATAAAAACTTTTTATTAATAAAGTTGGTTTAAAAGGGTATAATATACCAAGTAAAGTTGCACCTAATATAAGTGAAAGTCCTGGTTTAACCTTCTTTTGTATAAGAAAAACAATTATTGCGAACGATAAAGCAATTTTTAAAATGACCATTTAGATAGATTCAAACCTTTCCCAAAGTCTTTGAGTTATCTTTCTACTCTCTTCAAAAATTTTTTCTTCATCAATACCTAAAATCTCCCTGTCTTTAACTATTAACTCTCCATTTACAAAAACATGAGTTACAAACTTACTTGACATTCCAAAAATAAAATGGCCAAAAAAGTTATTTTCATTTAATGGTGTTGGAGGGGTGTAATCTAAAATAACAAAATCACTTACAAAACCCTCTTTTATTTCACCAACTTTTTCATCAAAAATAGAAGATACAATTTTTGGATTATTTTCGAAAAGTAGTTTATAAGATTCAAAAAATCCTATGTTTGAATCTTTTTTATCATGTTTATGAGCAATATATAAAACTTGAGTTTCTCTAAACATATCATGCGTGAATCCATCTGTTCCAAGACCAACAAGAACTCCCCTTTTTAGTAAAGAAAAAATATCTGGTAAACCAACAGCATTATTCATATTTGATTCAGGATTATGAATAACAATTGAATTTCTCTCTTTAATTAAATTTCTATCCTTTTCATCAATATGTACACAATGAATAAGAAGGGTTTTATCATTTAACATATTCTCTTTGTATAATCTTTCAACTGGTGAGAGACCAAAAAATTTTATATTATAATCTCTATCAAATCTATCTTCAGAAAGATGAACATGAATTGGTATTTGATATTCTTTAACAATTTCACTACACATTTTAAGTGTTTCCTCACTTAGTGTAAAGAGAGCGTGAAGCCCAAAGGTTGGAACAATAAATTTATTGGCTCTTTTTTTATGTTTTTCAATAAATCTTAAATTTTCTTCGATACTTTCTTTTGCTTTTTCCTCACCCCATCTATCTGATACTTCAAAGCAAGTTGAAACTCTTATTTTAATTTGGTTTTGGGCATTTTCAATTTCGTCTAAACTATTTTTAATATATCCAAAACTTGCGTGATGATCTATTATTGATGTAACCCCATTCTTAATTGCATCAATAAGACCAATTAATGCAGAATAATAAACCGATTCTCTGTCTAGGGCTAAATCAAGTTTCCACCATAATTTATCAAGTATTTCATAAAAATTTCTAGGTGAACTATCTTTAAGTCCAATTCCTCTTGCAAGAGAAGAATAAAGATGATCATGAGAAATTATCATACCAGGAATCAATAATTTTCCTTTACCATCTATTATTTCAACATCAAACTTTTTTAAATCATCGTCTTTTTCCAATATTTTTACAATCTTATCATTAAAAATAATCGACCCATTCTTAATAAATTTTGGCGATTCTCCACCCGTAAAAATGTTTATATTTCTTATTGCTTTCATTCCTTTTCCTCCAAAAAGAAATTTTATAAAAATTTTATCACAATATATAATTAAATGGATGAGTGAAGTTTTTCAATTTATTTTAAAATTAATAGATAAATTAGGTTATTTAGGACTATTTTTTGCAATGGTTTTAAATGGCTCATTTATACCTATTTCTTCAGAAATTTTTATAATACCAGCAGGATACCTTGCTTCTAAAGGTGATCTTAATCTTTTTCTCGTTATTTTATCTGGTTCACTTGGAAGTTTGTGTGGTTCTCTTATAAATTATTTTATTGGTTATAAAATTGGAAGACCTTTTATAGAAAATTATGGAAAAATTTTTAGAATAAAAAAAGAAGCAGTTGAAAGAGGGGAAGAATGGTTTAGGCATTATGGAATCTATGCAGTTTTTTTTACAAAATTTATACCAACAATAAGACAATATATAACAATTCTACCTGGAATATTAAAAATGAATATTATTAATTTTATCATTTTTTCTTTATTAGGAGATATCTTTGTTGTTTCATTTATGACCTTTATTGGATACTTTTTTGGTGAATATAGACATATTGTAAAACAATATTTAAATGAAATTTACATCGCCATTATCTCTTTTATTCTATTAATTTTAGTTTCTTACATTTTTTATAAACTATTTAAGGGAAGAAAAGAAAGAGAAAAGTTTATTTGATATATAATAAATATATGGAACTTAATGAGTTTTTTAATTTAGTAGAGGAGATATTTAATAATTTGCCTCAGGATATAAAATTATTACTTGAGAATATAGAAATAACAGTTGAAGAAAAAGATAAAGGATATCTTTTAGGTTTTTATAGAGGAGTTCCATATAAAGAAAGAGGTCCATATTATAATTTTGTATTACCAGATAAGATTGTTCTTTTTAAAGAAGAGATTGAAAATGCTGCAAATCAAGAAAATATTTCAATTAGAGAGAAAATAAAAAAGGTTTTGTTACATGAAATAGGCCATTATTTAGGATTTAATGAAGAGAAATTAAGAGATTTGGGGGTATATTAGATGGGACAATTAATAGTTATTTTATTATTTCTTGCTTTTATTCTTTATGTTTTATCCAAATCTAAATCAAAAATTAAACCACAAATTGTTATTATAATCTTTATTCCTTTTATTGTTCTTGTTCTCTTAAACCTTTTATCAGGTATTTTTGTAGATTATTTTTTCTTCGATAGTTTAAATTATAAAAGTGTCTTTTTAATCAGATTCTTTACCAATTTAGTGGCAAATAGCGTAATATTTTTGACTACATTTATAATTCTTTACTTTATTACAAGATTTGAATATATTCTTACTCCTTTTGAACCACCAGAAAGAAAAAGAGAAAAAGTTATATTTAAAATAATTCACTTTATTTTAATTCTTATTTCTTGCGTCACTTTTACAGCAATTCTTAATTTTAATTACAACAATCTTTTATTATTTTTAAATAAAATTCCAACTCAAATTAAAACCGAAATTTTAAATAAAGATTTATCATTTTATCTTTTTACTCTTCCCTTTTTAAATGATCTTTCAAATATTACTATTGCTATTTTATTTTTTGTTCTTTTATTCTCCTTTATTTTCTTTTTAATACTTTCAAAATTAAAATATGTTCTATCAATTAAATTAAAAGAAGATGATATAAAAAGAAAACTCTTAAAAATTTTCTCTTTTATAATTTTTGGAATTGCCTTTAAAACATATCTTGCAATATTTAATTTTATGTTCTCAAAAAGAGGAGCAGTATATGGAATTGGATATACAGATTACTATATAAGAATACCAATTTATTATGTTTTGATAGTTGTTTTAGTAATACTGGGATCTCTTTTGTTCTTCTATTACAGCAAAATATATTATAGAAAAAGAAAAACTCTTGTTGTTTTGATTTCCTTTTTATTAATAACAATTTTATTTTTATATTCTATATTACCATCAATTTATCAAAGATTTGTTGTTAATCCAAATGAGTTTTCGAAGGAGAGCACCTTCCTTGAATACAATATAAAATATACAAGAAAGGCATATGGAATAGAGAATTTCAATTTTGTAGAAATAAGCAAAGTGACAAATGTAACTAAAGAAATAATTGAAAAGAACCAAACAGTTATTAATAGTGCAAGGATTTGGGATCCAAGAGCGCTTAAAGATACATATAAAGAAATTCAAGGAATAAGACCATATTATAAGTTTAATGATGTTGATATTGATAGGTATATCATAAATGGATCATTAAGAGAAGTTATGGTTTCAGCAAGAGAACTTGATAAAGATCTTTTGCCCTCTGATTCAAGAAGTTGGGTTAATTTACATTTAAAATTTACACATGGTTATGGAGTATGCTTGAGTGCAGTTGATGAGAGTACGCCTGAAGGTTTGCCCATTCTTTTAATTAAAGATATACCACCAAAAGTTGAAGTCGAGGGAATTAAAATAACAAGACCTGAAATATATTTTGGAGAATTAACAAATGATTATATATTTGTTAATACATCAACTGAGGAGTTTGATTATCCAAAAGGAAATGAAAATGTTTATACAAAATATAAGGCTTATGGTGGAGTAAAAATTGATAATTTTTTAAGAAAGACAATTTTTGCAATGTATTTTAAAGATATAAATATACTTCTTTCAAAATATTTAACTCAAGGTTCAAAAATTCTTTACTTTAGAAATGTTATTGAAAGAGTTGATAAAATAGCCCCGTTTCTCCTTTATGGCTATGACCCATATATTGTTATAAATGATAATGGAGAACTGTATTGGATTGGAGATGGATTTACAATTTCCAATAATTTTCCATATTCTGAAAGATTAAGATATGGAGACATTCCGTTAAATTATATAAGAAATTCTGTAAAATTCACAGTAAATGCCTATACTGGAGATGTCAATTTTTATGTAGTAGATGAATTAGACCCAATAATTAATGTATATAGAAAAATTTATAAAGACCTTTTTAAACCAATGAGTGAAATGCCAGATGATCTTAAAAAACATTTAAGATATCCTGATGATCTTGTTGAAATTCAATCATATATTTTAAGAGATTATCATATGAAAGATGTTCAAGTTTTTTATAATAGAGAAGATAGATGGGATAAAGCAAAAGAAAAATATATTCAAAATATTCAAGAGATAATCCCTTATTTCATTTTTATGAATATAGATGGAAATGTTGAATTTGTTAATATTCTACCCATGACACCAGTTGGAAAAAGTAATTTAATTTCTCTTTTTGTTGGAAGGTGTGATGGTGAAAATTATGGAAAGGTGATAGTTTATCAATTTTCAAAAGAAACATTAATTTATGGACCTCAACAAATAGAAGCAAGAGTTGACCAGGATGAAGAAATTTCAAAAACATTAACACTTTGGAATCAACAAGGTTCTCAAGTAATTAGAGGAAACACTCTTCTTCTTTTAATTGATAATTCTATTTTATATATAGAACCAGTTTATCTTCAAGCAACCCAAGGGAAAATTCCCCAACTTAAAAAGGTAATATGCGCAACTTTAGATAGACTAACATGGGGTGATACTGTATTAGATGCATTATCTGAACTTTTTAAATATGAAAAAGGTGTTGAGAAGGAGACAAATTTATTAGAACTATTGAAAAATCTTAAAGAGGCATTTGAGAATTATAAAAAATATTCTGGCGAAGGTAATTTTGAGTTAGCGGGTAAAGAGTTGAAAAAAATTGATGAAATTTTGAAAGTTCTTGAAGAAATAAAACCTTAGATTAAAAGAGGGCTCTTTTTATTTTTTTAATCTCATTTATGGTTCTTTCTTTACCTAAAGAGATAATTTCTTGAGCATTTGTAAAATCAAACATATTTTTTTCAATGTCAATTTTTAAAATGTAATCTGCTTTATTTAAATTTATTTCAACAAGTTTTTCAGACATAACATTGTATATTCTTTTTAATATTGCAAAATCAGAATTTAAATTTTTTATACTCTCTCTTTTTAAACCTCTATGAATATCAACAACAAGAACCTTTTTTGCACCAAACTCCTTTGCCTTAATAACTGGAGCATTATCAAGAACACCTCCATCAACAAGAAGCATTCTATTGTAACTTACTGGCTTAAAAATAAATGGATAAGACATAGTTGCTCTAAGTGCCTTATAAAGAGGTCCTTTATCAAAAATAATTTCTTTTCCAGAAAGCAAATCAACTGCTGTGCAGAAAAAACGAGTTTTAAGATTTTCTATTAAAGCATCATTTGTAAGATCTTTTAAAATTTCTTCAACTTTGTCTTCTTCATCCTTTTTTTCGAAAAGTCTTTCGTAAGTCGAAAGTAATATTATCTCAAAAATGTTATTTAAATTTTTAAAAAGTGAAATTTTTGGTATTTTTAATAATTTTGAATAATCAAAATTTATAGCCATGTTTTTTATTTCATTAGGAGTATATCCATATGCAAAAAGTCCACCAATTATTCCTCCCATTGAAGTTCCACAGATTAAATCAAAATTTATTCCATTTTCAATTAATGCTTCTAAAACTCCAATATGTGCTAAACCTCTTGCTCCTCCTCCCATTAAAACTAAACCTAATTTTCTTTTAAAGAGACCTAATTTTTTCATCAAAATAAAGTATATCAGAGATGATATAATAATTCTAATTGGAGGTAGTTTATGGCGAAAATTGTTGAATCTGTTCCAAACATTAGTGAAGGAAGGAGAAGAGAAGTTATTGATGAAATTGTAAAAGAGGTTATAAATAGACCAAATGTAAAATTATTAGAAGTTTCATCTGATGAATCACATAATAGAACTGTTGTCACAATTGTAGGAGAGGTTGAAGATGTAATTGATGCACTTTTTTATTTTACAAAAAAGGCTATTGAACTTATTGATTTAAGATTTCATAAGGGAGAACACCCTAGAATTGGAGCGGTAGATGTAATACCACTTGTCCCAATTTCTGGAATTGATAAAAAAGAGTTAAACGAATATGCAAAAAAACTTGGTGAAAGAATATGGAATGAACTTAAAGTTCCTATTTACTTTTATGCAGATTCTGCAACACGTGAAGAGAGAAAAAAACTTCCAAATATAAGAAAAGGCGAGTTTGAAGGTTTAGAGGAGAAAATGAAAGATCCAAATTGGTATCCAGATATTGGAGAGCCAAGACCACATATAACTGCTGGTGCAACAGTAATTGGAGTCAGAGAATTTTTAATTGCATATAATATTAATCTTGGCACAAATAATATAGAAATTGCTGAAAAAATTGCAAAATCTATAAGAGAATCTTCTGGCGGTCTTATGTATGTTCAAGCAAAAGGTTTTTACATTGAAGAAAAAGAGTGCGCACAAGTCTCAATGAATATTTTAAATTTTAAGAAAGCACCACTTTATAGAATTTATGAAATTGTTAAAATGGAAGCAGAACGTTATGGAACATACATAAAAGAGAGTGAACTTATTGGTTTAATTCCTCTAAAGGCTGTACTTGATACCTTTTCTTTTTATTTAAAACTACCTGAACTTTCTTTAGACAAAGTTATTGAATACAAAATTTTTAGTGAATAGTTTTAAAAACTAAAAGTTCTACCCTTTGCTGCTGAAACGCCAGGAATTTCTAACTTCTTTTCAAAAAATAACATGAATCTTGTTAAAATAATTGAAATAGCAACATAAATAAAAGCAATAATTGTAAATGATTGAATGTAATAAAAAGTTTTACTTCCTATAAATTTTGCAACACTTGTAAGTTCCATGACAGTTAAAATCATTGCCAAACTTGAATATTGTGTAAGTGCTATGAGTTCATTAGTCCATGCTGGAATAACAATTCTTATAACTTGAGGCAAAAGAATATACCTTATTACTTTAAATCTATTCATACCTATGCTTAATGCTGCATCAGTTTGACCTGTTGGAATTGCTAAAAATGCTGTTCTAAAATATTCTGCTTGATAAGCAGCACTATTAAGTCCCATTCCTAAAATTGCAGCAGTAAGTGGTGTAAATTTTATCAATCCAGTTGAAGGCAATCCAAAATAGATAATAAAAAGTTGAACAACCATTGGTGTTCCTCTTATAATTTCAATGTAAAAAGTTGAAAGAATCCTCAAAAATTTTGGACCATAAAGTTTTAAAACTGCAAGTATAAGACCTAAAATTAGACCAAAAATTATTGAAACAAAAGTTATGTAAAGGGTTAAGTAGAAACCATTTAAAATAAGATTTCCGAATCTTTCAAAAATTATAATATATGCTTCCATCTATCTCCTTTCTTCTTTTTTTATTATTCCAAGAAATTTCTTAATTCTTTCACTTTTAGGATCAAAAATTATTTCTTCTGGAGTTCCTCTTTCTATTATTTTTCCTTCATCAAGAAACATTATTTCATCTGCTATATCTTTTGCAAAATCAAGTTCATGAGTAACAAGAAGCATTGTCATCCCCTTTTCTGCTAAATTTTTTATTGCTTTTAAAACTTCACCAATTAATTCAACATCAAGAGCACTTGTTGGTTCATCAAATAAAATTATTTTTGGGTTCATGGCTATTGCTCTTGCAATAGCAACTCTTTGTTGTTGTCCACCTGAAAGTTGTGCAGGAAAAAGTTTCCATAATCTTTTATCAATACCTACAAGATTTAAAGCATTTTCTGCTATACTTTCTGCTTCATCTCTTTTCATACCCTTAACTTTAGTTAAACCTATGATTACATTATCAATTGCGCTTAAATGCATAAATAGATTAAAGTGCTGGAAGACAAACCCAATTTTTTCTCTTATTTTCGATAGGTTAATTTTGCTCTTTGTTATCTCTTCATTGTCAAGAAATATTTTTCCAGAATCTGGCTTTGTTAAAAAGTTAATACAATAAAGAAGAGTGCTTTTTCCTCCACCACTTGGTCCTATAATAACTTTTATTTCATTTTCATTTATAGAAAATGAGACTCCTTTTAATACTTCATGTTTTCCATAACTTTTTCTTAAATCTTCTACTCTTAAAACTTCTTTCACCTTTTCTCTCCTAAGCCAGGTATTCTATTTTTCTCATAAATTGAATAAAAAATATAATTTGAAAATCTTACCATAATAAAATATAAAATTGCAATAAAAATATAAATTTCAAAATATCTTCCAACTGATCGTGAAATAAGTTCTGCTTTTGTCATAATTTCTGTTACTCCAAGAACAAATGCAATAGATGTGTCCTTTAAAAGCGTAATAAATTCATTTGTCCATGAGGGAATCATAATTCTTACTGCCTGTGGTAAAAGTATATTTAAAAAAACCTGAGTTTTATTCATTCCAATACTCAATGCTGCAAGAATTTGTCCAGTTGGAATTGCTTCAAGAGAAGATCTAAATATTTGACTTTGATATGCTGCACTTCTTATTCCAAGACCCAAAATTGCAGAAGGGAGAGGATCAAGATTAAAACCAAGATATAAAATTAAAAAAAGAACCATAAGAGGAATTCCTCTTATTATTTCTCCTACTATTCTAAAAATATAATTTATTGGGGAGGCAAGATATACCTCCCCAAATGTTAATATAGATCCTACTAAAAAACCCAATCCAATGCCCAATAAAGTTAGTAAAACTGTGTTAAATATTCCTGAAAGTATATATGATATAGCTTTGACATTATAAAAAATTGTAATGTCAAAAATTTTCATTTTGCTTTCTATTCACCTGAAAAATATTTTTGTATTAAATCTTGCCAATCTTTGCTATTTTTGACTTCTTCTAAAGCCTTTTTAAGATCATTAAAGAGTTTTTCATTATCTTTTTGCACAAATATTCCTGCAGTTTCTGGAGCAAGTTCAGTAGTTACAACATAGTTATATTTTTGTTCATATAATTTTGCAACTGGTGTATCAATTATCATAGCATCTATAACTCCATTTTGAAGATCAAGCATTCCAAGAATAACAGAAGTATATCTTCTTACATCTACATTAATAACCTCCTTTTTTTCAATTCCTTCATCAAGAATTTGTTCTCCTGTTGTTCCTTTTTGAACACCAACCTTTTTATTTGAAAGATCTCCTAAAGACTTTGGTCTAAAATCACTTTTTGCATTGACAATTATTGATTGACCTGTATCCCAATATGGAATTGCAGGAGCAACTTTTAATCTATCCTCAGTAATTGTTATACATGCAATTGCTACATCAATTTTTTTCTTTTCAAGTGCAGGAATTATTGAATCAAAATCCATATTTACAATTTTAACCTCATAACCCAATTTCTTACCCAATAGCCTAATTAAATCTAAATCAAAACCAACAAACTCTCCTGTTTTTTCATCTACATACTCAAATGGGGGGTAATCTGCTGATGTTCCAACATTTAAAACTTTTGGCTCCTTTTTACATGAAACTAAAAAAGTGAAACCTAATAATAAGATTAGAACTGATAAAATAATTTTATTTTTATTCATACGAACCTCCTCTTTAAAATTTTATCAATTTAATTAAATATCTTCAATTAATTTTTGTTTATTAAAAAAGAGATGGAGGTGTTTCCTTTTCAAAATCTTCTATAACCTCAATCACTCCATATTCTCCATCAAATCCTGGTTTTTTCTTTACCTTTCCTTCTCTCATATTTTTAATAAGTTTAAAAATTCTTTCATCAACTCTTCCTAACATTTCATTTAATGGAAGAAAGAAAAGAATATTCATCTCATTTCCAAATTTCTGTATCATTTTCATATATTCATCTTCAACTAACTTACTACTTTTATTTTTTTGTAATGCTTGAGAAATAATTTCCATAAGAGGGATTAAATTAACAAATGGTATAAAATCTTTTTCATTAAAATTATCTCTATCTTTTAATTCATAAACCCTATGAAGAACTCCAAGAGTTAAAGGTCTTTTACAAACAGGACAAATGTTATTTAACTTTATAGACTCTTCTGGACTTAAAGATACTCCACAATTTCTATGTCCATCATAGTGATATTTTCCTTCTTCTGGAAAAAATTCTATTGTGAAGAGAAAGCGGCTTTTATCTCTTTTTTTAATTGCTTCAATAATTTCATTATATTTTAAATCACATTCAAAAACATTTGCCTCTCTGCCAATATTTGATGGAGAATGTGCATCAGAATTTGAGAGTAGAGTTATTTTATCCAATTTTGAAATTAGATGATTCATGGGAGGATCTGATGAAAGACCAGTTTCAATAGCGTATATATTTTTAATTTCATCTTGAAATGCTTCTTCTAAAGAATCAAATCCAGTTTCAGACCCAAAAATACCAAACCATGGTGTCCAAGCGTGTGCTGGATAGATAAAAGTATCTTCTGCTAAATCTAACACAATTTTTACAAATTCACTACAACTCAATGGAAGAACAGGTCTCCCATCTATGCTTAAATCAGAAAATTTTGAAAGTGTTTTATTTATTTTCTCCATATCTTCAATTTTCTTAATTAAAAGAGATAAATGAACTCTTCTTGTTTTTCCACCTTGTGAAAAAATTAAGGCAACCTCTCCGCTTATTATAAAATTTGTTCCATCATATTCATAAATTCCATCGTTTTTCTCTTTAAGATACATTTTAATCTCTTTTTCCCATTCAGGATGAGTGGAATCTCCTGTTCCGAGAAGATTTATACCCTTTATTTTTGCCCATTTAGAGAGAGTTGGAATATCCATATCTTTACTTGTTGCTCTTGAATATTTTGAATGAATGTGTAAATCAGCAATTATTTTCAATAAACGCCTCCTTTAATTTTTTATATATTTCAACCAAATCTTCTGGTATTACTCTTGTTTTGCTAAAAACAGTCATAAAGTTTGTATCTCCAGACCATCTTGGAACAATATGAAAATGTAAATGCTCTTCTCCTGCACCTGCTGCTTTACCAATATTAACTCCAATGTTAAAACCATCTGGATTATATATCTTTTCAATTACCTTTTGTGATAAACTTAAAAAATTTATTATCTCTTTTTTTTCTTCATCATTTAACTCATAAATATTTTTTATATGTCTTAATGGAGAGATCATAAGATGTGCTGAATTGTATGGGTATCTATTCATAATAATTATTGAAAATTGTCCTCTTTTTAATACAAGGTTTTCTTCATCCTTTTTTTCATTTATAATTTGGCAAATAAAGCAACCACTTTTTTTCTTTGATGACAATATATATTTTATTCTCCATGGAGCCCATAAAACTCTCATATTTTTTAATTATACAAGAATTTAGATATTAGGTAAAATTAGAAGATAAAATATAATTAATATAAGAAAGATAAAGTAAAAAAATTTTGATGAAAAGATTTCAAAAAAAGTTGATAAAAAAGTTGTTTTAAAATCATTTGTTATTAGGTTTTTAATATTCTCTTTTAAATAAACTTTGTTTTCCCCTTCTTTTAAATTTATAAAATTAATATTTTTACTTTTTAAAAAATTTTCAAAAGGAACAATATTGTCTTTTTCAATACTAAAAACCAAATAGCCTCTTATTATATTTTCTTTTCTTTCAAATGAAATATCATTTATTTTTACTAAACCAAGTTTCTCTCCTTCATCAAATATATTTAAAATATCTATAATACTTTGAACATTTATCTCTTTAAAGGCTAAAGAGAAAAGAATTAAAAAAGATAAAATAAAAAGCAACTTTTTCATTTTAAATATCTCTTTTTCTTCCTTAAAATATAGATGAGTGGAAGAGAAAATATAATTCCAATTAATGCATATGGTAGATAAATTCCCAAATAATATAAAATGCCTCTTTCTGGGTAATTTTTATAGTTTATTTTAACTAAAATATAATCACTTTTTTCGTCCCCTCCTTTTATTTTTTCTATAACAACATCGCCTTTATCATTGAGTGTTTCATAAAGAAGATTGAATTCATTTTTTGGAATTTTTAAATTACCTCTCTTTTCTTCGATTTTTTCATCTTTTACGAAAAGAGTTAATTCTATTTCATTTATATTTGAACTATTTGCTATATTTGAAATTAAATATTTATGATTTGTTTTGTTATAAATAATAAATTTAGATGAGTTATCCATATATTTAAATGGAGTAAACATTAATATAAGAATTACTAAACTTAATGCAAAACCTAATGAGAGTGAAATTTTTCTTTCTCTTAGATCTTTTTTAATTTTTTTCAATATTTTATCTTCTAAAGAAATTTTTTCTCTCCTTCTCTTTATTTCTTCTAAATCATGTTTTAAAATTTCTAATTCTTTAAAATAATAAAAAGCCTCTTCATTCTCGTTTAATATTTTAAAGAGTTCTTC
The DNA here is from genome assembly GCA_030018355.1 of Caldisericia bacterium. Lineage (NCBI taxonomy): Bacteria > Pseudomonadati > Caldisericota > Caldisericia > Caldisericia bacterium. Next base: position 182,991 of record JASEFN010000001.1, on the reverse strand, counting down.
CTTTTCTTCTGATGAAAGTTCATTATCATAATATCTATTGATTAAATCTTTCAAATCTTTCTTCATCATTTTTTAGAGAAAAAAATTAAAAATTTGTTTCAGACTCATTGTCTTTTTTCATAAATTCCTTTTCTATTTCTCTTTTTAGTCTCTCTCTTGCTCTAAAAAGCCTTGACTTTATTGTCCCAATAGGTAAAGAAAGTATTTGGGACATTTCTTCATAAGTAAGATTATTAACTTCTCTCAACTCAATTATTAATCTATCAAATTCCTTTAATCTATTTAAACATTTATTTATTATTTTTATTCTCTCTTCTCTCTCAATTTCATCCCAAATTGAAGATTTTTTGTCTTCAATTTGAAATTCTATCTCATCTTCATCTCTATCTAATATTGTTAATATTTGACCCTTTCTTTTTGCAAAATTTATTGATAAGTTATAAGCAATTCTATAAATCCATGTTGAAAAAGATGCTTCTCCTCTGAAATTTTTAAGATTTTTAAAAGCAATTAAAAATGCTTCTTGAGTTAAATCTAATGCATCGTCTCTATTTTTTACAATTGAAAAACATAAATTGTAAATTTCATTTTGGTACTCTTTTATAAAATAAGAATATTTTTCAATGTCACCTTTTAAAATCTCATTTATTAACTCTTTTTCATTCATAATACTTTAAAATATAAATTTTTGAATCTATTAAAACTAAAAATTTATCATCATCAAAAAATATATCTTTAAATTTTCCTCTAAAAATAAAATTTTTTCCTTCTATTTTTAGTATTTTATATTCACTATTAAAGAGTTTAACTTCCCATATTGATACAAATTTGTTGTTTATATTAAAAATAGCAACTGGTTTAAAGAATGGAATAGAAATTTTTTTTATTATTTTTTCATTTTCAATTTCTATAATTTCATTGTTTAATAGAATATAATATTTATTATTAATTTTTATTATCTCATCAATGTTGCTTTTTATGTCAAATTTTATTTTTATATCTCCATCATATTTTAAAAAAAGAACAGAATTTGTTAAGTATGAATAATTTTGCCAATAAAGAACTATATTTTCTCTTTCATTATCAATTAAACCCTTTGGATTAAATAAAATTTCATTTTTAGGTCTTATATTTTTCTGAAGAATTATTTCTCCATTAAAATTAACAATTAAAAGATCACCATCATTTTGAAAAATCAAAATTTTTTCACCATTTGAGAAGACAGTTGAGAAAGGCATACTTGTTAAATTTTCAAATTTTATATTTCTAATCTCTTTATAACTTTTTTTATCAAAAAGTGAAAAGTAAATTGAAAGAGAATCTTTTTTCATATATTTAACAGCAAATTTGTCTTTAAAGAAATATAAATCATAAGGATAAAACCCCTCTTTTTTAATTTCTTTTATTATTTTAAACTCTTTATTTAAAATGATTAAATTATCAGAAAGAACATATATTTTATCTTCATCAACTTTAAAGTTTCTTATAAAATATGAAATTGGTATGAAATTGTCTTCATTGAGTAAATAAATTGATTTTGATGTGGAGTAAAAGAGCGTGTTATCAATTTTTCCAATTTTGAAACTCAATGGTAAAACATCAATTCCTTGATTGAGATAGACTCCTTTTTGTGAAAAAGAAAATAAAATAATAATATATATGAGAATGAAAATTATAAAATTTAAAGTCTTTAAAATTTTTTTAGAAAGTTTAAACTCTCTTTTTCTCTTAATTTTAAATCTATCTTCCATAATTCATAAATTATATACTATTTTTTAAATAAACCACTTCCATCACAAATATTAGTGTTTAAATAATCCAAATTTTCTCTACATGTTGAAAAATAAAGACCGTAAGAGGTTGCAATTTCTTTTATGCTTTTTAAAATCTTCTCTCTTTTATCTCTTTCAATATATAGAGAATTTCCATATCTTTCCTTATAAAGGGGCAATATTTTATCATAAAGATCTCTTATTTTCTCTTTAAATCTTTTCATTGAATCATATTTCAATTTTAAAGTAGATGTTATTATTTGACTTGAATATTTTGAAACCCTTTTAATTAATTTTTCGATTTTTTCTAAATCATCATTAAAAAAAGGTATTATAGGATCAATTCTTACAGCGGTTGGAATTCCATTTTTCTTTAAAATTTCAAGCATCTTTATTCTTCTTTCAGGATGAGGAGCAAATGGTTCAATCTTTTTATATTCTTCATCGAGTGTTGTAATAGTAACTGTTATAACTACATTCATCTCTTTTAATATATCTATATCTTTCAATAAAATATCACTTTTTGTAACAATTAAAACTTTGATTCCATTTTCTTTAAATATTCTTAATACTTCTCTTGTTAAATTTAAATATTTTTCTATATATGGATATGGATCAGATGAGTTTGAAAGCATAATATAGTAACTTTTGTCAAAATTTTTTAAATCTTTTTTAACATTTTCAATTAAATTTTTCTTCAATCTAACTCTATATGGTTCTTTAATGTAAGATGTTATATAGCAGTAGATGCAATTAAATGAACATCCAGTATAAGGGTTTAAACTAAACTTTTTAGGACATGTGCAAAACTTTCCTTTCCATGGGTCAAATTCTTTAATTACTCTCAATTTCCAACTCGTAGATATTAAATTCACCTTCTTCAATTTTTTTTAATTTTTCATCTTCTAACTTTTGGATATATTTATTTAAAAATCTTTCTCTTATTAAATATTTGAATGTCTCTCTTCTTCTTATTTTTTCCCTTTTTACATATATTTCGCTATCTAAAATTTCTTCTCTTTTTCTTTTTATATAGTTAACCACCTCTTCTATTCCTGTTCCATTAATTGCACTCACAAGAAATGTTTCTGGTGCCTCTTTAAAATAAAAGTTAAAACTTGCCTTTAAAGATGTATAAAAAATTTCTGCACTTTCATAATCACCTTTTGTAACAACAAACATATCTCCAATTTCCATAATTCCACCTTTTAAAAATTGAATTTCATCTCCAAGATATGGAGCAAGAAGTACAATTGTAAGATGAGAGAAATTTTTTATACTTGAATCTCCTTGTCCAATTCCTGCTGTTTCAACAAAAATTGATCTGTATGGTGAAATAGAAAGTAAATCAAGAACAAAAGGAAGAGAAGGTGATATTCCAAAAGGAAAATTTCTTGTTGCCATTGATCTTATAAAAAAATTTTCACTTTTAGATTTCATTCTTAATCTATCACCCAAAAATGCACCACCACTAATTGGACTTGATGGATCACATAAAAGACATGCAATTTTTTCATCTTCAAAAGATAAAAGTATTTTATCAATAAGTGTTGATTTTCCAACCCCAAGCGGTCCAGTTATACCAAGAATAAAGGTTTTTTTTCTTAAATGAAAACTTTTTTTAAGGATTTTAAAACCATCTTCTTCTCCATTTTCAATAAGAGAGATAACTTTTCCAATTATTAACCTATCTCCCTCAATAACACCATTAATTAAGGACTCTATTTTTGAATTCATTATTTAAAAATTCCACTATCTCTTTTATACTTGAATCTGGAGTAAATATTTTTTTAAATCCATAAGACTTAAGAATTTCAATATCTTCTTTTGGAATAATTCCTCCTCCAAAAAGAAGCACTTCTTTACCTTTCTCTTTTAAAAGTTCACTAACCCTTTTGAAAAGTTCAAGATGTGCGCCAGAAAGACAAGAAAGACCTACTGCATCAACATCTTCTTCTATTGCCATTTTTACAATCTCTTCAGGAGTTCTTCTTATTCCTGTATAAATCACCTCATAACCTTCATCCATAAGTGCTCTTGAGATAACTTTTGCTCCTCTATCATGTCCATCAAGGCCTGGTTTTGCAATCAAAACTCTAATTTTTTTCATAAATCCTCCAAAAAAATTATATAAAAAATTAAAGAAATATCTATTATAATTTTATTATGAAACTCAATTTTTTGAGGCAAAAAGGAAATGGAATATCTTACCCTATACAGAAAATATAGACCCAAAGATTTTAGTGAAATAAAAGGGCAAGAACATATTGTAAAAATTTTAATAAATTCTTTAGAAAAGAAAAAAATATCACATGCATATCTATTTTCTGGTCCTAAGGGAACAGGAAAAACAACAATTGCAAGAATCTTTTCAAAAGGGTTAAATTGTGAGACAGGAATAACATCAAAACCTTGTAATAAGTGTAGAAACTGCATAAGTATAAATGATGGAACGCATATTGATGTTATTGAAATAGATGGTGCATCTAATAGAGGAATAGATGAAGTAAGAAGTCTAAAAGAGAGAGTTAATCTTGCACCAACTTTTGGAAGATATAGAGTTTTTATAATTGATGAAGCACATATGTTAACTCAAGAAGCGTTTAATGCTCTTTTAAAAACTCTTGAAGAACCACCAGAAAAGACTGTTTTTATTCTTGCAACAACTGACCCGCAAAAACTTCCTTTAACAATAATTTCAAGATGTATAAGATTTAATTTCAAACGCATTGGTTTAAAAGATCTTATTGATACTGGTAAAATGATAGCAACAAACGAAAAAATTGAGATTGAGGATGAAGTTTTAGAGAAAATTGCAAATTATTCAGATGGTTCATTAAGAGATTTTATTTCAACACTTGAAGAAATAGTCCTTTTCAGTGGAAATAAAATCAGTTTAAAAGATTTGCTTTCTCTATTAGGAGAAAGCGAAGAAGAGATATATAAAAAATTTTACCTTTCAATTTTACAAGGAGATGATTCAACACTTCTTAAACTAATTCATAATTTGATTGAGGAGGGAAAAGAGGTTAACGAAATTTTAAGAGGTTTAATTAATTTTGGTAGAAAGGCACTTTTCTTAAAGATTTTTGATGAGAAAAAAGATGAAACAATTTCATTGTTTAAAAAAGATTTTCTTGTTGAGATTTTAGATCTTTTGATAAATTTAAGTTCAGAATTAAGATACTCACACTATCCAAGATTTTTATTTGAAGTTAAACTTTTAAAAACTCTATTAAAATTTTCAAAAGAAAAAGTTCCTCAAGAAATAGTTATTAAACCTCATGAGAAAGTTATAACTGAAGTAGTGGAGACAAAAAAAGAGGAGAAAAGGAGTTTTTTGTGGGATGATTTTCTTGAGGAGTTAAAAAAATCAAACAAAGCCCTTTATGCAATGTTAAGATTTGGAAAATTTATAAAATTAGAAGATGATAAGATTTTTGTTGAATATCCATTTCCTTATAAATTTCATAAAGATAGGGTTGAAGAAAAAAAAGATGAAATTAAAAAATTTTTATCAGATTTAGGGTACAGAATAAATGATCTTATATTTTCTCTTCAAAGTGAACAGGATTATTTAAAAGAGAAAGAAGAAATTGAAAGATCTCAAGAACTTCAGACTTTATTTAAGTTTTTTGAGGGAAAAGTTGAAAGAATTGAGGAGAATATAGAGGATGAGAATATTTAATAATTAAAAGAAAGGAGGGCATTGATGGAGAGAAAATTAGCCTCTTCAGATGAGAAGGGCTTAAAATTAAAAGATCTAAAAATTTTAAAAAAAATTAAAAATTTAATAGATAAAAATAATAATCTTAAAAAAGAAAAAATAAATATAACTGTTAAGGGTGGAGAAGTTTTTCTTGACGGAGTGGTTTCAAATGAAAAGGTAATATCTGAAATAGAAAATTTATTAAAAGAGATCAAGAGTATAAAAAAGATTATTAATAATCTCTCAATTGAAGTAAAAAGAAGTATTGATGTAAATATTGTTGAAGAGGGATTGAAATTGCTTAATGAAAAGGGTTTTAAAGATCTAAATTTAACTTATAAAGGCGGAATTCTTAATGTATATGGAAATGTTAATAATTTAAAAGAGAAAAAATTGGTTGAAAAAATTCTCTCAAGTTTAAATATAAATAAAATAAATAGTTTTATTAAAATTAAACAAAATAAAAATATTAATGATTTTATAATTGAAAGTCTTGCATATGACTATTTAAAGAAAAGTAAAATTTTTAATTTAAAAATTAAAGCCTTAAATAGAGTTTTATATATTAAAGGAAATGTTGAAAATGAGAAGGAAAGAGAAGAGGTCTTAGAAAAAGCATCTGAAATTCCTGGTATTATAGAAATTATTAACGGAATAACATTAAGAGACGAAAAAAGTATTGATATAGAAATTGAGAATAAGATTAGAGAAATTTTAAAAGAGCCAGAATATTTAAGTGACAAAATCAATTTCATATCAATTTCTGGAAATGTGTTTCTTGATGGTGAGGCTTATAATCCCAATACACTTTATTCAATTGAAGAAAAAGTAAGTAAAATAAAAAATGTTAAAAGAGTTATAAATAGAATAATAGGAGTTGTAAGATAGATGATATTAAGACATCTTTTTCAGGAGAAGTTTAGTAAATTTAATCTTGAGGGTAGAGATTTTAATTTAAATCTACCTAAAAATAAAAATTATGGAGATATTTCTACTGATTTTTTAATAAATTTAAAAGATAAATTTATTAGAGAAGAAATTAAAAAAGAGTTTGAAAGAGATAAATTTTTTAAAAAGGTAGAAATCATTGAGCCTGGTTTTCTTAACCTATTTTTTTCTGAAGATTTTTATATCTTTTTTATAAAGAGAATTTTAAAAGATGAAGTAAACTATTTAAAGAATTCATTTAAATCAGATAAAAAAATTCAAATTGAATTTGTTTCTGCAAATCCAACTGGTCCTCTTACTCTTGGTAATGGAAGAAATGCTGTTATAGGTGATGTTCTTGCAAATACTTTTTCATATTTAGGAATTAATGTTTATAGAGAATATTATGTTAATGATGCTGGAAAAAAGGTTGAACTTTTAGTTGATTCTGTTATTTCAAGAATGAAAGAAATTATAGGAGAAGAGACAACCTTTCCAGAAGATGGGTATAGAGGAGAATATGTTATTCAAATTGCAAAAAATCTTATTGAAAATGGAAAAATTTATTTATTGAATGATAGAAAAAAATTAAGAGAAGAGATTTTAAGTATTATAATTGATTGGATAAAAAGGGATCTTCTTGACTTTGGTGTCTATTTTGACAACTTTTTCTCAGAGAAAGAGATGAGAGACAGAGGAGAAGTTGAGGAGGTTTTAAAATTTCTTAAAGATAAAGATATGAGTTATGAAAAAGACGGCGCTATTTGGTTTAAATCTACTCTTTATGGAGATGAGAAAGATAGAGTTTTGGTAAAAAGTGATGGAGAATATACTTATTTTTTAACAGATATAGCATATCACATAAATAAATGGAGAAGAGGATTTGATGAAGTGATTGATATATGGGGATGGGATCATATAGGACATATAGAACCATTAAAAAACGCGCTTACTCTTTTTGGAATTCCTAAAGATTTTCTTAAGGTTATCCTTTATCAGATTGTCCATTTAAAATCTGGTGGAAAAGAGATAAAAATGAGTAAAACAAGTGGTGAGTTTGTTCTTTTAAGAGAATTGATAGATGAAATTGGTAAAGATACAGTAAGGTTTATATTTTTATCAAGAGCATCTGAGAGCCCACTTGATTTTGATATTGAGATAGCAAAAAAGAGAAACATGGAGAATCCAGTTTATTACATACAATATGCATACACAAGAGCAAAATCAATTGAAAAAAAGAGAATAGAAAAAGGAGTTGAGATTAATATCGAAAATTTAGACCTCTCTTTTTCAGATATTGAAAGAGAAATTTTAAATAGATTGATTTACACAGAAGAAATATTATATCAAGTTATAAATAAATATGCTCCTCATCTTCTGCCTTTCCACTCCCTTGAAATTTCAAAAGGATTTCACACATTTTATCATGATTTTCCAGTTTTGTCAGAGAAAAATGAGAAAATAAGAAATAGAAGATACTTAATTGTTAAAGGAGTTGAAATTATATTAAATATTTTGTTAAATTTAATGGGTGTATCAACACCAGAGGAGATGTAATTATGGAGGAAGTTATAATTGGACTTGAAATACATGCGCAATTAAATACAGAAACAAAACTTTTTTGTCCTTGCAAAATTGATTTTAATTCTCCTCCAAATACAAATATATGTCCAGTTTGTCTTGGCCTACCTGGTGCATTACCATCTTTAAATGAAAAAGCGCTTCTTTATTCTCTTATGATTGCATTAGCATTGAATTGTAGTATAAATAGAAAATCACTATTTCATAGAAAAAACTATTTTTATCCAGATCTACCAAAAGGATATCAGATATCACAATACGATATACCTCTTGCTGAAGATGGTTTTCTTATTCTTCCAAAAAGTGGTAAAAAAGTAAGAATAAAAAGAGTTCATATGGAGGAGGATGCTGGAAAATTAATTCATCCAGAAGATATAATTGAAGCAAATTATTCTTATGTTGATTATAATAGATCGGGTGTTCCACTTGTTGAAATTGTTACTTATCCTGATTTATCTTCTCCTGATGAGGCAGTTGAATTTCTTGAAGAGTTGAGACTAATTTTAATTTATCTTGGAGTTTCAACTGGAAATATGGAAGAAGGAGCATTAAGGTGTGATGCAAATGTTTCAATTAAAGGACACAATAGATGCGAAGTGAAAAATATGAACTCTTTTAGATCTGTAAAAAGAGCACTTTTGTACGAAATAGAGAGACAAAAAGAGTTAATAAAGAATGGTGAAGAGGTGCTTCAAGAAACAAGACATTTTAATGAGAGCGATGGTAAAACATATTCAATGAGAGGAAAAGAAGAGGCAGAAGATTATAGATATTTTCCAGATCCAGATCTTCCACCCTTATGTATTGATGACGAAATTTTAAAAAAAGCGAGAGAGAGTATAGGTGAACTTCCACAAAATGTTAGAGAAAAATTGAAAGATCTATCTCTTACAGAAACTGAAATTATGACTCTTGTTTCAAATCTTTCTTTAAAAGAGTTTTTCTTTAAAACACTCTCTTTATTTAATGAACCAAAAGTTATTTCAAATTGGCTTTTGACAGATGTTTTGGGTATATTAAATGATAAAAATTTAGCAACAATACCTTTTTCGCCGGAAGATTTTGCAACATCTCTTAAAATGTTTAATGAAAAAAGAATTTCTTCAAAATTATTAAAAAGAATAATTGAACTTTTTTTTGAAGGTAAATCACTTGAGTATATAATTAAAAATGAAAATATTATGCCAATAACCTCAAAAGAAGAGATAAGAAAATATGTATTGGAGGTTATAAAAGAAAATAGTAAAGTAGTTGATGATTACAAAAAGGGAAAGGAGAAAGTTATTCAATTCTTAATTGGACAGGCTATGGCCAAAAGTAGAGGAAGACTGGATCCAGATTTATTAAAAGAAGTTTTTATTGAGGAGTTAAAGAAATGAGTAGTTTTGTGCATCTTCATCTACATACTGAATTTTCGCTTCTTGATGGTTTGATTAAATTTGATGATCTTTTTGAAAAATTAAAAAAACTTAATATGGACTCAGTTGGAATAACAGATCATGGTGGTCTCTATGGAGTTATTCCATTTTATAAAAAAGCAAAAGAGGTTGGAATTAAACCAATAATTGGAGTTGAACTATACTTCTCTCCAAACTCAAGACATGAAAAAAAGGGAAAAGAAGATAGAGAAAATTATCACATTTTACTTTTTGCAAAAGATTATGAAGGGTATTCTAATTTATCAAAACTAGTAACAATAGCCCACCTTGAAGGTTTTTACTATAAACCGAGAATTGATATTGAGGTTTTAAGAAAATATCACAAAGGATTAATTCTTACAACATCATGTATTAAAGGCGAAATACCATCTTTAATTCTTGAAGGAAGATATGAAGATGCAAAAAAGAGAGTGTATGAATTTAAAGAAATTTTTGGAGACGATTTTTATATTGAGTTACAAGACCACAATTTAAGAGAAGAGAAAGAGGTTTTACCAAAATTGGTTCAACTTGCAAAAGAGACAAATACAAAATTTTTTGCATCAAATGATGTTCACTATCTAAACAAAGAAGATGCTAAAGTTCATGGAATATTGCTATGTGTACAGACACAAACAACAATTGATAATCCTGATAGATTAAAATTTGAAACTGATGAGTTTTATCTTAAATCTTTTGAAGAGATGTGGAATTTATTCAAAGAAATTCCAGATGCAATTTATACAACTATTGAGATAAAAGATAAGTGCAATTTAGAAATACCTTTACAAATTCCAAAACTTCCAAAATTTCCACTAAAAGAAGGAGAAGAGCCATTCGAAGTTTTAAAAAATTTATGTGAAAATGCACTTCCAAAAAGATATGAAAAAATAAGTGATGAAATTTTAGATAGATTAAGCATGGAACTTAAAACAATTAAAGATATGGGATTTTCAGATTACTTTTTGATTGTGAGCGATTTTGTTTCTTATGCTAAAAGAAATGGAATAAGAGTTGGTCCTGGAAGAGGAAGTGCTGCAGGAAGTATTGTCTCTTATCTTTTAGGAATAACAGATGTTGATCCACTAAAATATAATTTACTTTTTGAAAGATTTTTAAATCCTCAAAGAATTTCTCTTCCAGATATTGATATAGATTTTGCGGATGATAGAAGAGATGAAGTTATAAATTATGTTAGAAGAAAATATGGTGAAGATAGAGTTGCTCAAATTGCAACATTTGGAAAAATGGAGGCAAGAGGAACAATTAGAGATGTTGGAAGAGTTTTAAATTATCCAGTTTCAGAAATGGATAGAATTGCAAAACTTATTCCATTTGGTTCAAGTTTCAAAGAAGCACTTGAGAAAGAACCACTTTTGCTTAAAGAAATGAATGCTGATGAAAAAAAGAGGGAGTTATTTGAAATTGCAATGAAACTTGAAGGAATAAATAGAAACTTTTCAACTCATGCTGCTGGAGTTGTAATAGGTGATGGACCTTTATCTGAAATTGTTCCTCTTCAATATACAAAAGATAGAGGGATTACAACTCAATATGATAAAGATTCTTTAGAAGATTTAGGACTTCTTAAAATCGATTTTCTTGGTTTAAGAACTCTAACTGTAATTGATGAGACAATAAAATTAATAAAAGAGAGAAAAGGAGTAGATATTAATATTGATAATATTTCTCTTGATGACGAAAAAACTTTTTCCCTTTTAAGAGATGGTAAAACAATTGGAGTTTTTCAACTTGAATCTTTTGGAATGAGAAGAGTTCTTTCAAGTTTAAAACCAACAAATATTGAAGATATAATTGCTGTTTTATCTTTGTATAGACCTGGAACTCTTAAATCTGGCCAAGTTGAAGAATACATTAAAAGAAAAAATTCAAATGAAAGGTACGATGTTCTTCATCCCTTAATTGAAGATATTTTAAAACCAACATATGGAATTATGGTTTACCAAGAACAGGTCATGCAAGTTGCACAAAAATTGGCAGGTTATACACTTGCTGAAGCAGATCTATTAAGAAAAGCAATTGGTAAAAAGAAAAAAGATATTATGGAACAAATGAGAGAAGATTTTATATTAAGATGTATAAATAATGGAATTGACAAGGATACTGCAGAAAAAGTTTTTAACTATATTGAGAAATTTGCAGAATATGGATTTAACAAATCTCATAGTACTGCTTATGCAATAATTTCTTATCAAACAGCATATCTTAAGGCAAATTATCCAGAGGAATATTTTGTTTCTCTTTTATCTTCGGTTGCTGGAAACGAAGATAAAGAAGAGGTGTATATAAAAGACATTGAAAGTTTTGGAATAAAGATTTTACCACCTCATATTAATAAATCAGATATATATTTTACACTTGAAAATGAAGGAATTAGATTTGGGTTTGCTGCAATAAAAAATGTTGGAGAAAATGCAGCAGTTGAGATAATAAATGAAAGAAAAAAAGGAGATTTTAGATCTTTTTATGATTTCTTATCAAGATGTAAAAATACAAGAATAAATAAAAAAGTTATTGAAGCATTAATTAAAGCAGGTGCTTTTGATGAATTTTCAAAAGATAGAGCATCACTTCTTGAAGAACTTCAAAGTGAAGAAAAAACAAAGCCCCTTTTATTTAATGAGATTCCACAAAAAAGAAGAAAAATAGATCAGAGTAAAATTCTTGAGTGGGAAAAGGAGGCATTTGGTTTCTATTTTTCAGGTCATCCACTTAAATTCTATCTTGAAAAATTGAGAAAAAGTGAAACAAAAATTTCAGACCTACCACTTTTAGAAAGTGGGAAAATTGTAAATTTAATTGGTACTATTGTTTCATTTAAACATCATTCAACTAAGAAAGGCGAAGGTTTTCTTAAATTTATTCTTGAAGATGAGAGTGGAAAGGTTGATATATTAGTTTTTAATTCACAAATTGATGTTATTGAAAACTATTTAAGAAAAGAGGGAATTATAAAAATTGAGGGTGAATTAAAAATTGAAGATGAGAGAATTTCTTTGAGATTAACAAAATTTATAGAGTTTATTCATAAAAGTGAACTTGATGAAAAAATTAAAGATTTAGAAATAAAAGAAGAAAATAGATCAAATTTTCATCTTTATATAAAACTTAAAAAAGAGGAACTAAAGGAGGACCTTCTTGAGAAATTATCAAATTTTCTTAAAGAAAGCAAGGGAACAACTCCTGTTACTATTTATTTATTAATTAATGGAAAGAAAATAGAGATTTCACTTTCAGAAAAATTTATGGTTACTCTTACTCCATCCCTTCTATCAAATTTATCTAAATTAATAGGAATTGAAAACTTTTATTATAAAGAGATATCTTAAAAGGAGGTATTAAATATGAGAATTGGTGTTTTAACTGGTGGAGGAGATTGCCCTGGATTAAATTCAACAATAAGAGCGGTTTTTTATAGAAGTTTAAAATATGGGTTTGAAGTTTTTGGTTTTTTTGATGGGTGGAAAGGTTTAATTGAAGATAATGGAAAATTTTTAAATCTTCAAGATGTAGAAGATATTTTAAATTTAGGTGGTACAATTTTGTATTCATCAAGAACAAATCCTTTTAAAGAAGAAAAAGGAGTCGAAAGAATTTTGGAAACTTTAAAAAAAGAAAAAATTGATGCTCTTATTGCAATTGGTGGTGATGATACATTGAGTGTTGCTGCAAAATTATATGAAGAGTATAAGGTTAATACAGTTGGAGTTCCTAAAACAATGGATAATGATGTTTTTGGCACAGATTACACATTTGGTTTTGATTCAGCCACAACAATCTCAATGGATGCTCTTGAGAAATTAAAAGACACAGCAAAAGCAATGAAAAGGATTTTAATTCTTGAAGTTATGGGAAGAGAAGCAGGATGGGTAGCTCTTTTTACTGGACTTGCAGGTGGAGCAGATGTTACAGTGATTCCAGAAGAAAAATTTGATAAAGATAAGTTTATTGAGAAAGTAAAAAGGGCTTTTGAAAGAAAAGGATACGCAGTGGTTTGTGTATCTGAAGGAGTTGAGGTTGCAGAGAGAGAAGATGTTGAAGTTGATGCTTTTGGTCATAAACTTTTACAGGAAAGAGGTGTTGGAAGTTATCTTGGAAAAATTATAAAAGATGAATTGAATATAAATACAAGAGTTGCACAAATTGGACATATTCAGAGAGGTGGAGCACCAACTCTTTTTGATAGAATTCTGACAATAAGACTTGGAATAAAGGCTGTTGATATGGTTAAAAATGGTGAATTCGGAAGAATGGCAACACTTCTTAATGGTGAAATTACATCAATTCCACTAAAAGAGGTTTTAAATAAGACAAAGAGAGTTGATGAATATTGGATTTCAATTAAAAATGTTTTTGAGTTATAAATGAAATTTTTTAATTCATTAAGGTTTCAAGTAATTATTTCATTCTTTATAGTTGTTATTGTATCAACATTTCTACTTGGTTCAATAATGATTAAAACAATGGAAGATAACCTTTGGAAAGCAGAAGAAGAAAAATTAACCACTGTTGCAAAACAACTTGAAATTGCATATACAAGAATTATAGAAAGATTAATAACAACCGCTTCAATTCAAAAAATAGATTTAAACACTGCTAAAAGGTTATATCTTGAAAGATCACTAGAAGATTACACATATACAATTCATGAGCAAAATCCTATGTATGGCGTTGGATATTTTATATATGGAGACTATTTTAATAGACCTGTGGCGTTTTATGAATCTTCTTCTACCTTTTCAGAAAAATATAGAGTTATATTAACTCTTTATGAATTTGGTGAAGAGGCTGGATATGTTTGGGTAGAAGAACCTAAAGAAATTGTAACCTCAAAAATTAGTCAATTGAAATTAACTCAAAGAAATATTCTTTATGTTGTAGTTTTAATTTCAGGAATTTTTGCAATTTATATTTCAGCAATTTTTGTTAGAAAAGTTACTGTTATAAAGAGAGGTCTTGAAAATTTAAAATTAGATCTTTCATATAAACTTCCTAAAATGACAGGTGAGATGGGTGAGATAAGTTTTGCAATAAATGATCTTGCTCAGACTCTTCTTGTAACAAGAAGTAACTCAGAAAAAATTCTTGAAACAATTAATACTGGAGTTCTTGTAATTACAAAAGATGGAATTATAAAAGACCTAAACAGGGCTTTTGAAAAACTTTTAGATTTGAAGAAAAAAGATATTCTTGAAAAAAATATAAATTCTATTCCTATTTTAAAAGAAATAATTTTAGAACTTTTTAATAAGGGAAAACTTAAAGAGAAAAGAGTAAAAATTCAAAAGGAAGAGAAAATCTTTAATATATTCTCAACTACATTTAATACAGATGAGATTTTGATAACATTTGAAGATGTAACTGAAGAGGTCAAACTTCTTGAAGAGAAAAGAAGAACAGAAGCACTTAAAACACTTGGAATTTTTACAACAGGTGTTGCTCATGAAATTAGAAATCCTCTTACTGCAATAAAAGGATTTACACAAATTCTTGAAAAGAAATTTGAAAAAGATAGTGATGAATTAAAATATACAAGAACAATTTTAAATGAAGTTAAGAGATTAGAGGATATAATTAAAGATTTGCTTATGTATGGAAGACCCTCTCCTCCAAATAAAGTTTTATCACATATTTCAAGTGTAATAAAAGATTCAATATCTCTTCTTCAAGAAAAAATAAGTGAAAAAAATATGAATATTGAATTAGATATAAATTTTGATCCAAAGTTTAACTTTGATCCTAAACAGATGGAGCAAGTTTTATTAAATTTAATATTAAATGCAATTGAAAGTTCTGATTATAATGGAAAAATTATAATAAAAACAAAAAGATATGAAGATGGAATTTTAATAGAAGTGAGAGATTTTGGATTTGGAATTAAAGAAGAAGATAAAGAAAAAATATTTACTCCATTTTTTACAACAAAGGAGAAAGGAACAGGTCTTGGATTGCCTATTTCACAAAAACTTGTTGAAATGCATAATGGGAAGATTTGGTTTAACTCAGATCAAAATGGTACAAGTTTTTTTGTGTATTTACCAATAAATTAAATGGTATAATTGTTTTATGAATATGAGGAAAAATGATAAAGTAACAGTCTTAATTGTTGACGATGAAGAAAATATTCTTGAATTTTTAAATGAAGCACTTAAAGATGAATATATTATAATTAAAGCAAAAAATGGTAAGGAGGCTTTAAAAAAAGTAAGTGAGTTTTATCCTGATGTTGTACTAATGGATTACAAGATGCCTGGAATGGATGGGATGGAGGCATTTTTAAAAATAAAAGAGATTGATAAAGATCTTCCTGTTATTTTAATGACAGCATATGGCACAAGTCAAGTTGCAATTCAAGCAATGAAAGAAGGAGCATATGACTATGTTACAAAACCACTTGATCTTGATGAAATAAGAGTTACTTTAAAAAAAGCGATAGAACTTAAGAAACTATCAGAGAGAATTAAGAAAAAAGAGAGAATTTATGAAGGAGATTTTCAAGCAGAGGGATTAATTGGAAAATCTCAAGTCATGCAAGAAGTTTATAAACAAATTGGAAGAGCAGCCTCCTCTGATGTAACAGTATTAATTTTAGGAGAGAGTGGAACAGGTAAAGAACTTGTTGCAAAATCAATTTATAAGAATTCTTCAAGAAGAGATAAACCATTTGTAACAGTTAATTGTGCAGCAATTCCTGAGGGATTACTTGAATCAGAACTTTTTGGTCATGAAAAAGGTGCATTTACAGATGCAAAAGAAAGACATATTGGAAAATTTGAGCAAGCGAAAGATGGAACAATTTTTTTAGATGAAATAGGTGATATGAGTTTACCACTTCAAGCAAAAATTTTGAGAGTTTTACAAGAGAGATCTTTTGAGAGAGTTGGAGGAACAGAAACAATTTATACAAATGCAAGGATAATCGCAGCAACAAATAAAAATCTTTTAAAACTTGTTGAAGAAAAAAAATTTAGAGAAGATCTTTATTATAGATTAAATGTTTTTACAATAACACTTCCACCATTAAGAGAAAGAAAAGAAGATATTCCTGATCTTGTTGAATATTTTATATTTAAATATTCCCATAAATATCAAAAGGTTGTAACAGGAGTAGATCCTGAAGTGATGGAAATTTTTATGAACTACTCTTGGCCAGGAAATGTAAGAGAACTTGAAAATGCAATTGCACATGCAATTGTTGCTTCACATGGTCAAATAATTTTAAAAGATTATCTTCCTCAAACAATTATTGGGAACAAAAAAGAAGAATTAGTATCTAATAACATAAACGGAGATAAGATTTTACCACTTAATGAAGTTGTTGCAAAGGCGGAAAAAGAAATGATTATTAAAGCACTCAAACAGTGTAAGGGCAATAAAACTAAAGCAGCAAAACTATTGGGGATATCAAGAAAATCTTTATTTAATAAAATTAGAGATTATAATATAATCATAGAAAACTTTGAAAATGTAAGCGAAGAGTAAATTATTTTTATTTTATTATAAAATTTTTTATAAATAGAGAGGTGTAATAGGGAGTTATGTTAATTAAAAAAAGGAAGAAAGGAGAGGAAAGAATGAAAAAATTTTTAGGGATTTTTTTAACTCTACTATTAATTTTTGTTTATCTTCCTAAATTTAATTTATCTTTAGGATTAAATCTTGCTAATGAAACAATTATTAAAGAAATCACTTTAACTCCAGATATTGTTGGTGAGATTACAAGAATAGATATAATTTTTGAATTAAAAACTGTAGATCTATTAGCAAATACAGATAATATTCAAGTAATTTTCCCCACTGACCCAACCGGAGATGCACAAAAAGAATTTTATATTCCAAATGTAATTCCAAAAACTCAAGTTTTAATTGATGGAAGTAATAATATTTCAGATGTTCAAGTTGATTTATTAAATAAAAGAATTGCTGTTATAACTTCAATTAATCTTCCTAAAGATCTTAATCACACACTTACATTTTTATTACCATGTGGAATTAAAAACCCAACAAAATCTGGATTCTATCAAATAAAATTACAAACAAATAAACATATTCAATCCTTATTCTCAATTTATGTTAAACCTGGACTATTTGACCATATGGTATTAATACCAGATCCAGCATTTGTAGAATCAAACTATTACCCTACAGGGGGTATTAATGCAAGTTTTGGTAATAACACTATACTTGTTCCACAGCCTAAAGATATTTATGGAAATACAATTTATGAGGGTTTTACCCATGGATTTGGTACATTTGTAAGAGATGCAGATGATGATTGCGGAATTAATGCAACTAATGATCCTTCGAAAATTATACCCACTGCAAGATGGTTTAGAATAAGTGATACAGGTAATCCAGCAGGGTGGAGATGGGATACACCATTTGGAACAGGTAATTTTATTTATCTATCACATCCAAATGTAGTTGGTCCTGATGATACATCTCTATTCATTCACCCCCTTTACAATAAAAATCTATCAGATTTTATTCTCGAAACAAAAATAGCATTTAGTAGTACTTCAAATTACCATGGTGGTGTAAAATTTAGATTTAATGATTACCTTACAAGAAATAATCCAAAAGCAAATGGTTATTATGTTGATTTTTGGGGTGGAAATATAAGACTTGTAAAAGTTGTTAACGGAGTTAACACTGTCTTGACAACACAAGTTTTTACGATTGGTTTAGCAAATACATTTTATAACTTAAAAATTGTTGCATCAGGTTCAAATATAAAAGTTTATGTTGATAATACTTTATATATTGATTATACAGATCCTTCACCTATTCTTACAGGAATTTTTGGTGTTTGGCAATATGGTGGTGATGCAACTGCAAGAGAAACTTATTGGGATGATTTTTATATAAAAACTTTAACAGGAACTACTCTATTTTTTGATGATTTTGAAAGAAAAATAGCAGCACCTCAAGATCCACCTGAAGATGGTCATGATGCTAATTTTAGATATTGTGATACAAATGGAAATGGATTTTATGACCAGTTAGATTGTATATATTTTGATACTGATAATTCAAAAACTGTATCAAGAGGAGATATTAGAATTTCTGGTTCATTTTATGCTGGTAGCACTCCAGGAACAGTTGTTAAAACTTTAGATCCAGATTTAGGAAGACCTCTTGAATATCTATATACATTTCCAAATCCAACTAATGGAACAATAGTTAAATTAAGCGATGAAGATGATGGTAATGCTTTAAGTGTTTTTTCTGCAAATGAAAGATTTGTTGATAGAGATAATTCCGGAAGTTATAGCCCTGCTGATTGGATTTATTATAGTTTAGATGGAACAGTAAATGCTGGTGATAAAAGATTATCAAATGTAAATTTTGGTGGAAAATATTATAAAGCAGGAACAACTGTTTTAGGGATAGATGCAGATGTTGGATTAAGTTTAACAGCATTTGGTGGTAATTTAAAATATGTTGATAAAGATTCATCTGGTTCATATTCACCTGGTGAAAGGATTTATATAGACAATAATACTAATAATTTAGTTGATACAAATGATACAAGACTTTTTACTCCTTCATTAAGATTTTTGGATACAAATACAAATGATGTGTTTGATGCATGTGATTTTATCTATCTTGATCTTGATAATTCAAGAAGTGTAACTCCTGGTGATGTTAGAATGACACCAATCTCTTTCTGGACAAAAGATGGAAAATTTTATCACTATGAGGCAGGAACAACAGTTAAAGATGATGGATTTAATACTGATTTTGATGCAAAACCATATAATCCATATATAGAACAGTATAAATTTTTTGAACTAAAAGATATATCAATATATAATGGTGAATCATATTTATCTTATTACCCAATTATATACAGATTTTATGATGATAATAACAACAAAGTTTGGGATGATAATGAACCAGTACAATTTTATATAGATTTTAAGAGCAATAAAATTGTTGATAGTGGTGATTTAAGAATTTCACAACCATTCTTTATGAGTTGGTCTATCTCAACTGGCGGTGGTACTATTGATAGAAATGGTTTTTACACATCACCTGTAATAACTGGACCACCACAACAACATACAATAACTTGTAATTTAACAATTGGAGCAATTACAAGAACAGTAACAAGTAAAGTTGTAGTATTTTTAGGACCACCAAAGGTAGTTATTTCACCACAGATAATTTGGATAGCACCATGTACAAATTATCAATTTAAAGCAACTGTTACAGATAAAAATAATAATTCAATTCCATTTGCTGAAAACTTTGTGAATTGGGGAGTGGGTTATCCAAAGAACTCAAAGGTTGACTTTTCACCTGATAAAGATAAAAATTTATTTAATTTTGTACCTGGAATTGAAAGACACACTGAAAATGTATCAATAAATGGTCTTTATGATGCTGGTGAATGGATTTATAAAGATATGGATTCAAATGGTGCAGTGTCTTATGGAGATGTAAGATTAACTCTTGTTAAGATAGGCACGATAACTTATCCTGCTGGTTCTATTGTTGGTACACTATGTCCAACCTGTGAAGCAGATATGGGAAGAACATTAATCGATTTTAAACCAAATGAAAAACATACAGAAGAGGTATCTTCTATTCCAATTGTATACCATATTGGAGAGAATATTTATAGAGATGTTGATAGCGATGGAAAAGTAAGTGAAGGTGATATTAGATTAACAGATGTAAAAGATGGTAAAGGAAACATCTTCCCTGCAAACTCTATCGTTGGTGATAAAGATTCAGGTAAATCATTAATTTCCTTAACCAATGTAAAATTTGTTGACTTAAATGGGAATGGAACTTATGATTTAGGTGAATATTTATATATAGATATAGATGTTGATAATAAAGTAA
The DNA here is from genome assembly GCA_030018355.1 of Caldisericia bacterium. Classification (NCBI taxonomy): domain Bacteria; kingdom Pseudomonadati; phylum Caldisericota; class Caldisericia; species Caldisericia bacterium. The sequence continues at coordinate 162,709 of JASEFN010000001.1, read as the reverse complement.
GTAAAAATGATAAAAGATTAGTTTCATGTGCTTGTGGTCTTGCCCCTGGAGATGTTTCAAATGGTGATGGTGATATTGGAACACCTCTTGTTTCATTTGAACCCCTTCATGCTGAGAATTTAAGTAGTGATGGAAAATATACACCTACTGGAGTGGATATTGAATGGACAGATGTTAATGGAAATGGACTATTTGATCCAGGAACAGATATTGCTCCTCTTGCTGGTGACAATAATTTAATTGAGTTATATGAATATATATATAAAGATATGGATAGTTCTGGTACAATTTCTATCGGAGATATTAGAGTAAGTGAAGTAAAAATATTTGATACATCAATAAATGATTGGATAATATATCCATCAGGTTCTAAAGTACAATTTGGTGATAAAGATTTATCTTTAGCAGGTGATACGCCTGCAGATTCAATTAATTTAATTTCTTTTACTTCTTCAGAAAAATTTGTTGATACAAACGGAAATGGTTTATATGATTGGGGAGAGCCTATATATATAGATGTTGATAATTCTGGTACTGTATCTTCTGGTGATATAAGGTTAGCATGGGTTTCAAATTATAAACCAAATTCAATAGTTGGCCCTACTGATACAGATATAACACATTCTCTAAATTCTTTTCAAAGTTCACCAATAAAATTTGTAGATAATAATGGAGATGTAGCCTGGAACCCTGGTGAGCCTCTTTATATAGATACTAATGGAAATGGCATAGTTGAGATAGGTGATATAAGATTAAATGATTATGAAGATATAAATGCCACAATTGATAAAAATGGGACCTTCTATTCACCTTCATGTGGTGGTGGAACATACAATATATGGGCTTCATTTAATTACAATGATGGGTGTCCAGGAAATGCATGTGGTGGATTTTCTATTGTATATAATTCAAATCCAGTTTTTGCCCAAGTAACAATGGGAATAAAAGTTTGGGTGACTCCTGATAGTATAAGTTTGATTTCTGGGGAAAGACAACAATTTTTTGCAAGAACCGAAGATGCTTTATATCATACAGTTATTACTCCATCTCCAAAATGGAGTATTTTAAATAATGATCCAGCCATTCCTATTGGTACAATTGATTCTGAAACAGGTCTATTTACTGCATCTTCAAACTATCATCCAACTGGTTATATAATTGCAACAGTATATACTTCTTGTTGTGGAACTATTTCTTCAACTGTTCCTCCATTGATGCCACCAGATTGGGCGATAACTTCGGGTTTTGTAAGAGTAAATGCTCTTGTTGATGTTGTTAAAAGTTCATTTAAATTATGTGGATCTGGATTTTTGGTAAATATTAAGTGGTATATTGATCAACTTGGTGATAAATTAAAAGTTACAATTACAACAAATACTGGATATGCAAAAATTATTGATAAATCACCTCCTGTTTCAACTCCAGGGCAATGGGTTAATATTCCAATTTATATTTCAGCACAAGAACTTGGTCTAAATGTTGGACAAGTTACAACTGTAACTATAAGGGGTGATGTTGTGCCTTCTTATCCTTCAACAAAATGGTGGCTTGAAGATTATGAACAGTTTGAATTCAAAGCAACTCCTTTAATGACAGTGGGTGGACAAACAGGATGTGATGGTATATTAATAGCAACAATTGGCGATACTCTTCCTGGAACTCTTACTACATTATCAGACCTGAATTTTGATGGTAAACTTGATCCATTAAATTTTGTAACTATAACTATGACAGGTCCAGGAAGATTTGATGAATATGGTAACTTTTATCTTGAACCTTGGTCTTCAGTTGTTTATACAACATCTACTGATATAAATGGTCTTTTCTCTATTGTTACAGGGAGTTTTAATTCTGTTACAGGTTATCAAGGCGCAAAGTATGATGGGATCTATATTATTGAAGCACAAACCAATCCAAAAGTTTATATGTATATTTACCTTAAATATAAAGATACAATTACAACTGATTTATCTAAACTAACTGTTGATCTTTCAACTCCACAAATTATAGAAGGGACACTTCAACTTCCAGGAAGCCTTACCCCAGGAAATAATGATGTTTATGTTGAACTTTGGAAGGTTGATCCAGTTAAAGGTTATGAAAGAGTAAATATTTCAGATGGACCTATAAACGAAATAGTAAGAGCAAATCTTCCACCTCAAACATATGCACCTGTAAAACTTGGTCCAAATGGATATTTTAAGATTTATGCAATAATTGATGAACTTGGAAGTTATGCTATCTTTACAAGAGTTGGAAATGAGAAAAGTGGTTTAGGTGATTATAAATATGGAAGATATTACAATCAGATAGGTAATCCTGTTCCATATAGACCTTTCACAATTGGTGCTCCAAATTATAAAGCCACTCTTCTTGTTGAACCAACAGTTCTTTATGCAAATAAATTAAATTACTTCACAATTTTTGTTACAGATTCATCAGGAAATCCTCTTGATGAATTGTCTTTAAATCTTAAAGATAAGTTCACGTTTGAACTTCCACCAGGTTGGACACTCCAAAATAAGTTAGTTAAACCAATAACAAAAGGAACATATCTTATTTCTCTAACTCCAGTTGGAACAGGAAGTGGGTCACTACTTGTTAAAGTTGCTGGTGCGGTTCTTTTATCTTTACCAATTCAACCACTATCTCTTTATAATCCATATGCTTACATTGATCTAAAATCTGTAAGATTAGATAGAGAGATGATTCCAGCAGTTGTAGGAGAAGAGTATATTCTTGTTTTCGGATTCCATCAACCACCAACACCTGGCCTTGTTGTTTTTGATCCAGCAAAAGGATATGAAATTGATAAAGATGACACAATATTTGTTGAGGAGATTTCAAGAAGCGATACTGAAATTAAACTTAAATTTATACCTTGTATGTACACTGAACTTCCAATTAATCTAAAATTTACCTTAAGAGGTGTTGATAATAGAAGTGATGAAGAAAATGGAAAAGTTTCTGATAGTGAAATTAACTTTAAATTATTCAATAAATTCACAAATATTTTAGGATTTAAGATAAAAGTTGAAACAGCACCACAAGAGATTGTTCAAGGTGGAGTAGGTAGTATAAGTGTTACAGTTCTTGATGAGAATGGTGTTCCAAGAAATAATGCTTGGGTAGAGATTTGGGGATATAACAAAGATGGTTCACCTGTAGGAGATATGTTTAATGTAGGTGGAGCAACACCAAAAATTACAATTGATGCATCCCACCTTGATCCTCTTAATCAAAATATTGTTAATGGAGTTTATACTCAACTCAATGTAGGATTTAACCACGCAGCAGATCCTGAAAAAGAAAGAACACCATTTGAAGTTGGAAGATACACTCTTGTTAAAGTTTATACTGGTGATCCAAGTATTCCAACTTCAAAAATTATGGGATATTTACCTTATGCATTTGTTATTAAACCAAAGAAAACTCTTAATATATCTCTTCTTTCTATAGATGGAATAACAACCTATAACAAGATTCTTGCTGGAAGAAAACATCAACTTTTGATAAATGCGCCAGGTGTTCCTAATGGTTCAGAGATGATAGCAATTGGTTCGAAAGGCTCAACATTTGTAAATAATATGAATGGTACATTTACACTTACTCTTGGTGAACCATATCTTGAAGAAGGAGAAGCAAAAATTGTTGCAATTGGACCAAATAGAGATACATACGGAGAAATTGATATCCCAATTGTTAAACCAAAGTTGGTTATAACTCCACAAGATAATATTCTTTCTGCTGAAATAAATGAAGTTGTAACATTCTCACTATTTGATCCAATAACAAATGCACCATTCTATGCAAAAGAGGTTGGAGCAGATGGAAAACTTGATTCTTATGGTGCGCCATTTGGATTTAGAACAGTAATTATGAATAAGGTTTCACTAAGTGGAGTTTCGTCTGGAACATTAACAGTTAATGGAAGAGATAACAAAAATCCAACACTAAAAGATTCACCAAAAGTTATTCTTTACTACACAACAAATGATACTCCAGTTGGAAAATATGTCATTTTAAATGAATTTGATCTTGTATCAGTAAAGGTGACTGTAGAAATTTCAACACCTCAAGGAACAATAATTGATAAGGCAATTGTTAATAAACCAAATAGAATTAAGATAACTGTTGTAGATGCTCATAATAATCCTATTTTAGGTGCAGAAGTGGGAATAACATTTGCATATAACTATGCTCAAACAGTATATGACTTGAAAGGATATACTGACAATTCAGGCACAGTTGTTTTTACCGACTTTAAACCAAAATATGCAGGTGGATATGATATTGTAGTAAAGAAACAAGATAAGGAGTATGTTTTCTATGACTATTTCTATGCAAGAGAGGTAACAGAAGATACAACTCCTCCTGAAATAACTATACTTGAACCAGAGGATGGAAGCGAAACTCAAAAAACAAAAATTGAAGTTATAGGAAAAGTATCAGATGAATCTTCAGTGACAGCAGTCTATGTAAATGGAATGAGAGTTGACCTTCTTCCAGACGGCACATTTATGACTTATGTAACACTTGATGAAGGAACAAATAGAATTAGAGTTATCGCTGTTGATGAATTTGGAAATATTGGTATTAAAGAAATATATGTAACTTATAAACCACCAACACTAACATTAAATGTTGAACCTATACCTTCATTTGTAAATACTCCAGTAATAACAATTAAGGGTTCAACTGATAAGGGTGCAACTGTTTACATAAATGATGAAGAGATAGATGTTGATGAAGAAGGAAAATTCGAAACTTCTTACACATTAATTGAAGGATTAAATACAATTGTGATTAAAGCAGAAAAAGGAACTCTAACAAAAACAAAAAGAATTTCAGTTACACTTGATACAACTCCACCAAAACTTCAAGTAATTATTCCAGAAAATGTTTTAGAAAGGATATTTGAGATTAAGGGAACAACTGAAGTTGGTGCAACAGTTACAATAAATGATGAACCTGTTTTAGTAAATCCAGATGGATCGTTCTCATACACCTTAACAATTCCTGTCGGTGAAAATGAAATTCAGGTTGTAGTGAAAGCACAAGATAAAGCAGGAAATGTATCAACTGTTTCAAAGACAGTTAAATTTAGAAGAGAGATAATAATTGAAATGATAATTGACTCACCAGTTATAAAGGTAACAAAAGATGGTGTTACAACTACAGTTATTTATGAGATTGCTCCATTCACAATGCCACCTGGAAGAACAATGGTTCCACTTAGATTTATTGCTGAAACATTTGGAGCAAAAGTTGATTGGGATCCAAAAACTGAAGGAATTCATATTGAACTTAAGAAGAGCGATGGATCAATGGTTATTATTGATATGCAACTTGGAAATAAAATTGCATATGTAAATGGAAAACCATATGTATTAGATGTTGCTCCATTTACTGTTGAACCACAAGGAAGAACAGTAGTTCCAATTAGATTTATAGCAGAAGCATTTGGAGCAAAAGTTGACTGGGATCCGGTTTTACAGAAAGTAACAATCACCTACTATCCATAAAGGGTTTTATTTGATAAAAAACTTTGGGCTCCCAAATTTGGGAGCCCTTTTTAATATGTTACAAAAGTGTCAGACACTTTTGTAACATTAATTTTTATGACAGAACATTTATGGTTGGAAAAGGTCTTCTGGGTAAAATTTTACCTCTTTAACTTCATCAAATTGTTTTGCTGTATATTCAATTTGAAGCCACAATATTTTTGATCTACAGGCACCACCAGATGTTCTGAAATATGGATCTTCAAAAGTTAAAATAAGTGTCCCATTTTTTAATTCACTTTTAATTAATTTAACACCTTCAAGAGGATATTCTGTTGTAATTCCTTTGCTTTTCTCTTCATCTGTCAATTTTCCATCTAAAAGAAGTTTAATAGTATTCTCAATTACATTATCACTTTTAATCTTTCTTTCAACTGGAACAAGTCCTTTTTCACTGCATAAAATATTACCTTCTTGATCTTTATCAAGTTCAGGATTGTAATAAAAAAGTTTTACAATTTGTTCTTTTTCTTTTATAGCGCACGCACTCAATGAAAATAGTAGACTCAACAAAGCAATTAATAATAAAACAATTTTAATAAATTTCATTTTACCTCCTTTCATATCTATTCTTATAAATTGTATAATATATTAAACTAATAAAAAAGGGGAAAGTTTCAAATTTTTAAATTTCCTCTATCTCTTCTATATTTTCAATCTCTTTAACTATGCTTTCACCATTCTCTTGTGTCACATAGAAAGTTTTATCCCCAATTTCCATTAAAATTCTATCATGAGTTATTAAAATAATTTGTCTTCTTAAATATTCACTTACTGATTTTATAAACTCCCCAATTTTTCTTTTACTTCCCTCATCAAGAAAAGTAAGCGGTTCATCTAAAATTAATGGACCTTCAAATCTGGGATTAAGACTCTTCTCAAGAATACTTATTCTTAAAGCAAGAGAAATTATTTGACTTACAGTTCCACCACTTGAATTAAGTGGATCTCCCTCAAACTCAAAATTTTGGGTTATCTTTTTAATAAGAGGTTTTGCAACTTTTTTATTTCTTTCATCCTCAAGTTCTATTCTAAATACTAAATCATCAAAAATTTTTTGTAGCGCTTTATTAACAAGTATCTCTATTCCTTCCATTGTGTTTTTTCTTATTCTCTCATACGCATTTTTTAATATCTCTTCACTTTTTTTTAAAATAATTTTATCTTTTTCAATTTTTTTTAATTCATTTTCTTTTTCTATAATTTCTTTTTTAATTCTTTCTCTCTCCCCTAATTTTCTTTCAACAAATTGATAAATTTTGAAAAAATTATTCTCTATACTTTCTATTGAGTTCATTTTCTATCTCTTTTATTGAATATTCAAGTTTTGTTATTTTCTCTTTTATTTCTCTCTCAAGTTTATTTATCTCTTCATTTAATTCTTCAATAGATTCAATACCATACTTTTCCTTCAGTTCTAAAAAAATCTCTTCTTCCCTTTTTTTAAGTGCTTCAAGTTTTCCAGTTAACTCATCTCTCTTTTTTATATACTGTTTTATTTTTTGATGAATCAAATCAATTTTTGCAATGATATCCTCATTACTCATACCTTACCTCCACATTTTATTTAAATTCTCTTTGATCTTTTCTTTCATATTTTCATCAATTTCCCTTGTACAGATAGGACAAACTTTACTATTCAATATTAAGGCAACATATAGATTTTTATCCTCAATTATTTTCTTTTCAATTTCTTTAGACTCCTTTTCCAAATTGAAAATATCATTTTTGACTCTTAAAAGATTAACTTTTAAATTTTTAAGATTATTTAATTTTTCATTTTTAATTTTTAATTCAAAAGATAAATCTTCACTTAAATTGCTTTTCTTAAGCAAATTTAAATCATGTGAAATTTTATTAATTTCTTCTCTTACTTTTTCTATTTTTTGATTTAGATCTATTAAGTTTATCAATTTATCTTTTTTAGAGTTGAGAGAATCAGACTCTTTCTCAATTAATTCTACCCTTTTTAATGAGTTAATATTTAGTTCAATTTCTTCTTTCTCCTTTTTGATGTTTTCTAATTCAAGTTTTAATTTCTCAAAAATATTTTTCTTTTCTTGAATTTTTTTGAAAACATCTATTTCGTTTTTTATCTTAACTAATTCTTCCTTTTTTTCATCTATTCCTTCAAAGTTTTTAAGTAAATTGTTTTTTTCATCAATTTCCTTTTTGATATCTTTTTCTCTTCTATCTAATCTTTGAAGGTCAACAAGAATTGAATTTATTGCTTCGTCAAAAACTTGTCCACCTGAAATTGTAAGTAAAGTAGAGTGGATTGTTGAAGGTGGTTCATCGAGTAGATAAATATTTTCAATTTGATCTTTTATTTGAGGGTTAAGTTTTTTTCCATTTTCAAGTGGAAGGGTTTTTATTCCAAGAACTTTTCTTATTTCTTCTGGAACTTCTCTTCCAAAATTTGAAAATTCTTTTTTCTCTCCTTCTGGAGTTATTAAAATATATTTATTTATATTAACTCCTCTTTCTCTTATAACCTTAAAACCACTATCAAGTGTTATTGATACAAAAGCACTTTGTTCATTTTTTCTTATAAAACTTGTTCCTTGAGGTTCATTGAAAAAGACCCAAATTAAGGCTCTTATGATTGCGCTTTTACCACTATTTCCTTTTCCGAGAAAAACATTTATTTTATCTGAAAGAGTAATCTTTGTATATTTGTGTGATTGAAAATTTTTAATAACTATTTCTTTAATATGCATTTTTCATTCTCCAAATTGTGGTAATTGGATTTTCTTCTTTTTCTATTAATCCTTCTCTCTCAAGTTCATTCAATACAATTTTAATCTCATTAATATCTTTAAAAATAACTCCTTCAACCTCAAAATCTTTTATAACTCTTTCAAAGAAAATTTCCTCAATAACTCCTTCTCTCTTTAAATAATTAAGAATTTGTTCTTTTTTGTCTTCTTTTTTCTCTTTAAGTTCAAGGAATGGGTTTTTAGAGGGTGGTGGATTTGTGAAAGTTTTTCTAATTCTTATTGGAATTGATCTTTGAAAAATTGCTGATGAAACAAAAGCATCTCCAGTTTTTAAATATGGGAGTCTTCCAATATCAACTCCTGAAAGATCAGTCTCTTTTCTAATTGTATCAAGATCTGTCTCTCTTACTGTTCTTAAAATAAATTTTGTTGAGAGTTGTGCTAAAATTGTGTCATCAAGTAGAGAAGGTCTTTGAGTTGAAAGAATTAAAAAAATTCCATATTTTCTTCCTTCTTGTGAAATTGTCTTTAAAACTCTTTTTGATGGAATAAAGTATATTGATTCTTTTGGAGCAAAATTATGAGCCTCATCCAAAATCACAAAAAAAGGAGGGAAATATTCTTTTCTTTCACCTTTCTTTTCTCCATCTTTATATTCTCTTCTTTTTTCAGTAATTTTTTCTAAGAAAAATGATGCAAAAGTTTTTAGAGTTTCGAGAGAGCCTTGAATTACAGCAATCTTTTCGCTTTTTACCCAGTTCAAAAGCTCTCTATCACTTTTTCCAAATATGTTTAATCTTTCAAGATGACTTAATTTTCTTAAAACTGCTCTCGCACTGCTTCTACTTACAATATTTTTATCACTCTCATCTTTACTTTTTTGTGAGAGGAAAATCAAATTTTCTCTAAAATTTGTTAAACTTCTTTCATTTCCCATCATTAGGTATGCATTATAAATTGCATCTTCTTGTGGAATTTCGACCTCTCCAATTGATTTAAAAAGATTTTCAAGTTCTCTTTCTGAAATTTCAGAAAATTCGATTCCAGTATCTTCTCCTACTGTAAAAACCCTAATATTTTTAATAAAATCAGATAATCCTTTTTCATCTTTATTTAAACTTGAAAAACTCATTTCAAAATGAGGATCAAAAATTATTGCAGGATATCCAAATTTTGCTATTTCCTCAATCATAACTCTTACAAGAAAAGATTTTCCAGAACCAGAACCACCAAAAATTCCAATGTGTGGATATTGAATCATTTCTTCAATTGTAAAAATAAAAGGGATCTCTCTTTGTTCTCTCTCTTTTCCATCTTCAATTATTTTATATAAATTTTTGAGTTTATGAGGTAATTCATCATAAAATCTTTCGCTATTTTTAATTCCACCAAGGACTAACCCCTTTTCTTCAACTTTAAAAATGTTTTTTATCTCTGAAAAATTGGCTCTTCTTGCTTTACTTCCAACTCTAATAGGATATGGTGGTTCATCAAGAAGTTTAATTTTAGCAATATTAATATCTTCTTTTTCAATATCAAAACCAAGAATTTTAAGATGTTCAATTATTTTTTCATCTCTCTCTGAAAATGTGTCTGGTCTTGGAAAAAATTTATTTATTGTATATGATTCAACAATTTCTCCAAGATACTCTTTTTCATCCTTTATGAAAAAGTAATCTCTTAATGAAAATCTTTCTTCTCTTGAAGCAATGTAAACTTCAAATTGATTACTTTCCCCAACTACATATATTTCACTCATCTTAGCCACCTTTTAAGTTTAAAAAGTTTTTCTAAATATTCATTTTTTATAAAATTTTTTGAAATTAAATAACTCTCCTTATCAGTTAATTTTACATCTTCATGTGCGAAATCTCTGAAAATAGGAACTCCTCTACCATATTTTTCAGTTATAAACATTAGAAATTGAGCAACTTCTTTATATTTATCTTCCCACTTTACTGGAATTTCGAAAGATATTGGCGTTGGATCAGAAGAAATTCTTAAAAATGTTATAGAAAATCCCTCTTTTCTAAATGGTTCTTTTATATGAATCATTTCTCCCTCATTAAGATTTCCAATTAGAAGTTCCTTATCATGTGGTTTCATTGTATTTCCATTTTCTTTAACAATATTTGAAATTACCATACTTCCAATGTCTTCTACTACTCCGCATATCAAAACTTCCTTTTCATAACATATTTTAAGAAGAGAGTTAAATTCTTGAGGCACTTCACCTTTAAAATGGTTTAAAGAACCATCCATAAAAAGCATATCTCCTTTATTAAGATAATTAATTGATTCCTTCGCTGCCTCTATCTCAAGTTTAGCCATCAAAATATATCTTAAGTATTCCTCAACATAATTTATGTCAAATATATTTAAATCAATTTCATTTTGATTTTTTTTATTTTGAAGATAAAGCAATTTTTCTTCAAAAAGTAATCTATCTTCATCAATGAGAGGAGAAAAAAGATCATAGATAAAAATTTTAATATCTAAATTTGGAGAATATGAAAGAGATCTAAAAATATAGAAAAAATTTGGAAAACTTTCTCCAATTTTTGACATAGAGCCATCAACAAAAAAAGTATTAAATTTAAAATTTGAAGTGTCTATGGGTACTTTTTCTTTATTTTTTAAAATATAATCAATAAAAATTTTATTATTTTCTATATCTAAGAGACTCTCTATTTTATTATTTAGTTTATTAAATTTTTCCTTAAAATAATCAATATTTTTTATATATTCTCTCTTTTGCTTCATAATATCTTTTTTTAACTTCTTCCTTTACTTCATCTTCTATATTTCTATCACTTAATATTTCATTTAAAATTTTTTCAGGATCAATTGAAGCACCTAAATTTTCATCTTTAAGAGCCTTAAAATATTCAAGAAAAGAAAATTCAGAATTTAAAACTCTCTCTTCTTTTAATTCAATTTCCTCTCTTCTTTTTACATTTTTTAATTTTACCAACTTAATATCAATTTTTCCATTATTTATATTTAAAAGAGCAATTTGTGGTATCCTATCAAATTGAGTTTTTGAATCTCTTGCAATGCTTCCTGGAGATACAAAAATTTTTCCATTTATTTCTCTTATCCCATATCCATCATGATAGTGACCAACTAAAAAAATATCTCCTTCGCTTATTTTTGAGATTTCTTCAATTGGAATATGTGGAAAATTTGCTTTAAAAGGAAGAAGATATGCATGCACAAGTACAATTAAAATTTTACTTCTATCCCTCTTTTTTATTTTATGTAGTTCAATGTTATCATCAATACCATTTTTATAATTTATACCCACAATTTCAATTTCTTCATCAAATTGTGGAAAAATTTCCCCTTCTTTAATTATTTTTAAAACTTTTGCCTCTTCAAGCATTTTTACTGCTTTTCTATTATATGTTTCAGGATTTCTTCCTTCAATGTCATGATTGCCAAGAATTCCTATTATTGGTCTTGAATTGAACTTTTTCAAAACTTGTGTTAAAGAGATTGTAACTTCATAACTTGGAGAAGGTCTTGTAAAAAAATCACCACCAAATAAAACATAATCTACATTTTCATCATTTGCAATTTGAGACACCTCTTCTATTTTTGTTAAAATTGATTTAAGATAATCATCTTTTCTTGAAGAAATAGGGTCTTCCTGTAGATGTGTATCTGTAAAGAAAAGGATTTTTTTCATAATTTAATTATAACTTATAAAATAAGATAAAATAAATTTAGAGGAATTTATGAAAGTAGTTGATACAGAAAAAATAAAAGAGTTAGATAAAAAGGCTGAAGAGGAGTTTGGGATAAGTTCTCAAGTTTTAATGGAAAATGCATCTTTAAGTGTTGTTGCTTCTCTTTTAAAGGAATTTTCTTGCTTAAAAGGGAAGCATTTTTTAATTTTTTGTGGAATAGGAAATAATGGTGGAGATGGATTTGCCATTGGAAGGAAGATTCATTCACTTGGAGGAGATGTAAAATTTATTTTGCTTGGAGATGAAAGTAAATTAAGTTTTGATGCAAAATTGAATTTTGAAAGAGTTAAAAAAATTAAAATTCCAATTTTATCTAATCCTCAAATTGAAATTATTAAAAAAGAATTAGATGATTCAGAAATAGTTATTGATGCTATTTTTGGGACTGGTTTAAAAAGAGAAATTGAGGGTTATATAAAAGAAGTAATTCAGTTAATAAATAATTCTAATAAATTTGTTTTAAGTGTTGATATTCCATCTGGAATAAATGGAGATAATGGAATTGAAATGGGTATATCAGTTAATGCTCAAATTGTTGTTACATTTGGTCTACCAAAAATTGGAAATTTAATTGAAGATGGTGCTGAAAAAACAAAAAAACTTTATCTCTCTTATATCTCATATCCAAAAGCGTTATATGAAAATGTAAATTCCTCTATTTTTTTAAATGAACCATTAAAAATTAAAGATAGAAAAAAGAACACACATAAAAAAGATTTTGGAGATACTCTTTTTATCTCTGGTTCAAAAAAATATTTTGGTGCCCCATTTTTCTCATCTTATTCATTTCTAAAAAGTGGTGGGGGTTATTCCCGACTTGCAACTGTTGAAGATGTAATAAAATCAGTTAGTTTAAATGCAAGAGAAGTTATATTTTATACTTTAAAAGAGAATAGGGATGGAACTATGTCAAAAGAGAATGAAGAATTTCTAATTAAATTGTCAGATGAGGTTAAATTTGTTGTTTTGGGTCCTGGAATTGGCATAAATGAAGATTTAGAAGAATTGATAAAGAACTTAATTAAAAAAATTAAAAAACCAGTTTTAATTGATGGAGATGGACTCACTTTGCTTTCAAAAAATAAAGATCTATTAAAAGATAGAGAGGCACCTACTATTTTAACTCCTCATTTAGGTGAATTTTCTAAATTAACAGAAATTCCAAAAGATGAAATAAGAAAAGAAAAAATTAAAATTTTAAAAGATTTTTCTTCTCAATTTAAATCATATGTTGTTTTAAAGGGCTACCACTCTTTAATTTCAACTCCAGATGGGAAAATTTTTATTAATTTAACTGGAAATCCATGTATGGCAACTGCTGGAATGGGTGACATTCTTGATGGTATAATTCCAGCAATGTATGGTCTTGGGTTTAATATTGAAGAAAGTGTACGTATGGGTGTTTTTGTACATGGATTTTGTGGTGATCTTATTAAAGAAAAATTTGGAGAGAATGGTGTTGTTGCAACACAGATGATTGAATATTTACCATTGGCTTTAAAGGAGATAAAAGAAAATTTTGAAGAAATTAAAAAAAGGTATTCAATTGAGGTGGTTTTATAATGAAATTAGATCTTTTGCCTCAAGAATTAAGTTTTGACCCTCAATTTGAACTCACAAGAATTAAAAATTTTATAAATTCTTTTTTAAAAAAAGTTAACAAGGAAAGAGTTGTTTTAGGTTTATCTGGAGGAATTGATTCAGCAATAGTTCTTAAACTTTTAACTCTTTCAATTCCAAAAGAGAATATTTTTGCTTTAATTTTACCAGAAAAGGACACAGATAAAAAAAATGTTATTCATGCAATTAGCCTCGCAAAAGATTTAGGTGTTAAATATAAAATAATCAACATAACAAAAATTCTTTCAAAATTTGGCATATACATTTCTGTTCCTTATTTTATACTTCCTACAAGAAAATTAAGGGAAAATTATACAAAAAAACTTTATGAGAAATATAAAGAAAATTATGGTAAATCTCCGTTTTACCTTCAATATGATATACCAAATGAGTTAAAGGGAGATACTTGGTTTTTTAAAGGTATCTCCTACTTAAGAATAAAACATAGAATTAGAATGGTTACACTATATTACTATGCAGATCTTCTAAATGGAGTTGTTGCAGGAACAACAAATAAAACAGAAGAATTTTTGGGCTTTTTTGTTAAATATGGAGATTATGCATCAGATTTTGAACCAATAATTCATCTTTTTAAATCTCAAATTTTTAAATTTGGAGAATATTTAAATTTACCAGAAGTTTTTTTAAAAAAGAAGCCAAGTCCAGATTTGCTACCAGGAATAGAAGATGAGTTTTCAATTGGATTAAACTATTTAGAAATTGATCGAATTATTGTAAGATTTATAAAAAATGTTCCTTTTGAAAAAATTAGTGAAGAGTTAAATATTCCTTTAGATAGTATTATAAATTTATATAAAACTCATATAAACACAGAATTTTTAAGAAATCCCCCACCTAATGTTTTGAATTTTAATTTATAGATAAAACAACCCCTTTTAAAGCCCAAAAGTCAGATTCAACAACAAGTTCATATCCAATTTTAAAGACATCTGTTCCATATTTTAAACTTGTAGATTTATATGAGAATTTAATTGTTATATCTTTTAAAACTGGCTGTTCTGCAATTACAACTCTTCCATCTGAAGTTTCAACCCATTTTTTTGAGGGTTCAACTTTTGGTTCTTCTAAAATAAAACCATAAACTCTTCCACTTTTGTCTACTATTCTATCTCCCTTTTTAACTGCACTTGCCATTTCTGGTGGGACTTCAAGAAGTTTCATAGTAATAATGTAATTGTTATATGTAACTTGTTTTTTCACAAGAATTGGTTTTAAAAAGTAAAATAGAACCAATATGATTAACAAAAATACAACTATATCAAAAAGGTTAAAGAGTCCAAATAATTTAAAACTTTTTAATCTGGTATCTCTTCTTTCCATATATCTCCTCCTAATGCTCTTAATTTTTCATCAAATTTAAAGTATCCTCTTTCTATATGATATATTTTTTTTACAACTGTTTCATTTTCTGCAAAAAGACCTGCAATAACAAGTGCTGCACCTGCTCTTAAATCAGGTGCAACCACCTCAGTTCCATATAATTTGTCTACTCCCTCTACAAAAAGAGTATTACCTTCAACTTTAATTTTTGCACCCATTTTTCTTAACTCAGGAACTACATTGAATCTATTTTCAAAAACAGTTTCAGTTATTAAACTTACTCCCTCTGAAACAGAGGCAAGAGTTACCATTTGAGATTGAAGATCAGTTGGAAAGCCAGGAAATGGCATGGTTCTTATCTCAAAGCTTTTTGTTCTTCTTTTTGCAATTACTCTTAATCTTTTTCCATTTTCAATTCTTAAATCCACACCAATTTCCCTTAATTTAAAAATAAGTGGAACAAGATGATCGAAAATTACTGGTTTAAGAGTAACATCTCCTCCATTTACTGCAACTGCAATCACAAATGTTCCTGCCTCAACTCTATCAGGATAAAGAGTATGAGTTGTTCCATGAAGTTTTTTTTGACCCTCAATTCTTATACATCTTGTTCCTGCTCCTTCGATCCTTGCTCCCATTGAGTTTAGAAATTCTGCAAGTTCAACAATTTCTGGTTCTTGTGCAGCATTTTCAATTATTGTCTCTCCAGGAGAAACTGATGCAAGAATCATAATGTTTTCAGTTGCTCCAACTGAAGGATAATCAAGATAAATTTTTTCGCCTTTTAGTTTTTTTACACTTCCTTCAACAATTGAACCTATTGCATTAACTTCTGCACCAAGAAAAGAGAAACCTTTTAGATGAAGATCAATTGGTCTTGAACCAATATGGCAACCTCCAGGATATGGAAGTTTAACCTTTCCAACTCTTCCAAGTAGGGCACCAACAAGGGTTATGCTTCCTCTTAACTTGCTTGCATTTTCATTTTTAACCTCATGATTTAAATTTGATGCCTCAATTAAAATTGTGTCTTCATCTATAAATTTTGCTTTAACTCCAATTGATCTTATAACATCAAGAAGCATTACAATATCAAGAAGTTTGGGAACATTTTTTATAAAAACCTGTTCATCTGTTAATAGTGATGCTGCAATTAAAGGTAAACATCCATTTTTTGAACCTTGAATATTTACTTCACCTTTAAGTTTTTTACCTCCTCTTATTTTATATACTTCCATAGAGTTTCTCCTTTAGAATATTTTTTATTCTCTCTGACGCTTTTCCATCACCAAAAGGATTATAATCGATTTTTGGTTTAAATCCATTAGTTAAAGCCTCCTCAACTCCCTCGATTATTCTCTTTTCATCTGTACCAACAAGTTTAACAAAACCAAATTTTACTGCTTCTTCTCTTTCAGTTTCATTTCTTAAGACAAGAAGCGGCCTTTTAAGTGTTGGAATTTCTTCTTGGATCCCTCCTGAGTCAGATAAAATAAGAAAAGATTTTTTAAGTAAATGTATAAAATTAATGTAATTTAATGGTTCAGTAAATAAAACATTTTTCTCATCTTTTAAAACTTTTTTAAATTTCTCTCTAACAATAGGATTTTTATGTACTGGAATAATAAAAAATAGATCATCATATTTTTCACATAGTGTTTTTATAGCATTTGCAATTCTTATAATTCCCTCATCCCAATTTTCTCTTCTATGCGCTGTAACAACAATGAGTTTTTTGTCTTGAGGAATAGGAATTGTGATTTTTGGTTCAAGGTGTAAAATCTTTTGAAGAGCATCAACTATTGTATTTCCTGTTATAAAAATATTTTCTTCTTTAACTCCTTCATTCAATAAATTTTTTTTCGCTTCTTCTGTTGGTGCAAAATGAAAAGTTGCAAGTTTTCCAATTAAAGTCCTATTCATCTCCTCAGGAAAAGGATAATAGATATTTTTGGTTCTTAAACCAGCCTCTACATGTGCAACTGGGATTTTATTATAAAAAGAGACAAGAGATGCAACAAAAGCAGTTGTTGTATCACCTTGAACTATTGTTAAATTTGGTGATTCACTTTTAATAATTAAGGATAATTTTTCAAGGATTTTTTCAGTTATATATTCAAGTGTTTGTCTCTCAATCATAATTTTAAGTGAATAATCAACATCTATTTTAAATAGTTCAAGAAGTTCATCAACCATTTCTTTATGTTGACCAGTGTTTACTATTTTTACTTCAAATGTATCCTCTTTTTTGAGTTCATAAATTAGTGGAAATAGTTTTATAACTTCAGGTCTTGTTCCAAAAATAATAAGAGTTTTGATTTTTTTCATAAAGAAAATCCTTTAATCAATAAAAATGAAAGAAGGGAGAAAAAAAGAGTTAATATATACAAAATAATAACAACCTCCTTTTCTTTAAATCCACTGTATAAAAGTTTATAATGAATGTGATCCATATCAGCCTCAAAAATACTCTTTCTTTTTAGAATTCTTCTTAAAATTGCTGAAAATGTATCTAAAATTGGAAAACCAAGGGCTAAAATTGCAACAAGAAGAATTACTGATGTTGTAGTTTTAAGTGCACCCCAAACTGCAATTTCTCCAAGAATAAAACCAAAAAGCAGTGCACCAGAATCTCCAAGATAGATTTTTGCAGGATAAAAATTAAAAACGAGAAATCCTAATGCAATACCTGCAATTGCAAAACAAATAAGAGAAATCAAAAAATATCCTTTAAGTAATGCAACAAGACCAAGTGTTGTTGATACAATTGATACAATTCCTGATGCAAGACCGTCAAGTCCGTCTACAATATTTATTGCATTTGTAATACCTGTTACCCAAAAAAGAGTAAAAGGTATACTTAATTCTTTAAGATAAAAGTAACCTCCTTTAGGATTTGTAATAAAATTTACTTTAACTCCATAAATAATCGGAATTAAAGCGCCTAAAATTTCTCCTAAAAATTTCATCCAAGGCTTTAGTTTAAATTTATCATCAATTAGACCAACTATAAAAATTACAGTTCCTCCAAGAAAAATAGATAAAAATTCTTTTGAATTAAATCTAAAATATATGTAAAGAAGAAGAATTAGAAAAGAAAAGTAGATTGTTATGCCTCCACTTCTTGGCATTTCTATCTCTTTAATTTTCTTTTTGTCTCCTCTTTCTTCATGAGGTTTACTTATTATGTTAAACTTTCTTCCAATATAAATTGAAATAGGAGTTAAAAAGAGTGATATAAAAAAGAAAATTATTAAATAATAAAAGTTAGGTAAAAGATTCTTAATCATTTTGTTCCAAACAACCTATCTCCAGCATCACCTAAACCTGGAACAATATAACCCTTATCATTTAATTTCTCATCAATTGCAATAGTGTATATTGTTGTGTCTTTAAAATGTTTTTGAACAAATTCAATTCCTTCTGGTGCTGCAACAAGAGAAATTACATCAATATTTTCTAATTTTGCACCTCTTTCGAGTAAAATTTCTATTGCTCTAACAATAGAACCACCAGTTGCAAGCATTGGATCTAAGAGAAAAATTTTTGATTCAGAGAGAGATTCTGGAAGTTTAACATAGTAAGTTACAGGTTTTAATGTTTCATGATCTCTATAAATTCCGATATGTCCAACCTTAGCATTTGGAATTAAATTCAGAATTCCATCACTCATTACAAGTCCTGCCCTTAAAATTGAAACAACAGAAATTTTTGTTGATAGTATATAGCCTTTTGCTTTTCCAAGTGGAGTTTCAACATATATTTCTTCAACTGGTAAATTTCTTGTTATTTCATAAGCCATAAGCATTGAAACTTCTTTAACAAGTTCTCTAAACTCTTTTGGATTTGTATTTTTATCTCTTAGATATGTTAACTTATGTTTTATCAATGCATGATCAAGAAGTTTTATATTTTTATAATCCATCATTCCTCCTTTCGGTAAAATTATATCACATCTTTTGAAGAACAACTCCAATTATATTTTCTGCTTCAGTTTTTAAAATATCTACAAGTTTTAAATTAATCAAAAATCTTTCTGCTTTTATTAATTCATTTTTTTCCATTTCAACAATAAGAAGAGAGTTTTCATTTAGAAAATTTTGTGATTCTTGAAATAAAATTTTTATAAATTTTAAACCATCTTCTCCTCCAAGAAGGGAACTTTTTGGTTCCATTTTAACTTCTTGTGGCAAATATATATATTCAGAATCTTTTATATAAGGAGGATTAGAAATAATTAAATCAAATTTTTCTGAAATTTCTTTAAACATATCACTTTTTAAGATTGCACCATTTAAATTAAATTTTTTTAAATTAATTTTAATATTTTCAATTGCTCTATCATCTATATCTACAAAAGTGCAAAATTTTGTAAAACCATAATAAAGAAGTGAGACACCAATAACCCCAGTACCAGCACATATATCAAGTGTTCTTTCAACTCTATTATATTTTTTTAATATTTGATAAACAATTTCTTCTGTTTCAAATCTTGGAATAAAAACTCCATCTAAAACTTCAATTTCAAGATCAAGAAAATTTTTTTTATGAGTTATATAAGATAGTGGAAAACCTCTTTTTCTTAAACAAAAATTTTTGAAAATTTTCTTAAATGTTTCTCTATCAATTTCTTTATTTAAATTTAGATAAAATTCTTCTTTTTTTAATGAAAGTGAGTTTCTTATAATTAACTCAGCCTCAATATCACTATTCAATAATTTTCTTCCATATTTAAATAGGGTTTTTATATCATACTTCAAGGGATTCAATTTTTCTTTTTCTATCTTCTTCCTTTAAAGCATTTATAATTTCATCAATATTTCCTTCCATTATTTCTGGAAGATTATATAAAGTTAAACCAATTCTGTGATCTGTAACTCTATTTTGAGGATAATTATATGTTCTTATTTTTTCACTTCTTTCGCCCCATCCTATTTGTCTTTTTCTTTCTTCTCCTAACTCTTCCTGTTTTTTTCTCTGATAAAAATCATATAGTCTTGCTCTTAAAACTCTGAGGGCTTTTTCTTTATTTTTAAGTTGTGACCTTTCATCTTGACAAGTAACAACAAAACCTGTTGGTATATGAGTTATTCTTACTGCTGATTCAGTTTTTTGAACACATTGTCCTCCATGACCACTTGCTCTAAAAACATCAATTTTTAAATCTTCTGGATTTATTTCGATTTCAACCTCCTCTGTTTCTGAAAGAACTGCAACTGTAACTGTTGATGTATGAATTCTTCCAGATGATTCAGTTATAGGAACCCTCTGAACTCTATGAACTCCACTTTCAAATTTCAAATCACCATAAGCCCCCTTTCCTTTAATTGAAAAAATTATCTCCTTATATCCTCCCAAATCTGTTGGATGTGAATCAATTATTTCTATTTTCCAACCTCTTTTTTCTGCATAATATGAATACATTCTAAATAGATCAGCCGCAAAAAGTGCTGCTTCTTCTCCTCCAGCAGCAGCCCTAATTTCCATAATTGCATCTTTTTCATCTCTTTCATCTTTGGGAATTAAAGATTGAACAATTTTATTTAAAAGTTCTTCTTCTTTCTTTTTTAAATCTTCTAATTCCTCTTCTGCGAGGGGTCTTAATTCTTCATTATTAAGAAGTTTTTCTGTTTCTAAAATATTTTTTCTAATTTCCTTCAATTCTCTATAAAGAATCACACTTTCTTCAATTTCACTTTTTTCTTTAAGATATTTATTTAAAAGTTCACTATTTTTATATATGTTTTCATCAAAAAGAGATTTCTGAATCTCTTCATACTTTTTTTCAAGTTCTTCAAGTTTTTTCTCAATTTTCATGATCTTTCAAACCTCACAACTAAATATCTTGAACTCTCTTTTATTTTACTCCCTAACTTATCACCTGCTATCTCTTTTACCTTAAAACCATTAAACTGTAGAAACTCAACAATTCCAATTGGAGTAAATAATTTTTCTTCTATCTCATACATCTCTTTTGTATGAATATTAAAAACTTTAATTTTAATGCTCTGAGATATAGGATTGAGTTCATATTTAAAAATTTCATCATTTATAATTTCAACATCTCTTTTAATAAAATAGAATAAATTTAAAGTTTCTGAAAAGATCTCTCCAAAAAAATACTTTTTGATTATTTCTAAATATTCAAGATAAAAAATAGATGGAAGAATTAAAAAGTTATCTTTTGTTTTCTCTTTTATATCTTTTAAATCTTCTCTTTTAATAAAATGAAAATTGTATTTATTTTTAATTTCTTTCCAAAAAGAAACTCTTTCTTCTAATTTAAACATTTTTATCTGTGATGGATATCTGGTTTATCTGGAACTATGTGATGAATTCTACATCTTGGTTCATATTTTTCAGATGCACCAACCATAATAATTGGATCATAATATGATGCAGGTTTTCCATTTATAATTCTTTGAGTTCTTGTTGCCTCTTCTCCACAAACAACACAAATTGCAGTTAATTTATCAACCTTTTCTGCTCTTGCTAATATTGCAGGCATTGGTCCAAATGGTTCACCTCTAAAATCTGTATCAAGTCCTGCAACAATTACTCTTAAACCTTTATCTGCAAGAAATTCTATAACATAAATAATTTTATCATTAAAAAATTGTGCTTCATCTATTGCAACAACTTGAGTGTCATCTTCAATTTTCAAAATTATTTCTTCAGGATGATCAATGCTAATTGCTTCAACTTTTGCACCTGAGTGAGAAACTATACTTTTTTCATCATATCTCGTATCAAGAGTTGATTTAAAAACTTGAACTTTTTGTTTTGCAATTCTCGCTCTTTTTATTCTTCTTATTAGTTCCTCACTTTTACCAGAAAACATACATCCGGTTATTACTTCTATTATTCCTTTTTTCATACCCATCCATTCTCCTCTGGAACTATTGTTTTCAAAAATTCTCTATTATTTTTTGTTTTTGCAAGCATATCTGCGAGTTTCTGAAGTGCTTCAAATGTATCAGCATTAGCAAGTGCTTTTCTTAAGACCCAAATTCTTTTATACTCTTCTGGATCATATAGAAGTTCTTCTCTTCTAGTTCCAGATCTTTTAACATCAATTGCAGGAAATAGTCTTCTTTCTGCAATTCTTCTATCTAAAACAAGTTCCATATTTCCAGTGCCCTTAAACTCTTCATAAATTACCTCATCCATTTTACTACCAGTTTCAATTAAAGCGGTGGCGATAATTGTTAAACTTCCACCATTTTCAATATTCCTTGCAGCACCTAAAAATTTCTTTGGTCCTCTAATTGCAGCAGGATCAAGACCACCTGAAAGTGTTCTACCAGATGGTTGAGTGACTAAGTTATATGCTCTAGTTAATCTTGTTATTCCATCAACAAGAATCATAACATCTTCTCCTAATTCAACAAGTCTTTTTGCTCTTTCAACAACAAGCTCTGTAACTCTTATATGATTTTCAGGTGGAAGATCAAATGTAGATGATATAACTTCCCCTTTTGTTGATCTTTCCATATCTGTAACTTCTTCAGGTCTTTCATCAACAAGAAGTATAATAAGGTGAATTTCAGGGTGATTTATCTCTACTGATTGAGCAATTTTTTTAATTAATGTTGTTTTTCCTGCTTTAGGAGGGGATACAATTAATCCTCTTTGTCCTTTTCCAAGAGGTGCAATAAGTTCAATTAATCTTATTGCTAAATCTGCATTTGGAATTTCTAACTTTATTCTCTTGTTTGGAAAAATTGGGGTTAAATTTTCAAAAATAGGTCGAGTCTTAGCTTCTTCTATAGAGAGACCATTTATAGAAATTATTTTTAATAGTGCAGGGTATTTATCTTTTTCAGGTGGTTTTCTAACCCAACCTTCAACAAGATCTCCTACTCTCAAATTAAATTTTTTAATTTGAGAAGGTGCAACATAAATGTCTTTTGGAGAAGGAGTATATTTTGCTCTTAAAAACCCATACCCTTCTGGTAAAATTTCAAGAATTCCTTTATCAATATACTGTTCCTCTGGTGGTATTCCTGGAAAATAATCTAACCTTTTATCAAGTAGTTCTGAAAAAGATGGTCTCTCTTTTACAATTACTAACTCTTCTTTTGGTAAGATTTCTTTAAATTCTTCCTCTTCTTCAATTTTGTCTTCTATTTTACTACCTTCTGCTTCAAGAATCTTTTTGATTAACTCATCCTTTCTATAGTGAGAATAGTTTTTTATTTTTAGTGCCTGAGAAATTTTGTAGAGTTCTTTCATTGATTTACTCTTTAACTCTTCTTCTCTCGTCAATCAGCACCTCCTTTTTATTTTAAAATTTTTAAGAAAAATGGCAAAAATACCAAAGAAATTATGCTCATAAGTTTTAATAAAATATTAATTGATGGTCCTGCTGTGTCTTTAAATGGATCACCAACTGTATCACCTACTACACTTGCTTTGTGAGCAGGAGAACCTTTTCCACCATAAAGACCTTTTTCGATTAATTTTTTTGCATTATCCCATGCACCCCCTGCATTCGCCATAAGAATTGCAATAAGAGCACCTGAAACAAGTGAACCTGCAAGAAATCCACCAAGACCATCTTTACCGAAGATAAATACAATTATAAATGGAGATATAATAACAATTAAAGATGGTAATATCATTTCTTTTAAAGCGCCTATTGTTGAAATATCAACACATTTTTTGTAATCTGGTTCTGCTTTACCTTCAAGGAGTCCTGGAATTTCTCTAAATTGTCTTCTTACTTCCTCAACCATTCTAAATGCTGCTTTCTCAACTGCGGAGATTGCATATCCACTGAAAAGAAATGGTAAAACACCACCAATAAACATAGCAGAAACAACATTTGGTTTTAAAAGATCAATTTTATCTATACCTGCTACTTGTGAATAAGCAACAAAAAGAGCAAGAGCAGTTAAAATTGCAGAACCTATTGCAAAACCCTTACCCATTGCAGCAGTTGTATTTCCAAAAGCATCAAGTGAATCTGTAATTTTCCTTACAGAAGGATCTTGATGAGACATTTCTGCAATTCCACCTGCATTGTCTGCAATTGGACCATAAGCATCTACTGAAAGAGAAATTCCTAAAGTTGCAAGCATTCCAACCCCTGCAAGAGCAATTCCATATATATCTGCAAAAAGATATGCACCATATATTGATAAGGCTAAAATTATCAATGGCAATACTGTTGATTCCATTCCTACTGAAAAACCTGCTAAGATATTTGTTGCTGTTCCAGTTGTTGCTGCTTCTGCAATTCTTTTTATTGGTTTTCCACCAGTATAATATTCAGTTATAAGACCAATAATAACACCGCTTATTAAACCTAAAAATGTTGCAAAATATGGAGATAAATTTTTTATATATATTAAAGTAAAAATAAATCCCAAGATTGCAAAAATAATTGCACTAAAAATTGTACCACCAGTTAATGCAAGTTGAGGAGTTATTGTTTTAAAAATTCTTGAAGAAAATTTAACAAACAAAACACCTAATAAAGAGGAAATTAAGCCAAGTGATACTATTAAAAATGGATAGTAGACAAGAATTGATTGAGAAGATGATTTTATTGCTAAAGCATAGGCAATAACAATTGATGATACAATTGATCCTACATATGATTCATAAAGATCTGCTCCCATGCCAGCAACATCACCAACATTATCTCCAACATTATCTGCTATGACTGCAGGATTTCTTGGATCATCTTCTGGAATTCCTGCTTCAATTTTTCCAACTAAATCTGCTCCAACATCAGCCGCTTTCGTAAAAATTCCACCACCAACTCTTGCAAACAGAGCAACGAAACTTGCTCCCATAGAATAGCCAGTAATAAGAGGTAATGGACCAATGTTTGTAAGAAATTTAATTCCAACAATATAAACTATAACTAAACCCAGTATTCCTAAGGAGGTGACTGTAATTCCCATAACTGCTCCACCAGTAAATGCGACATCGATTGCTTTTCCTCCACTTTGTTTTGCAGCAAATGTTGTTCTACCGTTTGCTCTTGTTGCAACACTCATTCCTATAAAGCCAGAGAATGCAGATAAGAAATTTCCAAAAATAAATGATAATGCAACATAAGGAGAAATCAAAACTGAAACGATAATTGCAAAAATAACAACAATTACACCCATTACTTTCCACTCTCTTACCAAAAAAGCCTCAGCACCGTGCCTTATGGCAAGAGAGATCTTTTTAATCTTTTCTTCTCCTTCAGGATTTTTGAGAACATTAAAAATTAAAAAAATTGCAAAAAGAATACCAATAATACTAACTAAAATAGAAAATGTTAGAAATAAAAGAGAATGTGCTAAAGACTCCATTATTTAACCTCCTCAATTTTTAAGAGCCAGCGACCCGACTCGAACGGGCGACCAGCTGATTACGAATCAGCCGCTCTACCACTGAGCTACGCTGGCAAAAATTGTATGGAAAATGATAAAAATGAAATTCTTATTGGAGCGGGAGACGGGACTCGAACCCGCGGCGGCCACCTTGGCAAGGTGGTGCTCTACCACTGAGCTACTCCCGCATGGCGGGATCGACGGGATTCGAACCCGCGATCTCCAGCGTGACAGGCTGGCGTGTTGGACCGCTACACCACGACCCCGCTCATTTCGCTCCCTATGGTGGGCGAAACAGGAGTCGAACCTGTGACCCCTTGCTTGTGAAGCAAGTGCTCTACCGCTGAGCCATTCGCCCTGCTTTATTATTCTAATAAAATTTATTTTTTTGTCAAGTGGGTGAATAAGATAGAATTTTTGTAATTTTATAAGATTAAAATAACAAAAAATAAATGGTAAAATTCAAAAAGATGGACAATTTAAATAAAAGATTAAAAAAACTTGAAATTGAATTTAAGAATTTGAAAGAGAATTTATCTAAAATAATTTATTTTATTGATAAAAATTATGGAAAAGAGATTATTATTTCTCTTCTTAAAGAAAGAGGTTTTGAAGTTAGAGAAATTATAGATAAAAGAATTATATTACCAAAAAATGAAATTTATTTTGAAGAATATTTTAAAAATTTGAAAAGTTATTACTTTAGAAGAATATTGCAAGACACAATTAAAAAGAAAGAATTTTCCTTAGACTTTATTTCAAAACTAAAAGAAAAATGGGGAAGTAAAGTTGTTGATAAATATTTAACTAAGTTAGTACAATATGAAATTTTATTAAAAGATAACTCAAATTATATTTCAAATTTTATAGAAATTGATAATATTGGTAATACGCTTGAATGGTATATTGGTGAGGTGCTAAAAAGAGAATTTTCAATTCCTATTGTTTCAAATATTGAAATTAAAAACATAAAACAAGGTGGTGATTTTGACATATTTTTTCTACTTCTCGGAAACCTTTCATATCTTGAAATAAAATCATCACCACCAAATAATATATCTATTGAGGAAATAGAGAATTTTATAAAAAGAGTTGTTTCGGTTGGTACAAATGTATCAATTTTATTTATAGATACAACACTTAATATAAAAAGGAATATAATAGATAATATGGAATTCTTGTTGAGAAGAGTTAAAAGAAAATTTATTGGTAAAATGATAAGAAATGGCTTTTACAAAGTAAGTCAAGGTTTATATGTTTTTAATTCAAAAAGAAGTATTGAAGAAAGTATTAGAATTGTTTTAGATGATTTAATAAAGGAGGAAGAGACTTGAGAGTTTTAATTACAAATGATGATGGTATAGATTCTCCTGGAATAAAAGTTTTAGGAGAAGTTTTTGCTGAAGATTTTGAAACTTTTATTATTGCTCCTGAAAGACAGAGGAGTGCTTTAGGGCATTCAATAACTACACATAAACCATTAAGAGTAAAAGAGATTGAGTCAAATAAACAAAATTTAAAAATTTATGCAACAAATGGTACTACTGCAGATTGTGTTATTTTAGGAGTTGATGTTTTTGTTAAAAAAATTGATTTTATAGTTTCTGGAATAAATGAACTTCCTAATGTTGGTGATGATATTACTTATTCTGGGACAATTTCTGGAAGTATGGAAGCAGTTATAAATGGAGTTCCATCTATTGCTGTTTCAATTCTTGGATTTAAAGAAAATTTATTTCTTGCAGCAAAATTTTCAAAAGAACTTGTAAAATATTTAATTAAAAATCCTCTTAAAAAAGGGACATTTTTAAATGTAAACTTTCCAGGTGAAGGAGAAATTAAGGGTATTAAGATTTCAAAAGTTGGAAGAGTTTGGTACAAGAATAGAACAGTTAAAAGAATTGATCCTCTTGGAAGACCCTACTATTGGATAATTGGTGAACCCGTTTGGGAAGGTGAAGAAGATACTGACACTTGGGCAGTTAAAAATGGTTTTGTTTCAATTACTCCACTTCATCTTGATTTAATTGATTATGAGACATATGAAATTTTAATAAAAAAAGAAAGGGATTTTCTAAGTTTGTTAAAAAATGGATAAAATTTTAATACTCACCGAAAAACCATCAGTAGCAGAAGATATTGCTAAAGTACTTAATGCTAAAAGAAAGGGTAATTATTTTGAAAATGAAAAGTATACAATTATTTTCGCATTAGGACATCTTGTAACACTTTGCGAACCAGAAGATTATGAAAAAAAGTTAAAATATTGGACAATTAAAGATTTGCCAATAATTCCAAAAGAGTTTAAATTAAAGCCCATTGAAGAGACAAAAGATCAATTTATTTTTATTAAAAAGTTTATTAAAGATAAATCATTTAAATTTGTTGTTAATGCTTGTGATGCAGGAAGAGAAGGGGAGTTAATTTTTAGATACATTTATAAACTTTCAAATTCAAATCTTAAAGTAAAGAGATTGTGGCTAAATGCTTTAACAAAAGAGGAAATTATAAATGGACTAAATAATTTAAGAGATGGAGAAGAGTTTGATAATTTAGGAATTGCAGCAGAGGCAAGAGCAGAGGCTGATTGGCTTGTTGGAATCAATGCAACAAGAGCCTTTACAAGAAAAGAAGGTCTTCTTCTTTCAATAGGAAGAGTTCAAACTCCAACTCTTTATATGATAGTTGAAAGAGAAAATGAGATCATCTCTTTCAAAAAAGAAAAATATTTTGAAATTTTCGCCTATTTTGAAAAAGAGAAATTTAAATATAAAGGAAAGTGGTTTGATGAAAAGGATGAGAGAATTTTTAACGAAGAAAAATTAAATAAAATTTTAGAAAAAATAAAAGGAAAAGACGGTGTAATTGATTCAATTGATTTAAAGAAAAATAAAATTTTACCTCCACTTCTTTATGATCTTACAGAACTTCAAAGAGAAGCAAATAGACTTTTTGGTTTTACTGCTCAAAAGACATTGTCAATTGCACAATCTCTTTATGAACAAGAAAAGGTAATTACATATCCAAGAACAGATTCAAGGTATCTTCCATCTTCAATGAAAGTTGAAGTACCTAAAATTTTGAAAAAACTTACCCAAGTTAATACTTATAAACAAAATATAGAAAATATTTTAAAAGATGGAATTAAATTTAATTCAAGAATTATAGATGATTCTAAAGTAACAGATCATTTTGCAATTATTCCAACAGGAGTTATACTAAAAACTCTTTCTCAGGATAAGAGATTGATTTTTGATCTTATTGTAAAAAGATTTATATCTGTTTTTTATCCTCCAGCAGAAGAACTCAAATTGACAATTATAACGAAGATTGTGGATGAAAAATTTAAGACAGACGAAAAGTATCTTATCTTTTCAGGATGGATGAAAGTTTATGGAAAAGAAGAAGAGTTATATAAAGAGGTTCCTTTAAAAATAAAAGATTCAGTTAAAACATACAAAATTGAGAAAGTTGAAAAATATACAGAGCCACCTCCGAGATTTACTGACGGTGCAATTCTTTCTTTAATGGAAACATGCGGAAAATTAATTGAGGATGAAGAATTAAGAGAGATTATGAAAGAGAAAGGAATTGGAACTCCTGCAACAAGAGCACAAATTTTAGAAAGATTAATTGAAGTAGGATATGTTGAGAGAGAAGGAAAATATTTAAAACCACTTCCAAAAGGTATGAAACTAATAGAAACTCTTAAAAAAATTCCACTTGAGGAACTTCTTTCTCCTGAATTAACTGGAGAGTGGGAAAGAAAACTTTTACTTATAGAGAAGGGAAAACTGAAATATGAAAAATTTATAAAGGAAATAATAGATTTTACAAAAGAGATTGTTGATAAAGTTATAAAAAGAGAAGGTAAAAGAATTAAAGATGAAATAACTGAAGTTATTGGTAAATGCCCAAATTGTGACAGTGAAG
The DNA here is from genome assembly GCA_030018355.1 of Caldisericia bacterium. Classification (NCBI taxonomy): domain Bacteria; kingdom Pseudomonadati; phylum Caldisericota; class Caldisericia; species Caldisericia bacterium. Next base: position 133,445 of record JASEFN010000001.1, on the reverse strand, counting down.
TTGTTGAAGGAGAGAGAGGTTACTATTGTAAAAATTTCAAAGAAAAAAATTGCTCTTTTTATATACCAAAAATTTTTCTCGGTAGAAAAATTACAAAGGATGAAGTTTTGGAATTGATCAACAATAGAAAAACAAAACTTTTACATGGATTTATTTCAAAAAACAAAAAAAAGTTTTCAAGTTATTTATCTATTGGAGAAGATGGAAAAGTTACACTTACATTTCCAGAAGATAAAATAATTGATGAAGAGTCTCTTGGAAAATGTCCTATTTGTGGATCAAAAGTTATTGAGAGGGAGACAAAATTTAGATGTGAAAATGAAAATTGTTCATTTTCAATAAATAAATTTATTCTTGGAAGAGAATTAAAAAGAGAAGATATGATTGATTTATTAAATGGGAAAAAAACAAAAATGTATCAATTTAAATCAAAAGGAAAAAAATTTAACGCACAACTTATGCTTCAAGATGATAAACTAAAATTTATTTTTGAGGAAAAGAGTTATGGCAAAAGCAATAATAAGAAAAGTAAATGAATATAATGAAGATTTAATAAAGAGTGTTTTTTTAGAAAATAAAAATTTTATTTTAAATGGACTTAAGCCACAGGATAAGGTTCTTGTTAAACCAAATTTTTTATCTTATAATCCACCTGAAAGAGCAGTAACAACACACCCAATTTTTATAAAAGCATTCGTGAAATTTCTTCTTGAAAATAATCTAAATGTAATTATTGGAGATATTCCTGGAAGATCAATGAGTGGAGCAAAACTTAAAGAACTTTCTGGAGTTTTAGATTTAGAAGGTGAAAATTTAAAAATTGAAGATCTTGGAATTTATGGATTTAGAGTTGCAGGTAAATCTGTAAATGGGCTAGAGATAAAACTCTCCCAAGTTCTTTGGGAAGTTAAAAGAGTTTTTAATCTTCCAAAAATGAAAACACACTCATTAACTTTTATTAGTGGAGCAACAAAAAATCTTTTTGGTTTAATACCCAGAAAAGATAGATTGACTATTCACTCAATTTCTGATCCTATTTTATTTTCAAAAGTTTTAATTGATATTAATAAATTTTTACCAGTTCCTCAAATTATTTTGATGGATGGAATTTTAGGAATGGAAGGAGATGGTCCGTCTTTTGGAAATCCAGTTACTTATAATTGTTTAATTATTTCAGATGATCCACTAATTGCTGATTTAATAATGAGTAAAATTATGGATTTTGAAATAAATGATGTTCCTCTTTTTAAAAATGAGATTCCTCTAAATTATGAATTAGATGGAAATATTAATGAATTTATAAAGAAATCTGAAAAACCAAAAACATTTCTTTTGACTTTAAAAGGAACCTCAAAAATTGCTTCCCTCATTTACAGATATTTAGGTGATTATATTCAACCAAAACCATATGTTAATAAAAACAAATGTGTCAAGTGTGGAGTTTGTGCATCTGTATGTGCTGGAAAAGCGATAACTTTAAATCCATATCCTAATTTTAATAGAGAAAAATGTGTCTTATGTTATTGTTGTCATGAACTATGTCCAGAGGGAGCAATTTATTTAAAAAGAGGCATTATTTCAAAAATTTTAAAAACATAAAAAAGGAGGTTTTTATGGATCTTGGAATAAAAGGCAAAATTGCAGTTGTTACAGGAGGAAGCAAGGGTTTAGGAAAGGCGGTAGCTTTTTCCCTTGCTGAAGAAGGGGCACGCCTTGCAGTTTGTGCGAGAGGTGAAAAAGATCTCAATGATTTAAAAAAAGAAATCGAGGAAAGTTTCACAACTGAGATTTTTGTTTATCCATGTGATTTAACAAAAAAAGATGATATTTTGAAATTTAAAGAAGAAGTTATTAAATTTTATGGAACAATTCATCTTCTTTTTATAAATTGTGGTGGTCCACCAACGGGTGGCTTTTTTGATTTTAAAGAAAAAGATTATCTTGATGCTATCAATTTGAATTTAATGAGCACAATTAACTTAACTTATGCATTTATAGAGTATATGATAAATCAAAAATATGGTAGAATTGTTGCTTCAACATCAATTTCTGTTAAAGAGCCACTTCAAGATATCATTCTCTCTAATGTTTCAAGAACACCAGTTGTTGCTTTTATTAAAAGTTTATCAAGAGAAGTCGGAAAGTATAATATAACTGCAAATTGTGTTGCACCTGGATATACAATGACAGATAGGTTAAGAAAAGTGATTGAAAATAGAAGTAAGAAAAATGGGACAACTTTTGAAGAAGAGTTAAATAAATTAACGAAAGAGATACCTTTAGGTAGAGTTGGAGATCCTGAAGAGTATGCTGATGTTGTTACATTTCTTTTATCTGAAAGAGCAAGTTATGTAACAGGTGTTACTCTTTTGATAGATGGTGGTGCCTTTAGAGGTTTAATGTAAATTTAAATTAAAATTCCTGAGCCCTTTGTAGCACTTAAACCTTGAGGTCTTTCTTTTAGAGTCACTTCTAATTCAATTTTTTTGCCATTTCTTATAATTTCCACCTTAACTTTATCTCCAATGTTTCTCTGTCTTATATATTTTGTTAATTCTTGAACTGAAGTTACATCTTTCCCATCAAATTTTGTTATTATATCAAATGGTTTTAAACCTGCTTCACTTGCGCTTGTTCCACTAAAAACTTGAACAACAAGAATTCCTTTATTTACAGGAAGATTATTTCTTTTTGCAATTTCATCTGTTATTGAAACTCCACTAATTCCAAGGAAGGGCCATTTTACCTTTCCATAAATTTGTAGGTCAGATATAACTTTTTGAATTGTATTTGAAGATACTGCAAATCCAATTCCTTGTCCTGCTGCGTATATTGCAGTATTCATTCCAACAACTTCACCTGAAAGATTTAAAAGGGGTCCACCTGAATTTCCAGGGTTTATTGCTGCATCAGTCTGAATCACTCCAACTAGTGTAGTTCCATCTTCAAATGTAAGTGTCCTTTCCAAAGCAGAAATAACTCCTGTTGTAACTGTGTGATCAAAACCATATGGATTACCAATTGCTATGACAGTTTGGCCAACTTTAAGCATTGAAGAATCAGTAAAGGTGAGGTATGGAAGATCCTTAGCATTAATTCTAAGGAGAGCAACATCTGAAGATGGATCTGTTCCAACAACAAACCCATCATATTCTGTTCCATCACTAAGAGTTACTGTTATCTTTTTTGCTCCTGAAATAACATGATTGTTTGTAACAATTAAACCATCTGGGGAAATAATAAATCCTGAACCAAGACCAGGAGTTTCATAAGTAAAAAAGAAATCCTCAACAACTTGAGTTGTTGATATTCTAACAACTGCAGGGCTGACTTTTTCAGAAACATTAATGATTTGAGACTCTTCAACTTTTATAACATCACTCACATTTAAATATTGAATTTTTGTTGGATTTTGTGTATTTGGTATATAGAAATTTGATTTTATATATTTAAAAGTAATTAAACTTCCTAAACCACCACCAATAAGTGCTCCAATAAGAAACATAACAAAAATAATAAAAGTTGTACCTTTTTTCTTTTTTGGTTCTTGAGAGATAAGGCGTTCTTTTATCTCCTCTTCAACCTCTTTTATCTCACTATCTTTAAACTCTTCATCCTTTCTTTCAAAATCATTCATGTTTAATTACCTCCTTTATATTTAATACATTAGAATTGGGTTTTTGTTACAAAATTTTTATTCAATAAATTCTTTTGTAAATTTAGATATGTCTTTTGTTCTTCCTATAAAAACAATTATATCATCGTGTCTAAACATTTCTTCAGATGAAGGTGCGACAATAAATTCATCACCTCTTTTAATACCAAGAATAATAATTTTATATTTATTTCCTAAATCTAATTCTCTTATTGTTTTTCCTACAAACTCTTTAGGAACTTTTGCCTCTTCAAGATTATATTCAGGAGATATCTCAATAAAATCAAGTAAAGAAGATGATGTTAATTGAATTGCAAGTGTCTCACCTCTTTCTTTTTCAGGATAAACTACAAGATCTGCACCAATTTTTTCAAGAATTTTTCCATGCAACTCATCAACAGCTTTTGCAACTACATATCTTATACCCATACTTTTAACAATCATAGTTGAAAGTATACTATGCTCCTTATTGTCTCCAATTGCAATAATAACTGTATCACAATTTTTAATACCCGCCTCTTCAAGAGCAAGTTCATCTGTTGCATCAGCAAGAATAACATGACTTAATTTATCTTTTACTCTTTCAATTATTTCTCTATTATTATCTATTGCAAGAACAGGAAAACCTCTTTTTTCTATATTTAATGCAACTGAAAATCCAAATCTACCAAGTCCAATAACTCCAAAAGTTTTCTTCATAATTTTATCCTACCATAACTTTGTCTTCTGGTAAATAAACTCTTTGAGATTTTTTTACAATTATGCTTGTTAAAAAAGACAAAATTCCTACTCTTCCAGTGAACATTGTGAAGATTATTATGAATTTTCCAATAGGTGAAAGTTCTGGTGTTATTCCTGTTGAGAGTCCAACAGTTCCAAATGCTGAAACAACTTCAAACAATATTGAAGTTAAACCAAACTTTTCAGTAATTGAAAGTAAAAATGTTGATAAAGAAATAAGAAAAATTGCAGTTGTAAAAATAAGAAATGATTTTTTAATTGAGATAGTTTCAATGCACCTTCCAAAAATTGTAACACCCTCTCTTCCTTTTATCCAATTTTTAATATTAAGTAAAATCAGAGCAAATGTTGTGGTTTTAATACCACCTCCTGTTCCTCCAGGAGAGGCTCCAATAAACATTAAAATTATAGTTAAAAGAAGAGTTGGTAAATTTAAATAACCTACATTCACTGTACTAAATCCAGCAGTTCTTGGTGTTACAGCATGGAAAATTGAAGAAAGGATTCTCTCTTTTATTGAATAAAATTTTAGTGTTCTCGGGTTAGAAATTTCAAAAAGATAAAAAAGAATCGCACCTAAAACTATTAAAATAATTGTTGTTAAAAGAACAAGTTTTGCATGTGTTGAAAGTTTCTTTGATTTTGGAAAATCAATTAATTCACTTATAACTCCAAAACCTATTCCTCCAAACACAATTAGTAAAATTATGGTTATATTTAAAAGAAGATTTCCTCTATAAATAGTAAAACTTCTGAATCCACCAATTAAATCAAATCCAGCATTACAAAACGCTGAAATTGAGTGAAATAAACCATAAAAGATAGATTTTGGAAATGGGTAATCTTTTGCAAAAACATTTGCTAAAATAACAGCACCTGTTCCTTCAAATATTAATACTACATAAAGAATTCTTCTTGCAAGTTTTATTATTCCACCAATACTGAAAAAACTTATTGATTCTTTTAAAAGGATTCTATCTAAAAGAGGAATTTTTCTTCCAAGAAGTAAAGATAGAAAAGTGAAAATTGTCATATAACTCAAGCCACCAATTTGAATTAATAAAAGAATTATTATTTGACCAATAGTTGAGTAGTAATTTCCTGTATCAAGAACCACAAGTCCAGTTACACAAGTTGCTGATGTTGCAGTAAAAAGAGCATCGATTGGATTTGTCCAATTTTTTCCTTTTGAAGAAAAAGGAAAAATTAAAAGAATTGCTCCTATTAAAATTATTAATAAATATGAAAAAATAATAAATCTTCCTGGTTCTTTTCTTATGTTAGATAGATGATTTATCATATTCTTTAATTTTAAAAGATAAATATAAAGAAGAAAGAGAAATTGATAAGAATATAATTGAAAGGAAAAGTGAAACAAAATCTTTTAAGTTAATAAATATAAGGTAGATAAAAAGTAAAGTTGATAAGATATTTAAAATTTTGGATATGAAAATATACTCTTTTAATTTCAATAAAAATGAAATAAAAAGAAGCATAATTGATGCAAGTAAGAAATTTGCAGAGGTGTTCACATTTATTAATCTAAGCCACCAGTTTGTTATTCCGCCTAAAAAATCTTTTGGAAGGAAAAAGGTTAAGAAAGTTAAAATAATAATTATTGGAACAATTAAATTTCCTCTTTTAAATTCAATATATCCTATACACTTTTTTAGAGATTTTAATGAATAAACAATAAATGAAAACATAAAAACAACAGTCAAAAATAGAACAAAATTTTTGCTATAACTTTCACTTAATCCAGCGAAACGAAGGAATTTTGCCATACCCTCTTGAAATAAAGTTAAAGGATCTTTTCCTTTTATAAGTGGTTCAGTTTTTGCATAAATTATTAATGAGAAAGAAGAAACTATTCCAGTAAGTGAAAGAATAGATAAAGGCAAAAGTGATACTTTAGAAACACTTTTCTCACCTTTTACTTCATTGGATGTATATAAAATTGAAAAGAGAGACTCAAATCCAGAGAATACAACAAAAGAGAGAGTACCAAAAATTAACGGAATCATTAAACCTCTCGAACTTACAAAAATAAACTCTTCTCTTTGTATTCTTAGACCAATAAATGGTCCAAAAAATCCAGCAAAAAGAATCACAAACAAAAGATAAGAGGAGAGATATGAAAATGGTTTTGAAAGAAGTTCATCCTTTAAAAACACAAAAAGTATAATTAAACCTATAACTATTAAGCCAAAAGTAAACTTTTCAGTTACAACTTTAAACGGAAGAGAAAATGGATAAAATCCACCAAGAAAAATGATGTAAAAGAGAAAAACAAGGAAAAATATTGTATATGGAATTATTTCTTCTTTTTTCTTCATTAAGAAATAAGAGAATATAAAAGATAAAAAAATGAGTAAAAGAAAAGATGTTGAGATACCTCTATTTTGTCCTAAAAGTTCTGTAGTGTAGTGAATAAATGAAATCGAAATTATTAGTGAGAAAATAATTAAAAAAATCAAAATTATATTTTTAAAATATTTGTTATTTGTCAATTTTTCTTTTAGATTTTCTCTTAAACCTAATAGGGTTGAAAGAAAAGAAAGAGGGTATCCTAAAAAGATCATCATAGCAAGAGTTATTAAAATAGTTGGAACATACCCCCACTCCATTGCAACAATAGGAGCAAGGAAAAGATAAATTCCACCAATTGCACCTAATTTTTCACCAAAAGGTATAAGGGATTCACCTGCCTCTCTTTTGATTTTAAAATTTTTTTCAAAGAAGATTTTAGATAAAAAATATAAAACAAATACTAAAATAAAAACAAATGTTGATAAAATATACAATTTCATAATCCTCTCCTTAATAATAATGTTTTCATACAATCATAAATTTTAAATCAATTATGATTTCTGTCAAGAAATTTTAAAATTTTAAACATTTCTTATTAAGTTAAATCTCATTTAATAGTCTTTTTAATTTTAAATAAATGAGTTTATCAAATTTTTCATCCTTATAATAATATTCCTCAAAATTTATTATAAATTCTTTTATTTTAGATTTTATTCTTTCATCTTTAATTTTTTCCATCACTTCATGAAGCCCCTCATATTTTTCTTTTTTTATGTGAAGTTTTTTTAATTTTTTATAAAAGAGTTTTATTATTTTATCTTCAAATTGGATCCTTTCAAATTTAAATCCTTTTAATAAAAAGATAACAAGTAGCATCGAGGCCACTATCAAGAATAAATTTAAATTTTTAAAAAGTGTTATCAAATTAAATTTTAATTTAAAATCAAACCTTATATCTCTTATTTTATTAAGTAATGCAATTTGTTTTTCGAGATCATAATTTATGACAAAAGTATTATAGTAATAATTTATTGTGTCGAGAAAAATTCTAAATTTGGAAATCTTTCTTGATTTTAAAAGGGCAAAATCTCTTTGAGATGATGGGGTTGGATCAAGTCTTATCCATCCAATATTATCAATGTATGCTTCAACCCAAAGATGTGCGTCAGATTGCTTTATAATATAATATTTTCCTATTTCATTATAAATCCCTCCTTTGTAACCTGCAACAACCCTTGATGGAATTTGAAGTGCTCTTAAAATTAAAGCCATTGAGGTTGCAAAATATTCGCAATTCCCTTCTTTTGTTTTAAAAAGAAAATCTTCAATAGGGTTTTCTGAAACTGGTAAATTTTTTAAATTATATTTAAATTCCCCACTTAAAAAATAATTTTGAACATTTTTAATGACCTCTAATTCTTCATTTCCATTGAAACTTTTGGCAAGTTCATAAAATTTATTTGAAAGATTTTTTGGAAGTTGTGTGTAAAAATTTTTATCAATTCCTTTTTCATAAATAACATCTGAAATAATTGATTTTGCTTCATATTTAACCTTATTTGAAATTATCTCTCTTGTTTTAAAATTTAACCCTTCAGTTTCATATCTTAAAAATGAATAAATTGCAATAGGTTTATCTAAAGAAAAAAGATAATTTCCGCCATACGGTTCAAGATAAATTGTCTGTTCAACTAATTTACCTGTTATTTCAATATTTTTTGTATTCTCAAAACCCCTAACATAACTCCATTCATTATTTTCATAATAATTCAATGTAATTCCCCTAAAATATAGTTCAGAGTCATTTAACTTTTCAGTTGAAACTCTAAATATAACTGAATCATCCTCTTGAATTTCTGAAACAGTTCCAAGTTTTACTGTTTCAGAAAAACCAGTTTTTGCTGTTAATGTTGATCCAAAGAATGAGAAAAGCGGATTTGGAGATCTTGGGAGACCAAAAAATAAAATTGCTGAAAATGGAAGAGCAATAATTGGTATTAAAATTGCTTTCTTTACTATTTTTATCACTTCATTTGTTTTAAGTTTAAGATTTTTATCTTCAGAATAATATGTCAAAAATATTATTGAAAAGTTTATTAATAGAATAAAAATTAAAAAGAAAACAAGAAATGATATTTCAAAAGAAAAAATTGTTGCACCAGTAAATATTAAAATTGATATGAGAAAAATTTGAAGATAGTCTCTTTTCTCTTTATCTTCTAAAAATTTAATTGAAAGAAGAACAATTAGAGATTCAAGCGCTGGAGTTATTATGTCTTGTAGTGTTACTCTTAAAAAAATGAGAATTATAAAAATTATTGCAACTATATTTAATAGAACTCTATTTAATCTAAAATATTTTATAAAATCTCTATATATTGAAATTAAAAAAATAAAAGATGAAATTAAAAAATATGGATAAGAGATATTTTTAAAAGAGAAAATAAACATTTCAAATCCAATTAAATATGTTAATATGTTTAAAACTTTTTTAATCTCAATTCTATTCATATAGAGCAAGTTCCATTAATAAATTTAATTTATGTGTGTATGAAAATTCTGGTTTAAAAAGTTTATCTTTTATTTTTAATCCAACCGGAACACCTTTTTTATAATTATCAATTATAAGAAAAGTTATAAAAGATATTTTATCTTCAATATTTTTTATTCTGATTTTATCAAATTCAATTATAACTGGTTTATTTAAGAGTGAATCAAATTCCTTTATTTTGAGTGAACCTGTTTTTGCACTACTTTTCCAATCTATATACTTTTTTGGAGTTCCGTCAATATAATCTTTTATTGATTTTATATCTCCATCATATCCACTTTTAATTTGAGATTCATATTCTCCGTTTTTTTCTTTTTGATTAGATAGATCTTCATAAAATAAAAATCTTTTTGGTTCTGGAAAAACAAAAAACTCTACTTCTTTTTTAAAATTATAAAATCTAACAAAAAAATTAAATGGAAAAGGAGATGAGATTTGAATATCTTTTATTTTATAAAGACCTCTTTTTTGAAATAAAAAGATCTCACTTTTTGAAATAGTTTTTTCAAAATATGGAAATAGAATTACTTTATCAAATATTTTTAATTTTATTAAAAATGAGGGAAATTTTTTCTTATTTATCAGTTTAATTATAAAAGGAGTCTCCTTTTTCGCATAAATTTCCTGAGGAATTTCAATATCAAAATCTAGGTTTTGAATATTATATCTTCCATAAAAACCCGAAATTGCCATAAAACTCAATAGAAAAGAAGTAATTAAAAAAAGTAGATTATTTCCTGTATTAATTGCTGATACACCTAAAAATATTGTAATTAAAATATAAAAATAACCTGACCCAGTGATTTTAATTACACTGGGGTAGGTACTTCTTCTATTATTGATTTTATAATCTCCTTTTTGTTTATATTTTCATACTCTTCTTTAAAGAGAACCCTATGAGGAATAATGTATTCAATAAGTTCTTTTACATCTTCAGGTATTACATAGTCTCTTCCTTTTATAAAAGCATTTGCCTTTGCTGCAAGAAGAAGAGAAAGAGAGCCTCTTGTTGAAATTCCTGAATATAAAAATTTACTCCTTTTTGTTGCCTCAACTATATCAATAATATAATCTATAACTTTACTTGATATATAAATTCCAATTTTTATAAAATCTTGAATTTTTAGTATTTCTTCTTTTGATAATATTGGGTTTATTTTAATTATTTCTTCTCTTGTACTTCCAATTCTTAAAATTTCTCTTAATTCTTCTTTTTGAGGATAACCTAAAGAAATTTTCATCATAAATCTATCAAGTTGTGATTCAGGTAGAGGAAATGTTCCAAATAGTTCATATGGATTTTGTGTTGCTATTACAAAAAATGGTTTAGGAAGATCATATGTTTTTCCATCAATAGTTACTTGTCTTTCTGCCATTGCCTCAAGAAGTGCAGATTGAGTTTTTGGTGTTGCTCTGTTTATTTCATCAACAAGAAGAATATTATTAAAAATTGGCCCAGGATGAAACTCAAATTCTCCTGTATTTTTGTTAAAAACAGAGAGTCCTGTTATGTCTGATGGAAGAAGATCAGAAGTTGCTTGCACTCTTCCAAAAGAGAGTCCAAGTGTTTTTGCAAGCCCTATTGCAAGTGTTGTTTTACCTAAACCTGGTAAATCTTCAATTAATAGATGTCCATTTGAAAGTAAAGTTATGAGAGAAAGTTCAATTGCTTTTTTCTTTCCCTGTAGATAGTTTAAAAGAAAATCTATGATTAAACTTATTTTTTGGTTCATAATATTCTCCTTTTTGTTTTATGAGTATTATAATTTTAATTGATTTGATAAAGGAGGTCAATATGGAAATAAAGGGAAAATGTGCTTTGATTACTGGAGGTAGCAGAGGAATCGGAAGAGAGGCTGCAATTGAAATAGCGAAAAGAGGAGGAAATGTTGGGATTAATTTTAGATCAAGAAGAGATGAAGCAGAAAAAGTTTTGGAAATTTGTGAAAGTTTTGGTGTGAATGGAATTTTATTACAAGGAGATGTTAGTAAATCTCATGATGTTAAAAAAATTATAAAAGATTTTGTTGATAAATTTGGAAAAATAGATATTCTTGTTAACAATGCTGGAATTGCACCACCTCATACGAAACTTCTTGAAATAAGTGAAGAAGAATGGGATGAAATTATAGATGTAAATTTAAAAAGTATGTTTCTTGTTACAAAAGAGGCACTTCCTTTTATTCCAGATGGTGGTAAAATTATAAATCTTTCATCAATTGCTGGTAAAATGGGTGGAACAATAGGACCCCATTATGCTGCAAGTAAAGCAGGTATTATTGGTTTTACATTTGCACTTGCAAGTGAACTTGCTCCAAGAAAAATTAATGTAAATGCAATTGCACCAGGACCTGTTGATACAGAACTTGTAAGTGAAGATGTGAAGAAAAGATTGAGTGAGTTAACTCCATTAAAAAGAATAGCAACACCATATGAGATTGCTCATACAATAATTTATTTAATTGAAAATGATTTTGTACATGGCGAAGTTATTGATGTTAATGGTGGAAGATATATGGATTAATAAAACTACTAAATATTCAAAAATTTGATAAAATAAAATTGAATGCTTAAAAATCTTACCGTTAAAAATTTTGCAATTATTGAGGACTTATCGATCGAATTCGATAAGGGTTTAAATGTAATTACAGGTGAAACGGGGGTGGGCAAATCAATTTTAATAACAGCACTTGGAGTAGCATTAGGAAATAAATTTTCCAAAGAAATGTTTAGGGAGGGTGAGGATAAAGTTTATTTAACTACAACTTTTGATATTAGTGGAAACCAAAAAATTAAAAATTTTTTAATTGAAAAAGGAATTGATGAAGATATTTTATTTTTTCAAAGAGAAATAACACGTGATGGAAAACAGAAATTAAAAATAAATGGAATGGTTGTTCCATTTTCAATTTATAGAGAAATTGGTGAAAAACTAATTGATATTCATGGCCAACATGAACCACAATCTCTTCTTGATAAGTCAAAACATTTAGAACTTTTAGATAGATTTATAGGAGAAGATTTTTTAAAGAAAAGAGAAATCTTTAGAGCAAAACTTGAAAAAGCAAAAAATTTAAAAAAAGAAATTGAAGAAATAATAAATAAAAAAGAGGAAAGAGAAAGAAGAAAGGATTATTTAAGTTATGTTATAAACGAAATTGAAAAAGCGAAAATAAGCGAAGAGGAAGAAGAAGAATTAACAAAAAAGAGAGAAATATTAAAAAATGTGTCAAAATTAAAAGAAGTGTATAGTGAGTCATATAATCTAATTGAAGGCGAAAGTAGCGATTTAAGCATTATTGATAGAATAGTTTTAATTGAAAAAAAGTTAAGTGAGATTTCAAAAATAGATTCCTTTGCTGAGAATTTCAAAAAAGAAATAGAGGAAATTGAGGTTAAAATAAGTGAACTTTCTCAAGAGATTAAGAAAAGAAAAAGTGAAATTGATTTTTCTCCTGAAGATTTAGATTTTATTGAGAGTAGATTAAAAACATATGAAGATTTAAAGAGAAAATATGGAAAAAGTGTCAAGGATATTTTAAATTTCCTTGAAACTTCGAAAGAAGAATTAAAAAATATAGATACAAGTTTTGAGCGGCTTGAAGAACTCAAAAGTGAATTTGAAGAGATAGAAAAAGAATTAGTTGAAATTGGAAAAATTTTGAGAAAAGAAAGAGAAGATGCATCACTTAAACTTAAAGAACTTATTGAACATGAACTTTCATCTCTTGCAATGGAAAAAGCAAAATTTTTTATCAAATTTTTTGAAAAGGAGAGTGAGGAAGGCATTTTCTTTGATGGTAAAAAATTAGAACCCAATGAGTTTGGTTTTGAATCAGTTGAATTTTATATTTCTCCAAATCCAGGTGAATCTGAAAAACCATTAATTAAAATTGCATCAGGCGGTGAACTCTCAAGAGTTATGCTTGCATTAAGAACAATTTTTGGAAAATTAGATGAAATGCCTTGTATTGTTTTTGATGAAATAGATCAGGGTATAGGTGGTAGAGTTGGTGAGATGGTTGGAAGGAAACTTCTTGAACTCTCAAAAAATGTACAAGTTATATCAATAACTCATCTTCCACAAATTGCAAGTTTAGGTGATCATCATATAGTGCTTTCAAAAAATGTAATAAATGAAAGAACTTATCTTATAGCAAGAGTCCTTTCAGAGGATGAGAGAGTTTATGAAATTGCAAGAATGTTAGGAGGAATTGAAATAACAGAAAGTGCAATAAATCATGCAAAAGAACTTTTAATTAAAGGAAAGGAGGTAAAGGGTGTATAAAATTCTTGTTATAAATCCTGGCTCAACCTCAACAAAAGTTTCATATTTTGAAGATGAGAGGGAAGTTAAAACAAAAAAAATTGAACATTCAATTGAAGAGTTAAAAAAGTTTCAAAGAATTTTTGATCAATATGAATTTAGAAAAATGGCAGTTTTGGAGTTTTTAAAAGAAAATTTAATAGATGAAAAAGAACTTTCTGCAGTTGTAGGTAGAGGTGGGGTACTAAGACCAATCCCTGCAGGAACCTACATTATAAATGAAAAAATGATTGAGGATTTAAAAAATGCTCAAATTGAACATGCATCAAACTTAGGAGCACCTATTGCTTATGAAATTGCAAAACCATTAGGAATTCCTGCTTTTATAGTTGATCCAGTTGTTGTTGATGAATTTCCTAGTATTGCAAGAATTTGTGGATTAAAAGAGATTCAAAGAAAATCTAGATTTCATGCTTTGAACACAAGATATGTTGCAAAGAAAAGGGCAGAAATGTTAGGCGGAAAGATTACTGATTTCAATTTCATTGTTGCTCATATTGGTGGGGGTATTTCTGTTGTTGCATTTGAGGCGGGAAGAGCAGTTGATGTTAATGATCCAAGTTCATCTGGACCATTTTCTCCAGAAAGACCAGGCGGTCTTCCATCAATTGATATTGTTGAAATGTGTTATAGTGGTAAATACACAAAAGAGAAAATCAAAAAACTTTTAATGGGAGAGGGCGGAATTGTGTCATATCTTGGTACAAATGATTTAAAAGAAGTTGAGAGAATGATTGATGAAGGAAATTCTTATGCAAAATTAATTTATGAGGCAATGGCATACCAAATTTCAAAAGATATAGGAGCGTGTGCTGTTGTTTTAAAGGGAAAAGTGGATGAAATAATTCTAACTGGAGGCGCATCAAAGTCTGAAAGGTTAACAAATTTAATAAAAGAAAGAGTTTCTTTCATTTCAAAGATTTTTGTATTTCCAGGTGAGATGGAGCAAGAAGCACTATGTTTTGGTGCATTGAGTGTATTGAGAGGAGAAGAAAAGCCAAAGGAGTATTAAAGGAGGTTTAAAGTGATTAAAAATTTCAACGAATTATTAGTTGAAGTTAAAAAACTTGGTAAAAAAAGATTAACAATTGCAAATCCATATGAAGCCGAAGATTTAAAAGCAATTAAATTTGCAAAAGACGAGGGAATTATTGAACCAATATTAATTGGTAGCAAAGAGGAGATCAATAAATTTCTCGAGAAAGAGAACATAGAATTACAAGCAGAAATAGTTGATGAGAAAGATTACTTTAAAGCAATTGAACTCTCAATTTCATATATTAGAGATGGAAGAGCAGATTTAGTTATGAAAGGTTTAGTAAAAACACCTGAACTTCTTCATGCAGTTCTTGATAAAGAAAAAGGTATTAGGAAAGAAAAACTTCTATCTCATGTTGGAGTTTTACAATGTTCAAGATATCCAAAGTTAATAATCATGAGTGATGGAGGCATGGTTATTGCTCCAACACTTGAGCAGAAGGTCGAAATTTTAAAAAACGCTTTAATTGTTGCAAAAGCATTAAAAATTGATATGCCAAAAGTTGCACTTCTTTCTGCAATTGAGATTGTAAATCCAGATATGCCATCAACTCTTGATGCAGCACTTATTACAATGATGGCTAAAAGAGGCCAAATCAAAGGAGCAATTGTTGATGGGCCTCTTGCTTTTGATAATGCTATTTCAAAATGGGCTGCCGATGTTAAAGGAATAAAATCAGATGTTGCAGGTGATGCAGATGTTTTTATTGTACCAAATATCGAAGCAGGAAACATTTTCTTTAAGATTTTAAACTATCTTTCTGATGGAGTTAGTGCAGGTGTTGTAATTGGTGCAAAAGCACCTGTTATTTTACCATCAAGATCAGATACAAAAGAGTCAAAATTTTATTCAATAGCATTGGGTTGTTTAGTATCAGAAATTAAATAAATAAGGAGGAGTGTTTATGGAGAAAGAGTTAACATTAAACCCATTTAAAATTGCTCAGGAGCAGATCGAAAAAGTAGGAGAAGTGCTTAATCTTTCAAAAGAGTTAATTGAAGTTTTAAAGTGGCCAAAAAGAGTTCTACAAGTTTCAATTCCAGTTAGAATGGATGACGGAAGTGTAAGAACTTTTTTGGGATGGAGATCACAACATAATGATGCTTTAGGACCAACAAAAGGTGGAATTCGTTTTCATCCTGAAACAACAATGGATGAAGTTATTGCTTTATCTATCTGGATGACTCTTAAATGTGGTGTTGTTGGAATTCCTTATGGTGGCGGAAAGGGAGGAGTCAGATGTAATCCCAAAGAGATGAGTGAGGGTGAGTTAGAGAGATTATCAAGAGGTTATATTGATGCAATAGCACATATAATTGGCCCTGAAAAAGATATTCCTGCTCCTGATGTATATACAAATCCTCAAATTATGGCATGGATGATGGACGAATATTCAAAATTAAAAGGTCATAATGTTTTTGGAGTTATTACAGGAAAGCCAATTCTTTTAGGTGGCTCTTTAGGAAGAAATATGGCAACTGCAATGGGAACACTTTACACAATTAGAGAAGGAGCGAAAGCAATTGGTTTATCACTTAAAGGAGCAACAGTTTCAATTCAAGGATATGGAAATGCTGGATATTTTGCTGCAAAACTTCTTTATGAGGATGGTGCAAAGATTATTGCAGTGAGTGATTCAAAAGGTGGAATATATTGTGAAGATGGTATTGATCCAGATAAAGTGTTTGAATATAAACAAAAGACAGGAAGTGTTGTAGGTTATCCTGGTACAAAAGAGATTGGTCCTAAAGATCCATTAACAGTTCCATGTGATATTCTTGTTCCTGCTGCTCTTGAAAATCAGATAACAACAGAAAATGTTAATGAGGTTAAAACAAAAATAATTGCTGAGGCTGCAAATGGACCAACAACTCCAGAAGCAGATGAAGTTATTGTTAAAAAGGGTATTCTTATGCTTCCAGATATTTTAGCAAATGCAGGAGGAGTTACAGTTTCTTATTTTGAGTGGGTACAAAATAATTATGGATATTACTGGAGCGAAGAAGAAGTTTTAGAGAGACTCGAAAGAATAATGGTAAATGCATTTAAGAATGTATATGAGATGCATAAAGAGAAAAAAATAGATATGAGAACTTCCGCAGGTGCTGTTAGTATAAATAGAGTAGTTGAAGCAATGAAATTAAGAGGATGGGTATAAAACCTAAAAAGGGGCCCTGTAGATGGGCCCCTTGAAATATATGGAGGAAATGCATGGAGAGAATCCTTGTTATTAATCCTGGCTCAACTTCAACAAAAATAGGAATTTTTGAAGGAGAAAAACCTCTTTTTATTGAAGTTTTAAGACATAATTCAGGAGAGTTAAAAAAGTTTAAAAGAATTTTTGATCAATATGAATTTAGAAAAAATAGTGTTTTAGAGTTTCTTAAAAATAAAAATATAGATCCTAAAACTTTGTCATGTGTTGTTGGAAGGGGCGGGCTTGTTAAACCTCTTAAAAGTGGAACTTATTTAGTTAATGAACAAATGATAGAAGATCTTAAAGAGGCAAAGAGAGGAGAACATGCAAGTAATCTTGGAGCAATAATTGCTTATGAAATTGCAAAACCATTAGGAATTCCTGCTTTTATAGTTGATCCAGTTGTTGTTGATGAAATGGATGATATTGCAAGAATTTCTGGTTTAAAGGGAATAGAAAGAAAAAGTATTTTTCATGCACTAAACCAAAAGGCAGTTGCAAGAAGAGCAGCCCGTGATCTCAGAAAAAAATATGAGGAAGTTAATTTAATTGTTGTACATCTTGGTGGTGGAATTTCAATTGGAGCACATAGAAAAGGAAGAGTTGTTGATGTAAATAATGCTCTAAATGGAGATGGACCATTTGCACCAGAAAGAGCAGGTGGACTTCCAACTCAAGATTTAGTTGAACTTTGCTTTAGTGGAAAATACACTTTTGAAGAGATGAAAAAGAAATTAGCAGGTGAGGGTGGTCTTGTTTCGCATCTTGGAACAAATGACGCAAGAGAAGTAGAGAAAAGAATTGAAGAAGGAGATAGTTATGCAAAACTTGTTTATGAAGCAATGGCTTATCAAGTTTCAAAAACAATTGGTGAGATGGCAGCAGTTTTAAAGGGTGAAATTGATGCGATAGTTTTAACAGGTGGTATTGCCTATTCTGAAATGCTTACAAATTTAATTAAAGAGAGAGTGAGTTTTCTTGGAAAAGTTTTAATTTATCCTGGTGAAGATGAGATGGAGGCTTTAGCCCTTGGAGCGTTGAGAGTTTTAAGAAAAGAAGAGGAACCAAAGATTTATGAGTGATGGAATAGATGGAATTAAAAAGATAAATATTTTCATCGGAGAGATTGGAAGCGGAAAAACAGAAATATCAATAAATTTTGGAATAAATATAAGAAAAGATGGCAAAAGTATAGATATTATTGATTTAGATATTTATAAACCATATATAAGATTAAGAGATTTAAAAGATAAAGTTGAGAAATTTGGAGTAAATATTGTTGCTCCTCCAAAAGAAATTTCAAAATCTGATCTTCCACTTATAGTTCATGCTTCAAAAAGATGTATTTATGAAGAGAATAAAATTTGTATTTATGATATAGGAGGTGGCGAAAATTCAACTTTTGTTTTAAGACAATTTCCTGAAATAAAAGATTTTGATTATGATATATTTTATGTTTTAAATGTTTATAGACCTTTTACAAGAACTTTAAAAGATATTGAAAAAAACATTAAAGATATAGAAATTGCCTCTGGTTTTTCAATTACAGGCTTAGTTTCAAACACAAATTTGAGATTTGAGACAAAAGTTGAAAATATAATAGAGGGATATTTAATTGCAAAAAAAATTTCAGAAAAGATAAAAATACCAATAAAATATGTGGGAGTTAAAGAAGATTTGATTGATAAAATTGAAGATGAAAATTTAAAAAAATTAATTTTGCCTGTAAAAATTTTTATAAGATACCCATATGAGGTAGATTAAGAGGAGGTATTATGGATAAAATCACAAAGGTTTTAATTAATGAAGAGTTTTGCAAAGAGTGCCTTTACTGTATTAATTTTTGCCCAACTCATGTATTGGAAAGTGATCTTACTAAATTTAATTCAAGAGGTTTTCATCCTGCAAAACTAGTAAATGAAGATGGTTGTATTATGTGTGGAATATGTGCTCAAGTTTGTCCAGAAGGTGCAATTGAGGTATTTAGAATTAAAGAGGAGGTTAAGAAATGAGCGAAAGAGTTTTTATGAAAGGTGCAGAAGCGTTGGCAGAAGCAGTAATTAGATCTGGATGTAGATTTTTTTATGGATATCCTATAACTCCACAAAATGAAACACCTGAATATTTTGCAAGAAAACTTCCTTTAGTTGGTGGTCTTTACCTTCAAGCAGAAAGTGAAGTTGCTGCAATAAATATGGTTTATGGAACTGCATGTGCTGGAAAAAGAGTTTTTACTTCAACATCTTCTCCGGGATTTTCTCTAATGCAGGAAGGCATTTCTTATATTGCATGTTCTAATGTTCCTGTTGTAGTTGCAAATGTAGTGAGAGGAGGACCAGGTTTAGGAGGAATTTCGCCTGCACAATCTGATTATTTTCAAGCAACAAAAGGTGGAGGACATGGTGATTATAAAGTTGTTGTAATTGCACCTTCATCAGTACAAGAGATAGTTGATCTTGTTCCTAAAGCATTTGAAATTGCAGATAAATATAGAACTGTTGTTGAACTTCTTTTGGATGGTGTTCTTGGTCAAATGATGGAGGCTGTTGAATTTAATTATGATATAGATCCTAACTCTCTTCCTGAAAAACCTTGGGCTTTAACTGGTGCAAAAGGAAGGAAGAAAAACACAATTGTTTCATTTAATCTTGATCCTGAAAAACTTGAACAGATGAATTTGGAACTTAAGAAAAAATATGATGAGATTGAAAAGAATGAAAAGATGTGGGAAGAGTATAAATTAATAGATGCAGAGTATATTTTTGTTGCTTATGGTACTGTTGGAAGAATTATAAAAACAGTTGTTGATGAAGAAAGAGAAAAAGGAATTAAAGTTGGTCTTTTTAGACCAATAACATTGTGGCCTTTTCCATATGAAGAATTAAGAAAATTTGTTGATCAAGCAAAATTTTTCATAAATGTTGAAATGAGTTTAGGTCAGATGTTGGAAGATACTCGTCTTTCTATTTTAGATAGGAAACCAACCTTTTTCTATGGAAGAACAGGAGGAGTTGTTCCAACAACAGTTGAGATAAAGGAATTTTTTGAAAAGAAAATGAAGGAGGTAGGATAAAATGGAAGTTAAAACAATTTATAAATATCCAGATTCTCTTGAGAAGAAAGTTACTCACTACTGTCCTGGTTGCCATCATGGAATAATACATAAATTAATTGCAGAACTTATTGATGAAATGAATTTACTTGAAAAAACAATTATTGTTTGGCCAATTGGTTGTTCTGTTTTAGGCTATGAATATTTTAAAGTTGATTCATGTGTAGCAGCACATGGAAGAGCACCAGCAATGGCAACAGGTATTAAAAGAGCAAATCCAGAAAATTTTGTTTTATCATATCAAGGAGATGGTGATCTTGCTTCAATAGGTATGGCAGAAATTGTTCATGCAGCAGCAAGAGGTGAAAAAATAACAGTTGTGTTTATAAATAACACAAATTATGGAATGACTGGAGGACAAATGGCACCAACAACCCTTATTGGACAGAAAACAACAACATCACCCTATGGAAGAGATCCAAAGGTTTCTGGTTATCCAATAAAAGTTGCAGAACTCTTATCAAACCTTGAAGGTGCTGCGTACATTGCAAGAGCAGCAGTAAATAAACCTACAAGAATAACTCAGGCAAAAAAATTTTTGAAAAAAGCATTTAATGCTCAACTTAAAGAAATAGGATTCTCTCTTGTAGAATTTTTATCAGCATGTCCTGTTCAGTGGCATATGACACCACTTAAGGCACTTGAAAGAATTGAAAATGAATTAATTCCATACTATCCTCTTGGAGAATTTAAAGTAAAAGAGGGGGTAGAGTGATATGGAGAGAAGGCTTGAGGCGATAATTGCTGGATTTGGTGGCCAAGGTGTTATGTTAATGGGAGAACTAATTTGTGAAGCAGCAACTAAATTGAATCTCTTTGCGACGTTCTTTCCATCTTATGGTCCTGAAATGAGAGGTGGAACTGCAAATTGTAATGTTATTGTTTCAGATAAACCAATTGCATCTCCTGTACTTGCCACAAGTCAAAATATAATTGTTATGAATAAACCTTCTCTTGATAAATTTGAAAGTAGAGTTAAAGAAAAAGGGATACTTTTTATGAATTCCTCTTTGATTGATAAAGAGCCAACAAGAAATGATATTGAAATAATAAAAATTCCAGCCAATGAAATTGCAGATAAATTAGGAAAGACAGTTGTTGCAAATATGGTGATGTTAGGAGCATTTATTGAGAAAACAAAATTTCTTCCAATTGATACAATAAAAGAGGTTGTTGAGAAATTTTTAAGTGAAAGAAAAAAGGAACTTATTGAGATAAACCTTAAGGCACTTGACGAAGGAGCAAAATTAATTAAATAAACTTTTGGGAGGCCAACCCGGGCCTCCCAAATTTTTTAAAAAATTTATAATACTTTCAAATAACCCTATCAATAATTACACCTTTAACATAGTTAACTTTTAATTTTTTCATGTATCTCATTTGTGAAATAATTTTCATTTCAAAATATTATCTATAAATTTATTTACTTTATTTTCAAATATATTTTTTTCTAACTCACTATCTTTTAAGAAAAGATAAGATTTCGCTTTAAATCCAATAATTTTTTCAAAATCATCCAGAATTTTCAAATTTTTCTCTCCAAATTCAGAAACTGAGTAAACTGAATAACTTCTTATTTTATCTTTATTTTCTAAAAGGAAAGTTCTGATTGCTGGAGTTATGTTCCCTGCCCAAATTGGGGTTCCAATAACAATATGTTCAAAATTTTCGATATTAGAGTTTAATTTTTCTATTTTAGTTAATTTTTTGGTTAAAGCATCATACCCTGAAATGATAAAACCAATGATTCCATCTCTTCTTTTCCTATCAATAATTTCTTCTAAAGAAAAACTTAATTTTTCCTTTAAAATTTTAGCTAATTTTTTATTATTTCCTGTTCTTGAATAATATAAAATTATTCCTTTCATCTTTACCTCCTTATATAATGATAATAAAATTTAAATAAGGAGGGAAATATGAAAAAAGTTATAAAAGTTAATAATTTTACATCAATACTTCATCCTTACCCGACAACACTTATAACAACAATGGGAAATGACAAAAAACCAAATATTATAGCAATTGCATGGATTACTCCTTTAAGCATAACGCCACCAGTTTTAACTTTTGCATTAAGAAGAGAAAGATATTCATATAAACTTCTTCTTGAGAATAAAGAATTTGTTGTAAATATTCCAGATATAAGATATTCAAAAGAGTCTCTTATTTGTGGAACTTATAGTGGAAGAGAAAAAGATAAATTTGAATTAACTGGTTTTACACCAATTGAATCTGATTTTGTGAGTGTGCCATCAATTAAAGAGTGTATCGCAAACATCGAGTGTAAAGTTATTGATATTATTGATAAAAAAGAGTTAGATCATGTAATTATTTTAGGTGAAGTTTTAAATGTTAAAGTAGAAGAGGATTTTTTTGATAAACATTGGGATCTAACTAAAATTAATTTACTTTTACATGTTGGCGGAAATTTATTTACAACAAATAAAAATGAGATAAAGAAAATAAAAATTTAAATTTAAAATATCTCTTCATTATATTTCTTTAATTTGTTTTTTGCATTTTCAAGTGCTTGTTTTAAAAAAAGTATTTCTCCTTTAAGTGCTCCTATTTCAAAATTAAGTTTTTCTATCTCTTTCAGAGCAGAATATAATTTAAAGTTAAGTGTTGCATTCAGTTTTGATAATTTCATATTTTCTTGAATTAAATTTTCAACTTTTTCTTTAAGTTCTTCATATGAAAGAGTCTCTTTTTCCATATACACTCCTTTTAATAGGAGTCATCACTCTTAAAAGAGATTTATAAGGCAGACTCCATTGCCTTAATTTTTATATAATTTTATACCCAAAGATTTAATTGTCAACTTAAAATTTGTTATAATATAAACAATTCAAAATCTTAAGGAGGTGGATAGTGACAACATTGTTTAAACCTGATGACACATGGGCTCTATGGACATTTCTTGTTGTTGCTGCATCTCTTTCAATTTATCTTGAACAGAAGTACAAATGGGCATCAAAAATTAGTGGAGCAGTTATTGCTTTAATTTTTGGTCTTGCTGCAACAAATTTAAGAATTGTTCCAACGGATTCACCTGTATGGGATAATGTTTGGACTTATATTTTACCTCTTGCTGTAACATTACTTCTCTTTCAAGCAGATTTAAAAAAAATTCTTAAAGAATCTGGAAGAATGTTTGGGATTTTCAATATTTCTGCAGTTGGTACAATTCTTGGTGCTTTTATTGCAACCCTTCTTTTCGGGACATTTATTCCTGAGTACTTTAAGGCTGCAGGAATGATGACTGGATCTTATATTGGAGGAGGAGTTAACTTTGTTGCTCTTTCTAAAATTTTTGAAGCAAGTGAAAATTTAATAGGTGCTCTAACTGTTGCGGATAATTTAAATATGGCAATTGCATTCATAATTCTTCTTGCAATTCCATCATGGACCTTCTTTAGGAAAAGATTTCCTCATCCATATGAAGATGAAGTTGAAAAATTAGAAAATGAGTCAAAAGATTTGCAAGAGAAAACAAGAGCAGCAATGTATTGGAAAAGAAAAGAAATTTCTTTACTTGATATTGCAAAAAACCTTGCAATAGCATTTGTTATTGTTTTTATTTCTGTTAAATTTACAACATGGGTTAAAACAGTTATCCCTGGAGATGCTACTGGTTTTCTTTTTATTATAAGATTAATTTTTGGACAGATTTATTTGATAATACCAATTATTACACTCATTCTTGCTACCCTTTTCCCCAATTTCTTACCAAAAATTCCGGGTTCAAATGAAATTGGAATGTTTATGATTTATTTATTCTTTGTAGTTATAGGAATTCCAGCAAGTTTATATGAGATTATTACAAAAGCACCCGTGCTGCTTCTTTTCTGCCTTGTTATGGCAATTATAAATATTGTTTTTACTTTAGGAGTCGGAAAAGCATTTAAATATAGTGTTGAAGAGTGTGTTCTCGCTTCAAATGCAAACCTTGGTGGACCATCAACTGCTGCAGGTATGGCTATAGCAAAAGGATGGACAAAATTAATTGTTCCTGCAATTCTTGTTGGGATATGGGGATATATTATAGGGAATTATTTAGGCACATTTGTTGGGTATCTATTAAAAGGTATTTTCCACTTCTAAACAAATTTTAAATTTATGCCCTCAGCAGAGAGCTGAGGGCTTTTTTATTTTTAAGGAGTCAACTATGAATAATTCAAATGAATTAATTTTAAAATTTATTGAAACTCCAATACCTCTCTTAAAAAAGGAAAATTGGGAAGAGATAAGAAAAATAAAAATTATTGAATGTAATGAAGATCTTGTATCTCTTGATCTTTACCCAGAAAAAATAATAAATCACCCAGAATATTTTATCCAAGGATTAAAAAATGCAATATCTGTTTGTTATACAAGGATATCTATATATGAAAAACTAATTAAGGCAAGTGAACTATTACCAAAAGGTTATAAATTTGTCATTTTTGATGCCTATAGACCTGTCGAATTACAACAATCTCTTTTTGATACATACAAAGAAAAATTAAGAAAAGAGAATCCAGATTTGGTCGAAGAAGAATTAATAAAATTGACTTTAAATTTTGTTGCTTTACCTTCTTTTGATGAAACAAAACCATCTCCACATAATACAGGTGGCGCAATAGATCTTTCTATATGTGATGATAAAGGAAGAATGCTTGAAATGGGAACATATTTTGATGAAATGAGTGATATTGCAAAAACAAGATATTTTGAAGAAAAATTAGAAAGAGGAGAAGAATTAAATGAAAAAGAATTTGAAATATTAAAAAATAGAAGACTCCTTTTTCATTTAATGAATTATTTTGATTTTTCAAATTTTTCTAATGAATGGTGGCATTATGATTATGGTGACCAACTTTGGGCATATCATAAGGGAAAAAGTTTTGCAATTTATGGTAGAACAAAACCAAAATTCTTTTGGCATGTTTAAAATGGTAGGTGATAAAATGTAATTGATGGAAAGGATTAGAGTTATAACTGATTCAACTGCTAATTTACCTAAAGAATTAATAAAGAAATATAATATTATACAAGTTCCATTTTATTTTGAGATAGAAAATAAAGTTTATAGAGATTCAATTGATATAACAAATGAAGAAATTTTTAAAATATTTGAGAGTAAAAAATTTTTAGAATTTAAAGCATATCCTCCAAAAGTTGAAGATTTTTTAGACACTTACAATAAAATTGAGGAAGAAAAAATTATATGTATAACGATATCCTCAACAATTAGTGGGTGTTATAAAAATGCCTTAATCGCAAAAGATTTAGTTTTGAATAAACAAATAGAAGTTATAGATTCGTTAAATGCAGGAAGTGGTGAAGGTATTTTAACTTATAAAGTTATTGAATTAATTGAAAATAATATACCTTTTAATGAAATAATTTTAAACATCAAAGATTTGGTTAATAAAATTAAAACTTATGTTTACATTGATTCTTTAAAGGATGTCTATAGAACAGGAAGAATTCCAAAAATTTTATCTGATTTTGGAGCACTTTTATCTTTAAAGCCTATTGTTTCAATTGACTTTGGAAAAATAAAAAAAGTGACACTTTCAAAAGATAGATTTGATGGAATTTTAAAACTAATTGAAATTATAAAAAGAGAGATAAAAGAAAATTTAATTTTTTGCATGCATATAAATTTTAAAGATGAAGAAATTGAGTTTTTTAAAAATGAAATAAATAAAGTATTTAAAGAGAAAAAAATTTATACTGTACCATTCACTCCGATTATGGGTTATGCAGTTTTAACTGGTGCCTTTGGTGTTTCATTTATAGGAGGTGAAAAAGAGAATGAGGGTCATTGATTTTATATTAATTACTCTTTCATATTTTATTGGTTCACTAACATCTGGAATTATTTTAGCGAAATTAATAAAAAAAGAAGATATAAGAAACAAAGATTTTCCAGGAGGATCAGGAGCAGTAAGACAATATGGAATTGGCTTTGGATCACTTGTTGGTCTACTTGATATTTTAAAAGGTGCATTTATTGCTTTTCTTGTTATTTCATTTAGTAAAAATGAAATCACAATTATTCTTTCGTATATTTTTTTAATTCTTGGAAATAATTATCCAATCTATTTTGGTTTTAGAGGAGGACAAGGAGTTGGTGCAACAATAGGATTTGCGTTGACTCTTTTCCCTTTTGAGACACTTATTTCATTTTTAGTTGGCTCACTTTTTGCAATTCTATATAAATTTTTAAAATTAAATAGGCTAATAAAATTTATGGGAGCAGTTCCATTTGGTGCTGTATTTGGATTAATAACCATGTTTATTATTTTAAGTAGAAAATATCCATTCTATCCATTTCCTTTACTTGTAATAATTGCAGGTATACTTTTGCTTTTTAGAGGTCTTCAAGTAATACTTTTTCAAAAAAAGAGAATGAGATGAGTGAAATTTATAGAAAAATAAAAGAAACACTCTTTTTGACTTTAAGAAAACTTGAAGAAAAAGAGGCATATATAAACAATTTAAATGTTTTCCCTGTTCCAGATGGTGATACTGGAACAAACATGTGTAAAACCTTAAAAGAGACAATTGAATCAAAAGAAAATTTAAGTGATAAAGAATTTTTGAATTTTGTAAAAGAAAGAATAGTGTTAAAGGCACACGGAAACTCAGGAATAATTTTTTCCCAATTTATAAAAGGTTTTTTGGAAGAGATACTTAAAGAGGACTGTGATGAAATTAGAAAAATTAAAGAGGGTTTTGAAAAAGGATATAAATTATCTTATGAAATTATAGATAATCCAGTTGAAGGAACAATTATAACAGTAATTAGGGAAGCACTTGAAGGTTTAAAGAAAGGTAATGATATAAATGAGATGATTAGAAATGCTTATTTTAAGGGGGTTGAGGCTTTAAAGAAAACTCCGGATCTTCTTCCAATTCTTAAAGATGCACATGTTGTTGATGCGGGTGGAGAGGGTTTTGTTTTGTTTCTTGAGGCACTCCTTAAGACTTTTAATAATGAATTTTATCAAAGAGAAATGATAAAATTTGACGAACTTATTCCTTCGTTGTGGAGAAGAAAGCCCAGTTTTAGATATTGTGTAGAAGCATACATAACAAATTTTATTGAGTTACCTCAATTAAAGAAAAAATTAAAAGAATTTGGTAATTCAATTATTGTTTTAAAAGAAGATAGTGAATTAAAAATTCACATTCATACAAATAAACTAAATGAAATAAATGAATTCTTCAAAAATTTAGGAGAAGTAAAAGAAGTAATATCAAGAGATATGAGAAAACAACAACTGAGGTTTTTATATGATATTGATATTGGAATTGTAACATTTTCTTTAAGCGATAAAATAACAGATCTCTTTTATTCTCTTGGATCAACTATTGTTATGGATATAAATGAGAAGCCATCATTAGAAGAAATTCTTGAAACTGTGAATGATATACCAAGTGAAAAAATTATAATTCTTCCTAATGATAAGGATCTGATTTTAACAATTAAGAATTTAAAAGATAAAACTTTTAAAAGATTAGAATATTTAGAAACAAAATTTATTACAGAAGGAATTATTGCTCTTTTGAATTTTGATGGTTCTTTAAGTTTTAAGGAAAATATTATTAATATGATGAAATCTATTGAAAACATTAAATCAGGTTATATAGCAAGGTCAGATAGAGACACAAAATTCAATAATTTGGAAATTTCGAGAGGAGAATTTTTTGCAACGCTAAATAATGAAATTATTTTAAAGGGTGATGATCCATCTAAACTTTTTATTTCACTTTTAAAAAAGATTAATTCAAAAATACAAGAAATTGTTGTTGTATTTGGAGAAGAATTACATTATAACTCTCAAGAAGAGATAAGATTTAAAATATTGAATGAATATAATTTAGTTGATTTAATAGCCTATGATGGCGGACAGAAAATTTATACTATCATATATAGCATAAAATAAATTAATCTTTTTTCATGTCTTTTTTATAATTTGAATCTAGATACTTTTCAGGATTCTCTTTAAACTTTTCATAACAAAATTCACTACAAAAATAATATATTTTACCTTTATATTCAAAACTTATGCTATCTTCTTCTTTAACTATCATCCCACATACAGGATCAATATGCTTCATAAATAACCTCCTTTTTAAATTTTTATTTTATTCAATCTTAAAGAATTTGTTATCACATTTATTGAACTTAAAGCCATTGCAATTTCCGCAATGATTGGATGAAGGAGACCCAAAAAAGCAAGTGGAATTGCTATTATGTTATAGAAGAATGCCCAAAATAAATTTTCTTTTATTTTCTTAAATGTTGCTTTAGATATTTTAATCGCTTTTATAACATTAGAAAGTGATCCTTTTAGAAGAACAATATCGCCTGTTTCTATAGCAGTATCACTTCCTGTTCCCATTGCAATTCCTACATCTGCTTGTTTTAAACTTGGTGCATCATTTATTCCATCACCAACCATTGCAACAATTCTTCCTTCATTCTGTAACTCTTTTATAATTTTTAATTTATCTTCTGGAAGAACTTCTGCAAAAAATCTATCTATTTTTAGTACATCTCTTACCCATAAAGCATAATTTATGTTATCTCCTGTCGCAAGTATTGGTTCAATATTCATTCTCTTTAATTCATTTATGAGTTCTTTTGATTCTTCTCTTAATTTGTCTCTCAATGAAATTATTGTTAAGATTTCTTTGAAATCACTTAAAAGTATTACAGTTTTTCCATCTTTTTCTAAATTTTCAATTAAATTAATTTTGTCATTACCATTTTTAATTAATTTTAAAATTTCTTTTGGTTTGCCTAAAATATATTCTTTGCCTTCTATTTTTCCTTTAACCCCAATTCCTGGAATTTCTTCATAATCTAAAACAGAGAAAAAGTCTTTTTCTGTCTCTAAATATTTTTTAATGATACTTTTCCCAAGTGAATGACTTGAATTATTTTCTAAAGAAGCAGAAATCCTAAATCCATCATTTTGTGATGTAAAATCAAAAATATCTATAACTTCAGGTTCTCCATAAGTTAAAGTTCCTGTTTTATCAAAAACAATTGTGTTAATATCCTTCATTCTCTGAATTGCTTCACCATTTCTTATAAAAATTCCTCTTTTTGCACTTATACCACTACTCACCATTATTGCAGTAGGTGTTGCAAGGCCTAACGCACATGGACATGCAATAACAAGGGTTGCAATCATCGAATAGATAGATAACGAAATTCTATTAATTTCAGGATTTATCCAAGGAATAAATTTTGATGCATTAATAAGAATTGTCCTTGATGTTTCATAGAAGAAAAAAGAAAATAGAAATGATAAAAGAGAAATTATTAAAACAGAAGGAACAAAATAAGTTGTTATTTTATCTGCAAGTTGTTGAATAGGAACTTTTGATTTTTGTGCTTCCTCAACAAGTTTAATTAGATTTGCTAAAAATGTTTCATCGCTTCTTTTAATAACTTTAACTAAAATTTTTCCACTTCCATTTAAAGTTCCACCAATTACTTCGTCTCCCTCTTTTTTAAACACTTCATTAGATTCACCGGTTACCATTGATTCATTTATGGTTGTTTTGCCTTCAATTATTACTCCATCTGTTGGAATTTTTTCAAATGGTTTTACAACCATAATATCACCTGGTTCTATCTGGTTAATGTCTACTTCCACTTCGGTTTCATCAACTATTATTCTTGCTTTTTTAGCTCCAATTTCAAGAAGAGATTTTATTTCTTTAGATGCTTTTCCTTTGGCAAGTGCCTCAAGATATTTTCCAAGAAGGAAGAAAAATGTTATCATTGCACCAACAAAAGAGAAATTTGAAATTTTAATTCCAAACAATTCAAAAATACCAGTAATAAAACTTGAAATTGTTCCAAGAGAAATAAGTAAATCCATATTTATTGTTTTATTTAAAAGCGAGAAAAAAGCAGATTTATGTATTCTGTATCCTATTCCAAAAATAATTAAAGAAGAAAGAGTTGTTTCAATGATTGATATTTGTGGAATCATAAAAATATTAAACATATGAATTACCATTATTGTAACTATTGGAATAAGAAAAATAATTGAATAAATTAAAAGATTTTTCGCCTTTTTAAGTTCTTTTTCCTCTTCTTCAATATTTAATTTAAGTGAATATCCAACTTTTTTTACTTTTTCTTGAATTTCCTTTAAAGTTATTATTTCAGGATCATAATAAAAAGTAGCAGTGTTTGTTACTAAATTAACATCAACATCTGAAACTCCCTGTGCACTTTCAATTGCTTTTTTAACTGTATTTACACAGGATGCACAATGCATCCCTTCAACTTCTATATTTACTCTTTTTTTCATATTTTTAATCCACTCCTTTTGTCAAATAATCAATAACACCTTTTAATTCCTCAAGTTTTTCTTCAAATTTTTCAGTTTCTCTTGATTCTCTTACACATGTCTCAATATGCTTTTTTAAAACTTCAAGATTCACTTTCTTTAAAATTGAGATTACAGCAAGAATCTGTTTTGAAATATCAATACAATATTTATCTTCAAGAATCATCTTTTCAATTCCACTAATATGCCCTTTTGCAATATTTAGTAACTTTAAAACACCTTCGTGTTTATGATGTAAATGATGATTATTTTTCGATGTTTTTTCTTCTCTTTTCATATTCTTCTTCGCTAATTTCTCCTTTAGCATACATTCTTTTTAAAATTGTTATAGGATCTTCATCATGTATACGATGAGTGTGCCCAGAATCGTGCATCATGCAGCCAAAATCAAATTTTCTTGTAAAAAGAATTATTAAACCAACGATCAAAATTAATCCTATTACTATCCATAACCATCCAAAACCACCCATAAAAAATGGGAACCAATAAAATAAGTGACACATGTTAACCTCCTTTTTAAATTATTCAACTATAAATTTTCCTCTTACCATACCCATCCAACATGAAAAAGGTATTACCCCTTTTTCTTTTGGAGTGAATATTATTATTGTTTCGTAAGAGGTGATGTCTTTTTTTATGTTTAAACTTGGAACAATTATTCTATCAGTGCAACCAGTTACTTCGTCTCCATAAATTATCCATTTTACTGGAATACCCTTTTTAACTTTAATAACATTTGGCTCAAAGCCACTATATTTTATATGCATTTCTACAATTTGAAAATCTTTAAAACTTTCAATATTTTCTACTATATTTTCTTTATTCAAAGAATTTGAAATCAATGTATTTTTATAAATAGTTATTCCAGAAGAAATTGTATAAAATGCCATTAATATTATAATTAATCCTAAAGTTTTTTGTAAAATTTTAAAATTACCTACTTTCACAGTTCTTGAAAATATTCCAAGTAATAATAAGACAGGTAAAGTTCCTAAAGAGAAAAGAAAAAGCAAAAGGCCTCCTTTTAAGAAACTTCCACTTAATAGTGCTAAGGCTTGCATACTCTGTGTGAAGCCACATGGAAGAAAGAAAGTAAAAATTCCCAATAATAATGGTGAAAAAATGCCTTTAGATTTTTTTGTTTTTTCTATTAATGTAAAATTTTTAAATATATTTACTTTAAAAGGAAGTGTTATGCCAATCATATTTAAAGAGAGAAATATTAGTATTACACCTATTAAAATAGTATAAATTGAGAAAAACTTATTTTCTAATTTAAGAGTTCCACCTATCATACCAAGAAGTCCACCTAATATAAAGAATCCACCTACTCTTCCAATTTGAAAAAGTATATTTGGTAATAAAATATCACTTGTTTTATTTTTATTTGAAAAATTATGTCTTTGGTTAAAAGTTAATACTACTGAACCAACAACTGCAAAACATGTGCTAATAGATGCAACAACTCCCATCATAAAAGAAAAAGTATAAGAGATTTCTTTATTTAAAAAACTTATATTGTTTATAATATTAGTTTTCTTTAAAAAGATGAATATTAAAAGTATTATTGAGAAAATAGATAAAGTTATCAACCATTCTCTGTATTTCAATTTTTGATTCCTTTTTTTATCATCTAAACTATCATATGCCTTATAACCATTATTTGTAACAATTTTTTGGATCTCTTCAAAATCAGGTTCAAGATTATCATAATAAATTTTTGCAAAACCACCAGAAAGAGATACTTCGACCTTTTTAACTCCTTTAATTTTACTTAATTCTTTTTCCATTAAATTCACACAACCACTACAATGCATTCCATCAATAAAAACTTTCTTTACTTTCATATTCACCTCTTAATCCTACCCTATAGGGTAGGATAATAACATTATATAGAAATATTAAATTTTGTCAATAGGTAATTTATAATTAAATTAAAATGGATATTTTTATTAGTGAAAAAATTTTAGTTGAGTTGAATAACATTGGTGTTCCTGTTAGTTTTATTTGGAAGAATGAAAAATTTTTAATAGATAAAATTTTATATGAAGAGAGAAAAATTGATTTAAAAAGAAAGTGGTATCAAAGAAGACATAAAAAAATTTATATAGTTAAAACAACTGAAGGAAGAATTTTTGAAATATACAAATCTTTAGGTTTTAGAAAAAGAGAGTGGATTTTGTATAAAGAGTTAAAAAATTTTTAAAAATTGATAAAATAAATATATTAAAAAATAAGGGAGGTGAAATTTTATGAGTCAAGCCGAAATCATTTTAAAATTAACTGAAATGAGAATGTGGGAAAAAATCGATGATGCTTTCATATGGATGTACACTCAATTCAAAGCAGATTCATATGAAGAGTTTAAAGAAAAATATCCAAGAGGTACAAAGGAAAGAAAATATTTCACAACAGTGTGTAATTTCTTTGAATTGTGTGGTGTTCTTGTTTTAAGAGGACATTTAGATGAAGATCTATTTTTTGATCTTAGTTTTGGTCTTGATGTTATGTGGAAAAAGGTAAAGCCAATGATGGAAGGTTTTAGAAAAGAGACAAATGTAAGAATGTATGAAAATTTTGAACTTTTATACCAAAAACATGAGGAATGGTTAAAGAGAAATCCACCAAAATTAAAATAGTATATAATTCTTTTTGTGAAAGAATTTGGTTTTCAATGGCACATAACAGATTTCTGTAACTTAAGATGTAAACATTGTTATCAAAGTAAATTTAATAAGGAAAATGAACTTTCTTTTGAAAAAATTATTTTTATTGTTGATAAAATAAGCGAAACTCTAAAAGATAAAAAAATTTCAGTAAATTTAACTGGTGGAGAGCCATTTTTAAGAAATGATATTTTAAATATAATCTCTTATATAAATGAAAAAGAAAATTTTAAAGAAATAAATATAATAACTAATGGAACAATATTAAATGAAGAGATTATAATTTTTTTAAATAAAACAGATAAATTTAAGTATCTTAAGGTTTCAATTGAATCATATGATGAGATCAAAAATGATTTTATAAGAGGAAAAGGAAATTTTAAAAAAGTCACTGAGAATATAAAATATTTCCTTAAGTTATTAAACAAAAAAATTTTGATTATGATCACATTATCCTCTCTAAATTATAAAGATTTAATATCCTTTTTTGAATTTGCAAAAGATTTAAATGTTGACGGAGTTATCATTGAAAGGTTTGTTCCACTTGGAAGAGGAAGGAGTCTATTTAATTATTATTTAAAAAAAGAAGAATGGAAGGAGGTTATGAGAGAGATAATTTATTTTCTTGATTTAAATATCTCACCCATTGATCTCCTTCCATACAAAGCCTTCTGGATTGATCTTAAAAATAATAAAATAAAAGGAGCACTTTGCAATCTTGGAGATGAGTCAATGGCAATTATGCCAGATGGAACAATTTTTCCGTGTAGAAGACTACCTATATCTTATGGAAATATTTTAAATGATGATTTTAATGAGATTTTAAAAAAACTAAAGGATTTTAGAAATGGGGTAAAAGAAAGACTCAAGGGAAAATGTAGTAAATGTAATGTAGAAAATTGTATTGGATGCAGAGCATTAACTTATGCTATTTCAGGCGACCTTTATAATGAAGACCCTCAATGTTTTTTACCATGATGTTACAAATGTGTCTGACACCTTTTTAACATGTTAAAAAGTTTTAATTATTCTTTTATTTGTGATTATATAATTAACCTTGATGTCCCTTTCATTCATAAGATATGAGAAATCTTCAAAAATTTGACACTCATGAACAATTGTTACTATTTTTAAACTCTCTTTCAAAAACCTCCTATTCTTTAAAATTTCATACTCTTTATCTCCATAACCCTTTCCTTTTCCAATTCTATTTCCTTTAAGATCAACTGCAACACTTCCCTCAATCATAAGATCAATTTTTGATTTTAAAGGTTTCCCATACTTTTCAAATCCACGAATAATTGATGCTTCCTTTATATTAACTCTCTCATGAATTTCAACAATATCTTTTATATGTGGAAGAGCAACAACTAAAATTTTTCCTTCCTCAAGAACTATTTCTCTTGCTCTTCTTAACGGGGAATCAGGTGCAACAAAAATAGCCTTAGCAATTTTAAATTCATTTAACTCTTTTATTTTTTCACATACTTTATCTGAACCAACAAAATTTGGAATTCTTCCAAAAACTGGTCTTGGAAAAGATGCAACATTTTCTCTCTCCATTTTATCCCAAACAAAATTTCTTATCTCTTCTTTAGATTTCATATAATTCCGATCTCTTTTGCTAAAATTGCTGCTTCAGTTCTATCTTTCGCTCCAATTTTTTGTAAAATTGTAGTTACATAATTTTTTACTGTTCCAACTGAAAGATTTAATTTATTGGCAATTTCCTGATTTGTATAACCTTTTGAAATTAACCTCAAAATTTCCAATTCTCTTAAATTTAACTCTTCAATTAATTCATCTTTGCTCTTTTTGGTTTTTTCAAATTTAGATAGTTCTGAAAGGATTTTTTTAGTAATGAATGGTTCAATTAAAGCCCCTCCACTATAAACAATTTTTATTGTTTCTGAGAGTTTTTCAATTGAAGTATCTTTTAAAATGTAACCTAAAGCACCACTTTTTAATCCATCATATACATATTGGTCATCATCAAAAGTTGTAAGAATTATTATTTTTGAATTCTCGTCAAACTCTTTTATTTTTTTAATTGCTTCAACTCCATTCATAACTGGCATCTGGATATCCATCAAAACAACATCTGGTTTTAATTTAATATAAGCTTCATATGCTTCTAATCCATTTGATGCTTCCCCTACAATTAAAAAATCTTTCTCTAATTCAAGAAGAACTTTAAGACCCTCTCTTATTAGTTTTTGATCATCAACAATTAAAATTTTTATTTTTTCACTCAAGGTGAGTTTCCTCCTTGAATTAAAGGAAGAGAAAAGATAATTTTTGCACCACCCTCTTCTCTATTTTCAAAACTCACCCTCCCACCTAAAATTTTTGCCCTCTCTTTTATTCCTTTAAGACCAAAAGAGTCATCTTTTATATTTTTTGGAAATCCAACACCATTATCTTCTATTATAAGAACAATTTCATTATTTATCTTTTTCAAACTGATTTTTGCTTCTGTTGCATGAGAGTGTTTTTCTATATTTGTTAATGCTTCTTGACAAACCCTAAATATTGTTATTTTATAATCAAATGTTAAATCTTTTATATCTTCATCCATTTCAAAATCTAATTTTATATTTTCTATTTTTGAGAAATTATTAATTAAATTTTTAATAGATTCTTCTAAAGGAATATCAAATTCATATGGTTTTCTTAAAGTTTTTACAACATTTCTTAATTCATCAAGTGATTCGCTAATCTCCTTTTTAATAGTTTCTATTATTTTATATGCTTCATCTGGATTTTCTTTAATCATCCTTTTAACTATCTCTAAAAGAAGGGATGCAGAAACAAGATGGTGTCCAAGAGAATCATGCATTTCTCTTGATAATCTATTTCTCTCCTCTATAAGTGTTAATTGCTCAACTTTTGAAGCATACTCTTTTAATTTTTTATTAGCTTCACTTAATTCATTTACTAAATCTTCTTGTTTTCTCTTTGATTCTATAACAATTGATAAAGCATAACCAAATCCACCAAAAAATAGTGATCCTGCTCCATAAAGTAAACCAAAAAGTATACCTTGATAAACTCCAAGTTGATAAGAAAAAACAAAAAAAGAAATAATAGAAAAAATTAATATCCATATTATTCCATTTTGAAAAGAGAGTTCCATAAGAGAAAATACACTTAAAACAAAAAATATATAAGGAAATATGCCCCAATTTATATTCAAAATTAAAGGAGTTAGAATTAATATTGTTTCAACTAAAATAAAAAGATTCAAATAGAATTTTGAATTTTCAATTTTTGGAAGCCAAAATCTCCATAAAATTACAAATAAAACCATAATAACAAAACTTATTATTTTTTCTCTAATGCTTTGAACAATATTTACTTGTAAAATTATGAAAATCAATATTGTTATGTATGCTACAAGATTTGTTATTTTATTTATTTTTTTAGATTCTGTTTCCGCTCTTTTTTCCATTAAAGCCTCAATAATTTACATTTAAATTATATAATTTTTTTATCTTTTCTTGACTTTAAAATCATAATAACAATCATTCCTATAAAAGAAAACCATCCTATATAATCTCCAAGATAAACTTGAATTGGTTTTAATCCTCCAAGAGGAACATCTTGAACTATGACTTTTCTTAAACCATCAAAACTTACGCTCTTTTTTAAAACTCTTCCAAATGGATCAATAAAAGCTGAATCATAAGCCCATTCACTTTTTACAATTGAAACACCATTTTCAACTGCTCTAAAGATTGCATGTGTATAATGTTTATTAGCAATTTGAGGCCAATCTGCAGAAGGAATTAAAAGAATTTGAGCTCCATTTTTTGCAACTTTTCTTGCTGTATCAGTAAAATCAAGATCATAACAAATTATAGTTCCAAGACCACCAAGTTCTGTTTCATAAACTGGATATTTTCCTCGAGTTATACTTGTTTCTTGTGCAAAAACAACAGGATGATCTTTTCCAAAAACTCCTAAAAATTCACCATCTGGTGTTAATATTGTTACTTCATTTCTATAACCATTTTTTTCAATAACTCCATACGGAATAACAAGATATATATTAAGTTCCTTAACAAGATTTTTAAAAGTCTCGCTATTTTCAATTTTTGGATCATAACTTAAAGCACCTTCAGGCCAAACTACAATTTTAGCACCAAACTCCTTCGCTTTTTTTGTATCTTCAATTAATCTTTTAAAACTCTCTGATTTAAAATTTTCAAACTCTTCTTCAGTAAAATTACCACTCCATAAATTTTTTAAAGAAATTAAATCAAATGGATTTGTTTGAGTTATACCAATTTTAATACTCTCCCCTTTTGGTTTTTTACATAAAATTAAGCTTAAAAACCCCCAAAAAATTAAAATTATGATAGAAATAGATACCCATTTTTTTACAAAAGAAAAAGAAACTTCCATTAATTTTTCATTTAATCTCCATTTGTTATTTAACCATTTAAGTATAAAAAAACCTAAGGAGAAATTAATTAAAACAATTAATACACTTAAACCAAATATTCCAAAAATTTTAATAGGTTGAATAAACCAAGGTATGTTATAAAATGTATAAGAAAGGAAAGCCCATGTACCAAATGCAGGTATAAATGATCTTATCAATTCAACTCCAACCCAAGAGAAAACTCCATCAATTACAAAATATTTAAAATTTGTCTTCTCATCACTTTTTCTTAAATTTTTATCAATAAAAAATGTTAAAAAACCTATAATTATAGGAAGATATTTCATATGCCAAGCTTTCGGTCCAAAACCTGAAAAAAGACCATTTAGATATAAAAATAAAAACCCTCCAATTGTTATTGC
Source organism: Caldisericia bacterium (assembly GCA_030018355.1). Taxonomy (NCBI): domain Bacteria; kingdom Pseudomonadati; phylum Caldisericota; class Caldisericia; species Caldisericia bacterium. The sequence continues at coordinate 95,668 of JASEFN010000001.1, read as the reverse complement.
TTTAGCTAAACTTGAAATTTTTTCTGGAAAAAGAAGATATTGAGAAATAACCATTGGAATAAAACTTATTAAAATTAAAAAAGATAAATTGTAAGGTGAAAAAGAAAGCAATATAAGAAGCGCACTTAAAATTGATAAAAAAATTCCTAAAATTATTCTTAACTTAATACTGTTCATCTTGAACCTCCTATTTTTTTCTTATGAAACTTTTTAAAATAATGAAAAATCCACCAATAATCAATAGATAGGGCCATATTAAACTAAAATTTTGCAAAAATATTATACCTTTATCACCAAGAAACAAAATAATTCCTAAGATAAATAAAATTGAAGATGGAATAAGTGGCCATAATATTGTTTTTTTGAAAATCAATTTTGATATAATAGTAATTAAAATCCAACCTATTGAGAAGCCAATAAAAAATAAACCACCTTTTGATATATCATTAACATTTTCAAATAAATTAATAAACAAAATTCCTAATCCAACACCTCCTATTATTCCACCAGGAATTATTAATTCTTCCTCTTTTAAAATTATTGACCAAATTATAAAAAGTAAACCAAGTGTGGGAAGAAATAGAACTCCAAAAATTGTTAATTTAAAAAAGTTTGCTAAAACCGCAAATAAACCAGCTATAATAAGTATGCTTCCTAAAAAAAGTTTGCCAAAATCTTTCTTTTCCATCTTAAACCTCCTTAAATTAAGTTTCAGAATAAGAATAAAATTTGACTAGTCATATTCACAAGTGCCAAAAGTCATATTATGGGTCATATAATTTTTTTATTTGATTTATAATTTTTATAAGGAGATTTTATGAAAGAGTTGAATATTTTTAGATATTTTTTAGGAGAATTTTCTGGAGAAGGAAATAGCGATTGGGGATACTGTAATAAAAGGTCTACCTTTACATATCCATTTAATTTAAGTGGAAACTTTATAAAACTTGAATGGGAAATTTCTTATCCAAGACAAGAAAAAAACCCTCTTGGAGATTTTGTTAGAGGAGTTGGTTTTATAAATTTTGATAAAGTTAAAAAGAATTTTGTTTTAACTCTTTTTATGAGTGAAGGTTATATTGAAAAATATATTGGCAATTTTAATCCATTAAAGCAAGAATTTGAATTTGAACTTAAAGATTCAGCAAATTTGCCAGAAACTCTTGAAGCAAAAATTATTATAAAAATTCTTGATGATGATGAATTTGAAGAGATTTACTCTTGGAGAATGAACAAAGAAGAAGATTATAAAACTTATCTTAAGGTACATAATAGAAGAATAAGATAGATCTATTTTTTAATTTTTCTAATTATAAAACCTGTATCGCAAAAGTAAATTTCAAAATTTGACCCAGCATATTGAAATGCTCTTATTCCATATGCAGTGTCAATAAAAGGATAACTTTTCATAATTTTTTAAAATAAATTTCCAAAAAGAGTTTTTTTATTTATTACATAAATTGTTGGAACTTCATTTAAATTTTCTTCATATCTTCCAGAAAATATTGAAACTCTATAATAACTTTCTGCACCAAGCCATCTTAACCATTTTTCAAACACAATAATTTCTCCCCCAATCATCCACTGGTCACCATTTAAATCAAACACATATTTTTGTTGTTTTTAACTCAGCATAAATTATTTTTATTAAATTATCTGTTTTTGTTGCATAAACTTCACCAATTTTCTCTTCATAAGAAAATCTTGAAAAAGTTTGAAGAGGAGAGAAAAAGAGAAGAAGAATAATTGAGATTAATAAAATAATGAAAAAAGTAATAAATGAAGTGAATAAATTCTTAAAACTCTCTTTTCTTTTTATAAATTTAATAAAAGTTGAGATTAGAAAATAAAATATAAACAATAAAACAAAACTAATTAATCCCAAAACTATTTTGAATGTATCCATATTTAATTATAAATTTAATAAAAAAGGGGTGCAATATTGCACCCCTTAGAGGTGAGGTAATTTAAAATTTTCCTAAATATCTGGGGTAAAGATTGAGTTATTTCCTTTTCTACCTCTTCTATGACCAGGACCATTTATGAATCTTTCAACAAATTCGTCAAGCCTTTCAATAAATTTTGTTTTTTGATCCTCTGTAATCTTACCATCTTTTACAAGTTGATTAACTTTTTCTATTACAACCTCTTTAACAACTTTTATTAGTTCATCTTTTGTGATTCCCTTTGATTCTACAAACTCAAGAAGTGATTTTTTGTCTTTCATTGCATTTTGAAATTCATCTAAAGAGAGATTAAGTCTTGTAAGAACCTCTTCAATTAAATTTTTACCATCACAAAGAAATTTTTGTTCAAATGGTAGATTATCTTTTGGCATTCCTTTTCCATTTTTAAAGGGTGGTGTTTTTGTTATAAATTCCTCTATTCTTGATTCAATATTTGAAAGAAAATTCTCTTTTTCTGTTTCAGTAATTTTTCCTTCTAAAACAAGTTGATTCAATTTTTCAACTATTACTTTTTTAAATGCTTCAATAAGTTTTTCTTTTGTTATTCCCTTATCCTGTGCATAATCAAGCAAAGTTTTTCCTTGATCCCAATATGTTTTTAATTCATCTTCTGAAAGATTTAATGTTTTTAAAACTTCTTCTATTATTCCTGGTCCTAAAATTTTAAAGTATATTCCTTTAGGATGGTTATTGCATTGAAGCACTTCTTCTGCGAAAGTAGTTTTCATAAAGGACAAAGTTGTTATATTTTTTTGAGAGAGAATTGTGTAAACTACACCTCCAAAAATAAGCACTCCAGCAACAAGTAAAACCACTAAAATCTTTAATCCTCTTTTCACTTGACACCTCCTTTCTTTATCTTAAAGTGTCTTTAAAAACTATAAAAAAACATTGTTAAGGAATTATTAAGCTGTTTTTAGAAAAAAGTTGATGATATAATTTAATTGTGATAAGAGAAAAATTTGATGAGCTAATTAATTTAATTTTTGAAAAAACAAAGGAATTTTATAAAGAAAACTTAGTATCTTTTGTTGTGTTTGGTTCATGTGGTAGAGGTACTCCAACGAATGAATCAGATATTGATATATTAATAATTTTAAATGAGATAAAAATAAATAGATTAAAAAGGATGGAAGAATTTTATCAAAATATTGAGAAGGAGATCGAAGATAAAATAAAAAATCTCAAAAATTACTCTATTGATACTTTTATTTCACCAATTATTAGATCAAAAGATGAGGTTCTTTATGGAAGTCCTTTATATATTGAAATGCTTAGAGGAGTAAAAATTGTTTATGATAAAGATAACTTTTTTAATGATTATTTAAAAAAATTAGATGAAAAACTTAAAGAGTTGAAATCAATTAGAAAGAATGGATACTGGGTTTATAAAGAGAAAGTTAACAAAAAAGACGGTGTGGAAATTTAATGAACATTGATCTTGCAAAAAGCTATTTAATTAAATCAAAAAAAAGGTTAAAGGCTTTAAAAGTTTTATTTGAAGAAGAGGCATATTCAGACGTAATTAGAGAAGCTCAAGAAATTGTTGAATTGGTAGTTAAAGGAATTTTGAGATACAAAGGTGTAGATGTCCCAAAAAAACATGATGTAAGTGATTTATTAATTGAATACAAAGATTTTTTTGATGACGAAATTTCAAAAAATTTCGAAAAAATAAGAGAGATATCTAAATATTTAAGAAAAGAAAGGGAGTTTGCTTTTTATGGAGATGTTGATTTTATACCAACTGAAGAATACACAAAAGAAGATGCTCTTAAAGCTTTAAAAGATGCAGAATTTGTTGTTTCTATAGGGGAAATTGTGATTAAATAAAAATTTATTTTTCTAAAAAACTGAAACCAATTGAATTGAGTCCAATGTGTGATGTTATAGTTGCGCCAAATTTTAGTGATAAAAATGTTCCAAGTTTTACATATTTTAAAATTTCATCTTTAAGAATGTTCATTTTTTTTAGATAGACATTATTTACAATATTATTTGCTATTCCACCAATAAATTCTCCACCTTTATAGTTTTCTTTTAAAAATTTTAATAATGTGGGAATAATATAATTTGTACCCATAATTTTTCCTGAACCATAAGGTTCAATTATTCCATTTTTTAAAGATAAAACTGGTTTGAAATTTAAAATTGTACCAATAAGATACTTAGCTTTTCCAATTCTTCCACCCATTTCGAGTGCTTTAAGGTTATCAAGAACAAAAATAGTAACTATTTTATCTATTGCCTTCTTAACTCCTTCAACTATTTCATTAAATGCTTTACCCTCTTTTTTTAAAAGTGATGCAAAATAAACAATAAGACCTAAAGCACCTGAAGCATTTTTCGAATCTATAACAGTTATTCTATTATCTTTATCTATTTCATTTTTTGCAATAAGTGCAGAATTATATGTCCCTGAAAGTTTTGATGATATATGAATTGATATTATTTTTTCAAATTCTTTTAGAAGTTTTTTATATACATCTACAAAATCAAAAGGTGTTGGTTGAGATGTTTGTGGGAGTTTTTCGCTTGTTTTCATTATTTCATAAAATTCTTCATTTGAAATATCAACTCCTTCTCTGTATCTTTTTCCTTTAATTGTTAGATATAGAGGAACTACTTCAATGTCGTGTTCTTTTCTTGTCTCCTCGTCAAAATCCCATGTTGAATCAGTTACAATTTTTATATTCATATTCAAAATTTTATCAAAAATTTTATAAAAATCTAAAAATTTCTTAAATAATTTTTATTTTGTCTTTTTTCTTGTTTGACTTCTACTTAGGGAGTAAATTCTATAACAATTTTCTTTTCTTCTCCAAACCACTTAACATCTGCACCAAAAGATTCAGAAATAAATCTTAAAGGAACAAAAGTTCTTCCTTCTTTTATCAATGGCGCCGCATCAAGAGTTATAATTTTATCATTAACTCTTGCAATTTTATTTCCTACTTGAAGTGTTATTTTGATATTTTTTGAATTCAAATAAATTCTTATTGTTTTTGTGTCACCCTCCCAAGTTACTTGTGCTCCAAAAGATTCTGAGATAAATCTAATTGGAACAACTGTTCTTCCAGGTGGGACAACAAAAGGAACAACTTTAGGATTTTGAGGATCTATGTATACTTCCTTTTCATTTATGAGTGCTTTTGGTTTATCTATCCAAAGAGTTATTACAAATTTTTTATAACTATTTCCAATTATTTTGTTTATATCTACAATTTGAACACGTCTATTAAATGAATCAACAACATATAAATGATTTTCTTTTATGTATATATCAGAAATTCCTAAGAACTTTTCAGTTTCAAAATTATAGTTATCAATTGTTTTTCTTAATGTGCAAAAGTGATGGTGAGGACCACCAGTTTCACCAAAAGTTTTTAAAAATTCTATTTTATTATTATTTAATCTATAAACATAAATTTTATTTTCCTCATCATCAGAGATAAACAAGTAATCTAAATATTTTTGAATTGATGAGGGTGATTTAAGATTTGAATCTTTATAGGAAGTTATTAAGTTAAAAGATGAGTCATAATAATTTATTGTTTTATCTCCATAATTTAAGATAAAAATAGAGTTATCTTCATCTATAAAAATAGAAATCGGTTTGTCTAATGCTAAATAATTTTTCTCATTACTTCCATATGAACTCAAAAATTTCCCATCTCTTAAAAAAATAACAATTCTATCTTTTAATGTATCTACTACATAAATTTTGTCATTTTTTATAAAAATATCGTATGGAAAATAAAATGAATCAGAATTTGAGAAATTTTTTATTTTAAATTTGAAATTTAAGTTTTTATCAAAACAGACTATTTCACCTGAATATCTTGATATAACATAGATGTTATCATTTTCATCAATGAAGATTTTATTTGGGTGTTCAAAAGCGTAATTGATTTTGTTTAAAAAAGAGCCATTTTGGTTATAAATATTGACGGAATTTGACATATTATCAACAATAAAAATTCTTTTATCATTTGAAATTGATATTGAAATTGGATAACATAAATTTCCAACTTTATCTTCTTCTCCAATTACTCTTATCAATTTTCCATTTTCATCAATAATTTCAACTCTATTTTCCCAAGGTATAGAATACATTAAATAATTATCCTCTGTTATAAAAATTGATGGTATCGCTTTAAAGAAAAACCAATCAGCATCAGTATTTAATTTTATTTCTTTAATTTTGGATACACCCATTCTATCAAAAACATGAATTTTCAAAGTATCATAATCAGAAACATAAACTTTACCATCTCTATCAACGAAGACATCTGAAGGTTTACCACTTATATTTATTGCTTTTATAAAATTAAAATTTATATCAAAAATTTGCACCCTTTTGTTTTCTGAATCACATGCATATATATAACCATTATTATCAATAAATATACCAAGGAGTCCATTAAATTCTTTGGGATTTGTCCCTCTACTACCAAAAGAATCATATAAATTAAAATTTGTTGTATCAAAAATATATATTTTCGAATCCTCATAATCTGTTATATAAAAGAAACCTCCAAAAAGATCTAAATCTACAGGTGCATGTAATACATTTTCTCCAAAAGAAAATTCGAAGTTACCCATAAAATCAAAAACTTTTACAGCATTATTTCCGCTATCTATAACAACTATTTTTTCATTTGTGGTTACTAAAAGAGAGTTCGGATGGTTTAGTTTTTCTTTTTCACTACCAAAACAACCAAACTCTTGATATGTTCCAGTTGGAAGATCATAAATAGTTATTGTATTACCATAATAATTTGAAATAAAAACTTTATTGAAAGCATAATATATTCCAGTTGGAAAAATTAAATTAGAAGAAGAAACTCCTTTTCCAACTACTTGAGTTGTCTCTTGTGAGTTTATATTAAAAATATTTAAAAATAATGAAGTTAAAATTAGCAAAAATAAAATAACTTTCTTCATTTCTTTCTCCTTTATGGATTTTTAGTTAAAATAATATTTAATTCTTTTGTTTCACCTTCTTTTATGTCTATATCTATTAAATAATCAAGATAGCCTTCTAATTTAAGTAATATTTCATGTTTTCCAGGGGTTACTTCAAATTTACCATTTGATAAACCAACAAATTTTTTATCAATGTATACCTCTGCTTTTGAAGGAGTTGAATTTATAACAACATAACTCTTTTTAGTAATAGGTAGTTTTTTTAAATTAACTTCAATCACTTCCTCCTTTTCACTATAAACTTTTACCACTTTTTCATACTTTTCATAACCTTCCAATATTAATGAAAGAGTATATTCACCTTCAGGTAAGTTTATTTTTAATGGTGTGGTGCCTCTATATTTTCCATTTATATAAACATTTGCTGAAGGTGTTGATTTTATTATCAAAACACCCTCTTTTTTTATTTCTTCCATTTTAACTTCAAGTTTAGTTACTTTATTTTCTTCAATAGTCACTTCTGTTATATAATCTTTATATCCTTCTAATGAGATTTTTATATTATATATCCCTTTTTCTAAACTTAATTTTAAAGGAGTTTCTCCAACTTCTTCTTCATTTATAAAAACAGTTGCTCCTTCTGGTATTGTTGATATTTCTAAAGTTCCGTTTTGACTTAAAATTTTATTTAATTTAGCCTTTATTTGTTTCTCTTTTTGATTGAGATCTATATTAATTAAATAATCTTCATAACCAGTTAAAACAAGTTTTATTTGATGTTTACCAAATTTTACATTTTCTAAAACACCTGGAGTAGTTATATTTGTATCTATTCCATCTAAAAAAATTTTTGCCCCCCTTGGTTCAGATTCAATAATTAATTTTCCAAAAATTAAAAAATTAAAATAAATCTCTCTATTTTCTCCACTATTTAAATTAATTGATTCACTTTTTGATTCATTTTGATAGAAAACTTCAATTTTATAATTTCCTGGTTCAAGAGAAGAAAATGTAAAAGGTGTCTTTTTTCCGGTTGGATTTCCATTAATATATATATCAAGTCCAGTCGGATCAGATTTTACTGTTATTGAGCCTAAAGTAACTATATTTGAATTTTTATTTGTAGGGCCTTTTGATCTATTTATAAAATAAATTGATAAAGTTACAATAATAAATATAGATAAAGCAAAAATAGGTAATAAGGAAAGTTTTTTAGGTTTTTTTTCAATAGAACTTCTTTTTAATTTTAACTTTACAACTGCTCTCTTACCTTCAATTATGTCAATATTGACTACTTTTTTCTCATATCCTTCTTTAAAAATTGTTATCTCATATTTTCCATTAGGTAAATTTTCTATAAGTATTGGAGATATACCTCTTTTTTCTCCATTAATTAAAATATCAGCATGGGAAGGTTCTGTCTCTACAAATAGTTCTCCTTTACCCTCTTCTATTATTGCCTTTTCAATTATAGGTTTCTCTTCTACTTTGTAATCGATTAATTTTTTAAGATCTTCAATAAATTCTCTTGGAGTTCTATATCTATTTTCTCTATTTTTATCTAATGCTTTCTTTAAAATGAAATTCAATTTTTCATATTTTTCAGGTAATTTTATTTTTGGCACATCTTTAGTTAAATGCATATTAACAACAGCCCAAGGAGTATCTGCATCAAAAGGCGGTTTTCCAGTTATTAATTGATATAGAGTTATGCCAACAGAATATATATCACTCCTTATATCTACATCTTTACCTTGTGCTTGCTCAGGAGAAATGTAATATGGTGTGCCAAGAAATGATCCTTCTTGTGTCATTGTGTGAGAAAATGAAACTCTTGCAATCCCAAAATCCATTACTTTTACATTTTGATTTTTATCAATCATTATATTTTGAGGTTTAATATCTCTATGTGCCTCAACCCCCTTTTCATATGCATATTGAAGCGCTTCAAGAACTTGAATTATAACTTTCATTGCCTCTTCTATTGAAAAAACACCTTTCTCCTCGAGGATTTGAGAGAGAGTTTTACCTTCTATGTATTCCATCACAATAAAATAAATTCCTTCTTCTACCCCAAAATCTTTAACTTTTGCAATATTGGGGTGGTTCATATTATAAACAATCTCTGCTTCTCTGAGAAATCTTTTTACGTAATTTGGTGAAGTTGTGAGTTCTTCTTTTAAAATTTTAATTGCTACAACTTCATTTGTTAATAAATCTCTTGCTATATAAACAGTTGCTACACCACCGCTTCCAACTTTATCATAAATTTTGTATCTATTTTTAATTATTTTTCCAATCATGTTTCTTTCTCCAACCTAATTTCAGAAACTATGACTGTTATGTTATCAAATCCACCAAGTTTTTTTGCTCTATTTATAATTTTTTCAACAGCATTCTTTACTTTATTTTTTCTACAAATTTTTAAAATTTCATCATCTCTTAAAAGATCATGAACTCCATCTGTTACAAGCACTATTTTATCTTTATCTAACAATTCAATTTCATAAATATCACCATCAACACTTTCTTTTATTCCCAATGCCTTTGTAATTACATTTTTTGGAATATACTTTTTTGCATCTAATTCACTTAATCCTTTATCTATCTCTTGTTGTAAAAGAGAATGATCTTTTGTAATTCTTAAAATATTTTTATCTCTGATTAAATAGCCTCTTGAATCTCCAATATTAATAAATTTTGCAATATTTCCATAAATAAAGACACCTGTAAATGTTGTTCCCATTCCGATATAATTTTCATTTTTGATAGATTCTTTAAATATTTTATAATTTGTTTTAGTTATAAATTCTTTTAAATTTTCATTTTTTAATAAATCCCTAGGTGATGGAAGCGTTCCATCACCTAGGGTAATAGCAAAATCTCCTTTTTGATTTACATAATCTTCAAAATATTTTACTGCTAAACTTGATGCAACCTCACCTGCATTATGACCACCCATACCATCACAAACAGCAAATGCATAAAAATCATCTTTAACTATTATCTTAAAACTATCTTCATTATTTTCTCTTAAATTACCTCTATCTGTGTTTCCAAAAACTTCAACTTTTAATTTCATCAAATTTTCTTAAAAACAAAGATTGTATCACCAATTTTAATTTCATCTCCATCATGAAGAAGTTCATTTGTGATTTTTTGATTATTTACAAAAGTTCCATTAGATGAAGCAAGATCATAAATAACAAAAGTATCGCCTTCAATTTTCATTTTAGCATGTTGTCTCGATACTTTTGGATCATCTAATACAATATCATTATCACTTTCTCTTCCTATATTTATAACCTTCTTTCTAAGTGGATATGATGCTCCAACTCTTCTTCCACTTTTAACTATTAAATATGCTAAAACGGGTTCTGTTGCTCCTTCATCTATAATAGTTTCACTTGCTTTTTTTGATACTGGTGGTTCAGAGATAATTGTTGATTGTTTTATAGGTTCTTCATATCTTACTTGTTCTCTTCTTGGAGTCTCCTTTTTAATTGGTATATAAGTTGGCTTAACTCTTTGTTGGAAAACAAAGAGATAGAGTAAGGTTAATGCTACTAATACAATTACTGCAATAATTATTATAAAAGTTGTGTTAATTCCACCAATTACTCTTCTTTCTTTTTCTTGAATTACAATAGAAAGTGTTCTTGCACCAACAACTTTAGTAGCATATATTACTGTTCCAGATACCCATAACTCCTGCCCAACTTTTGGTACATCTGGAGTTGTTAAAATTGCAATAGTACCTGTTTCATCTGCAAGATCATACCATCCAAGTTGAAGTGATGGTTGTGTTCCATTTGCAACAACTCTACCCTTAACTGCTATAAAATGTTGATCATAATTTAACGGATTGTTATTAATATCTGCTGTTTTCACAATACTTGGATTTTCTGGATAAGCCTTACAAGAAAATAAACCCAATGCAAGAAGAATCAACACTAAAATTAAACTAAATTTTTTAAACATATTAACCTCCTAAAAAATTATTAAAATTAATAAATTTTAAAACTTTTAGCAATTGAAATAAAAATATCAATAAATTCAGGGAATAGAGCACTATCTGCTATATATGTAAGATTATATCCTGTTCTATCTGATAAGAAATAGAAATGAGCCTCAGTTATTTTTTCTCCAACTCTATCAATTCCAGATGAAATTGATATAAATGCCTTTTGTCCATTAATTTCTGTTACCTCTTTATGTACATCTTTATATTCAACATAAAGAGGTACAATTTTGGCTATTTCTCTTTTTGCCCATAACTCAATATCATTTTCTGCTAAATTTTTTTGTATCTCAATAAACATATATGCATCTCCACCAAAATATCTTCTTTCTCCACTAAATCCAACAAATTCTCCACCAAAGATATAAATAAAATTCCCTTCTTTTATTGGTTTAAAATCTTCATCATTTGGATATTTAAATTCAAAACTAAATTCATCGTCACTATAAAGAGCCCAATTTCTGAATCTTGCTTTTTGCAAAAATCTTGGAAGGTTTGGGTTTAAATTATGTAACACTGGTAGCCAAGCAGTATCAACTGAGAAGTCAAGTTTAGAATAATCAATTACAAATTGTGTACTAAATTTTTGAATGGGTAACCAAATTGATAAACCACTTGCATCTTGGAGATTAAGTAGTTTTGGATCTTTATGAACATAACCTGGACTTATCTCTTTATAAAGAATAAATCTATTGAGGACATTTAAAACTTCATTTATAGAGCTTTTTATTTCATAACTTGTAATTCTTATATCTTTATTTAAAGTCTCTAAAACATATTTTAGATCAAGATATGTTGAATAAAGACCCTCTTTTTCAATTGGAGGAACTGATAAAATATCTTCAATTATATAATCTCCATAAAAAAGAAAATTTCTTAGAATAGCAGTTGATAGTCTATCAATAGTGTCCTTTAAGTTTTTAATTTCCAACATATTAAAGGCAGTATAAATTTGTGGTTTTGACTCTAAACCAAATGGTGGATTTTTCCATCCTTCAATGAAATTTTTTACTAATGAGATTGCAAAATCTTTTGGAGTAACTCCTGGAAATTCACTTAAAGGTTTAATTGCTTTATCTAAATTAATAAAAACATATTGTGATATTTCAGATGCAATTATAAAATTGGCCTCGTCTCTCAATTGATATAAAATTTCAGTCATACCCATAAGACAAGAATAGATATGAATAACATCAAATTTTCTTCCAGTTTCAAATCTTGCTTCTCTTAACGCTTTTTGAAGGTCAATCGCAGACATAAAAGATTTGTGAATTTCATCTTCAATAATTCCAGTCCATCCTCCACCATGTGATGAAATTATTAAGGCATATTGATTTGAAGGATAGTTTTTTATTCCCCAAATTATGAAATCTTTTAAAACTCTATAATCTGCTGAATCCACTTCTCCAATTTCTATTGGCTTTGAGTTAATTTTTTCCATATCATTATCCTGTGTTATGTAATATCTTGTGGCTTTTCCATTTTCAGAAAGTTTTGAAAATTGAACAAGAATGTTAAATTTTGGATTAGATCCAATTTTTTCAAGTTGATTTATATTATAGAACATTAAATCCTCTAAATTATTTGTTCCACCCATATAAAATAAAAGAGTCCAATTTGCAATGGGTTCTGTTTGAACACCAACAGGATTAGTAACATTTCTTTTACATCCTATGATTGAAAAAGTTATTATTAATAAAAAAATCAAAATTAAAAACTTTTTAGAACTCATTTCTCATCTCCTTTTTCTAAGATCTCTTTTATTAAAATATTAATCTCTTCTAAATTTTTAAAATTAAATTTAGTTTTCATATTTAAATCTTCAACATAACCAAAATATTTATCACCCATTTTTGTAATCTTTATTAACAAATTTTTCTTAATTTGATTTTTCATACTTAAATTGAATTGAAATTTTGTTACAAATTTGTTACAAAATTTTGGAATTTTTAATTATTTCGTCTATGTCTATATCCCAATTTGTTTTATATTTTTCATAAAATTCTTTATAAATTTTTAAATACTCAAATTTTTTCTTTTTTAACTTCAAAAGATCAAAAAATCTTTTTAATATATCATCTTGAAATGGATCAATTTCTAAAGATTTTTTTAGTAAATTAATTGATTCTTCGATTTTGTTTTCATTTTCTAAAATAAAAGCCAACCGATTCAGTAATTTAACATAAAGATCTTCTAACTTATTTGTTTTATAAATAACAAAGTCTTTATATCTATCTTCATACAAAAATTTTCCTTTATAAATATCTAATGCTTCAAGAATTTTTTGTTTATTATTTTCCTCAAGACCTTCATTGCCTAACTTTTCAAAAATATAGAAGTCAATGTAAAATTCATCAAGATTAAGGTATATTAAGTCTCTCTTTTGAAAAAGAATGTATGGCTTTTTTGATTCTTTATCGAGTATTTTCCTTAGTATAGAGAGAGAAACTCTGAGATTAATTTCTCTTGTTTTTGATGGTAAATCTAAAAAGAGTTCCTCATAAATTTCGTCTTTAAGCGCTTTCCCACCTTTTATAAGTAAATATTTAAAGAGATTTTTTACTCTTTCTCTTTTCCACTCCTTATCTTTAATTTCAATTCCATCTACTATGAGTTTAAATGTTCCGAAAGTTTGTACAACATAACATTTTTTAAGATCACTTTCGATCTCTTTCAAAATTAAATTAGATAAATCTTTATCAAAATTAGACTTTATGAAAAAACCATAACCATAAGTTTTAATCATTTCTATGATTTTTTCTTTATATATTTCCTTTTCTGCAGGAAAATTGAGTGGGTTCAAAAAAAGATAAAGATAGGTTTCAAACAAATATAAATTTGCATTTAATTTTTCAAATATTTTTGCTGCTTCTTTTAAATGTTTTTTTGATTCCTCAAACTTTTTAAAACTAAAGTATATTCTTCCTAAATTTAGATTTGATTGAGCAATAAAAAGACTATTTGATAACTTATTTACAATTTTATAATCCTCCATTGCATAATATATAGATTTATCAAAATCACCCAATTTTTCATATAACATAGAGAGAATATATAAAACTCCAATTTTTCTTGAAGGATCTGGAGACTGTTCTGATAAAAGTAGAGCCTCTTCTAAACAATTTTTTGCTTTATTGAACTCTTTTTTTCTTATATAAATAGTCCCAAGTACTCTTAGATTAAATATAATTTTTAATTTATTATCTTCTTTTCTTGCAAATTTCAAACCATGAGTAGCATATTTTTCTGCTAAATTTAAATTTCCTAAAATAAGATTTATATATCCAATATTTCCAAATATAATAGGATCACCTGGGATATTATTTTTATTCATTAAATATTCTATTTTTTTGAAAGTTAAATCAAATTCATGAATCATTCCTCTTGGTTCATATAAACCAACAGCCATATCATTAAGAAGTTTTATTTCTCTATATACCTCTTTTGTCTCTTTTGCTAATTTTATTGCTTTATTTATATATTTTTCAAAATCTTGAATTTTTTCAAGAAAAAAATTAACAACAGCCAAGAGATGCATTCTCTTTATTTCAAGGTTGTTTTCAAATTTAAATCTTTTTAGCAATTTTAAACTTTGTTTATAATTTCCGAGTTTATATAGAAGTTCCCCTTTTGTAATAAAATAAAATTTTTTGAAGTCTAAATTTAAATTTTTAGTATTAATTTTTTTAATTAAATTTTCCGCCTCTTTTAAATTTCCTCTATTTTTTTCAATCTCTACTTTTATTAAAAAGAGATCATCATCAAAAATATTTGTTGGTAATTTATTTAAATAATTCTCAATTAAATTAACTTCATCTTTTACAAAAAGTTGTCTTCCCCATCTCTTTATAACTTCTTTTGCTTTATAAAATTCGTTATATTTGAAATATATATTTAAGGAATCTATAAAAAGGTTATTATTTTCATATAATTCTCCTATTTTAAAAGCAAAATTTTTTTCTAATAAGCCAAATTTTTTAATTAGAATCTCTTTTAAAACAGGATGAATTTTGAAACTATCATCTACCTCTTCTATAAAAAGATTTTTAGAAACAATTTCTTTAATAATTTCATAAATATTTGAGTTGTAATTTTGAATGATATATTTATTTAATGTCTCATTTAAAGTAAATATTTTTAATGCATCACTTTCTTTATCACTTAATTTTGATAAGATTTGTTCATCAAAAAATTTCTCAATAAGATTTAAATCATATAATTTTAAATCTCCTTTGTAATATTTTGATATAAGATTTAAATATAAAATCCAACCAGAACTTTTTTTATATATTTCATCTAATTTTCTTTTATCTATTTTTATGTTATAAAATTCAAAAAACTCTTTTATCTCTTTTTCATTTAACATCAAATCTTTATCATCTATTATTCCAACTTCAAATTTTAAAATCAGATCATAAAATTTTTCTTTTAATTTATATCTTGATGCTAAAATAAACTTTATATTTTGGTTTGTATTTTCAATTAATTTTTTGATGAGTTCAATAGATTCTTTGTTTTCATAAATAAAATGGACATCATCTAAAATGATGATAAACTCTTCTTCATAGTCTTCTAAAAGATTCAATATAAAATTTAATTTATCTTTCTCTGGTATAGAAAAATTATCTTTTGTTAATTTTCCTAATAAACTATTTAAGAAAAATCTAAAATCCTTTTGTTCTTCATTAAAAGAAAAATATATAAAGTTATCTTTTGATTCAAAAAGTAATTTTATTAAAGTAGTTTTTCCTGAACCTGCTCTACCTTCAATAAAAATTAATTTTTTATCTAACAAAAGATTTAATTTATCTAAAATTCTCTTTGTCTTAAAAACTTTAAAATTAAAAGAAGATCTAATAGTTTTCATTTTAGTTTATTACTTTTATTTTATTACAAAAATTAAAATATAATTAATGTTAGATATTATCACAAATTTAATACGGAGGCCAAAGTATGACAAACGAAGCAGGAAAAAGTTTAAAAAAAATGAGAAAGAGAGTCTTGAAATTAAGTTTTAAAAATTTTATTATTGGTTCAATTATCTTTATAGTTGGAGTAATTCTAGTCACTCAAAAAGTATCCTTTTTAAAATCATTAGGAGGTTTCACTATGGTTTTAAGTTTAATTTATTATATTTTTGGTAATTTTCAATTAAATAAAGTAGATAGGATTGATTATGGTTATAAAGGCGAAATAGATGTAGCAAAAGTTTTAAATGAACTTCCAAAAGATTTTAAAGTGATAAATGATATCAATGTTGAAGATAAATTTAACATTGATCATTTAGTAATTGGACCAACTGGCGTATTTGTAATTGAGACAAAAAATCATAAAGGAGTTATTACAAATATCGGAGATACATTGTTGATCAATAATAGATTGTTTGAAAAAGACATAATAAAACAAACTTTAGATGAGTCATATTATATAAAAGATAAAATAAAGAGTTCATTAAATTTAAATATTTTTGTTAAACCTGTTATTGTTTTCGCAAATCCAAAAGCTTATGTTAAGTCTTATGAAGTAAAAGGTGTTAAAACTATTTCAATAAGAATGTTAAAGAGTTATTTATTAAATCAAAAAACAAAAATAGATTCAGATTATATTGAAAAAATATACAATTTATTTAAAAATTTTTAAAAAGTGTTATAATAGGCAATAAGTCGATAAATCAAAAATTTGAAAAATTTTTGATTGAAAATATTTGGAGGATTATTATGAATGAAAAAATTATTGAAGTAATTCCAGCCAACTGGAAAAAAAGTATGTTTAAACAAGAACCTTGGGCACTTATTATTACAGATAGAAGATTATTATTTGCAAAGTGGACTCAGGAACTTTTTAAAAAAGAGTCTGAAAAAAGAAAAGAAGAAACAAAAGAGGCAGGAGGAGGAAAATTAAAACAATTTTTTTCTCAGATGGGAACAAGCTTTACATATTATAAGAAATATTATGAGATGACACCAGATGAAATTATTAATGAACATAATGAAAACTTTGCTCTTACACCAGAAGATATAGTAAAAGTTGATATGAAAAAAGGAAGGGGCAAGGGTGGAGCAATAATAAATGTAAAGGTTGGAGTAAATATTGGTGGAGGTGGAGATATAGATGATCTAGAAACTCCTCATGAACTTATAATTACAACAAAAACTGGCAAAATGGTTTTTACATTTAATACAAATTTTGGAAAAGTAAGAGGTGCTCTAAATCAAGCCTTTAATGTGTAAACTTGACCAAATTTAAAAAATAAAATATAATTTATTTGAAATAAAATAATGAAAAAATTAATAATTTTCTTATTAATTTTTTTATATTTTTTAAATTTAAATTTTAATTTTAAAATTTTAGACTCTCACACCTTCCAATTAAATTATGAAATAATTTTACAACTTAATTCAGAATATATGATAGTTAATGGTATTAAAAAAGAGATAGACCCTGGAAGAAGAACAAAACCTATTTTAGTTAAAGAGTGGGGGAGAGTTGTTTTGCCTATAAGAAGTATAATTGAAAATTTAAGTGGTGAAGTTTTTTGGTATCAAGATGAGAGAAAAGTAAAAGTAGTTCTTGATGAGAATATAATTGAACTATGGATAAATAAACCACAAGCAAAAGTTAATAATGAAATAAAGTGGATTGATGAAAATAATCACTCTGTTATGCCATTAATTATAAATGGAAGAACTATGCTTCCTATTAGATTTGTTGCAGAGAATATCGGATGTAAAGTTGAATGGATAAATAAAGATAAAATGATTATAATAACATATAATAAAAAATTTATTTTGAATTATAAAAATGAGGTTAATTTATCTTTTAATCTTGAGGAACAGGGAGTATATAAAATAAAAATTAAAAATCCATTAAATGAGAAAATTAAACTAAAAATCACACTTAATACAATTAATAAACCAAAGAGTTGGTTTTCAGAATTTTGCATAAAAGATGTATGTTTTTTTAATGAGGCTGAAATTGAGTTAAAAGAGAAAGAAGAAATTGAATTAGAAATATATTTTTATATCAGAGAAAGGGGATTTGGAGAATTTATTTTTTGTTTAAAATATTTAGATTATATGGAATGTATAAAATTTAATATAAATGGAGGTTAAAATATGAAAAAATTAATTTTATTTCTACTTTTAACCTTTTTAACATTAACATCTTTTTTAAATTTATCTCTTGGAATTGAAAGTGGAACAAAAAGAAAAGTTCTTCTTGAGTTATTTACTGCAACTTGGTGTGGCCCATGTGCTAAATATGGACCTTATGCAGATGAAACATATAATATTTATGGTTCTGATAAAGTAATTTTATTGAGAAATCAAGTTTGGAATGATGGATTAGATACAGAAGAAACAAACAATAGATGTAGTTTTTATGGAGTTGATGGTGTTCCAACTTTATATGTTAATGGAAAATATGAATATCATCCTGCAAATTATCAAGATTATAGAAAAAAAATTGATGATATTTTAAAAACAAATTCTCCAATTTCAATTAAATTGAATCCTATTATCACTTCTGGTGCAACATTAGGAAACCTATATATTACAATTGAAGTTCTTGATAATATTAATTTAAAGGAACCTCATCTTTTAGTTACTCTTTATGAAAAATTAGTAAACTATGAAGGGCCAAACAAAGAAAAAACTCATAAATTTGTTATTAGAGATTATATTTATGATGATGCTGGAGAGGTTTTAAATTTAAAAAAGGGTGATATTTTAAAATTTAATTTTCCATTCAAGTTAAAACAAAATGTAAATCCAAACGATTTTGGAATTGCAGTTTGGATTCAAGATTTTCAAACATTAGAAGTTATTCAGGCTGAGAGTAGTAACATAAATATTATTTCAAATTTGACTCCTCCAGTGATAATATCACCGAAAAATCAACAAATATTTGTAGGTGATCCTTTAATTAAATTTTTATCAAATAGCAAAAAAATTAAATTTCAAATAAGTGATAAAGAAGATTTCTCAAATATTTTAGTTGATCAAGAAAGCGAAACAAATGAATATGAATTCAAATTTGCAAAAGAAAAAGTGACTTATTATTTAAGGGCAAAAGCAAAAGAAGAGTATAAAGAGAGTGACTGGTCAGATATTGTTGTTTTTTTGAAAGACTCAAGTAAAAAGATCTATTCATTTATTGATATAAATTATAATTTATATGGTGGAAATTTAACTTCAATTGTTCAAGATCCCAAAAATCCTGATATTTTATATATAGGGAGTTATGGTGGAGGAGTTTATAAATCAATTGATAAAGGAAAGACATGGTTTAGAGCATCTTTTGGGCTTGAATCCCTTTATGTTAATTCACTTGATATAGATAAAAATAATACAAATATAATTTTAGCAGCAACAAATGGTGGAGTTTATATATCTTTTAATGGAGGAAACTCTTGGACAAATTATGGTTTATCAAACATCAAAAAAATTAAAATTTCCTATGATAGCACAACAATTTTTGCATTATCTTCTTATAATTTATATAAATCAGGTGATTATGGGAAAACATGGATAGATATAACACCAAAATTTAGTGATTATAATTACTACTTTCTTGAATTTTGTGTTGATTTCAAAAATAAAGATATAATTTTTTTAAGTGGTTACTTTTATAATGATAGCAAATCAAAGTTATTTAAAACAAATAATGGTGGTTCATCTTGGAGTGAGATTAAAATAAATTTATCTAAATATAGTGATATAGACTCTATAATCATTGATCCAAATAATTCAGATATTATTTATTTAGCAACTGATGGAGATGGATTATTTAAATCAAATGATGGTGGAAAAAGTTTTAATAGTGTAAATTCTCCATATAAATGGTTAGAAAAAATAAAAATAAATTCAATAAATACAAATATTTTATACTGTAGTTCTTATTCTCAATTGTGGATAAGTAAAAATAATGGAGATAGTTGGATTACAATATATAATAGTTCAGATAATATACGAGATTTTATTAATGATTTTCAGAACGAGGA
This sequence comes from Caldisericia bacterium, assembly GCA_030018355.1. NCBI lineage: Bacteria > Pseudomonadati > Caldisericota > Caldisericia > Caldisericia bacterium. The sequence goes on along the minus strand of JASEFN010000001.1, from coordinate 75,750 downwards.
TTTTATCTACTTAGTGAAAAATTGTAATGAGGGGTTATTCGTATCTGAAAATAATGGTTTATCGTGGAATGTAGCAAATATTGGTATAAACTCAAACAAAATTTTAGGTATTTCAAATTTTAAAGATACTTTTGTTCAGACAAATAGTGGTTTATATAAACTTGAGGAAAAAAATTGGAGTAAAATAAATAAAGAATATAGCAATTATGGAAATTTATTTATAAATATTAAATATCCTGACGAATTTTATTATTTTAATGATTATAATGTTTATTATTCCAATAATTCAGGAATTAGTTGGTTTGAACCAATTTATCCACCAGAGAATACTTATATTATTTCATTCACTGTTGATTTTGGTAATAAATTAATATATGCTATTGTTTATAATTGGGAGAATAGAAAATTTATACTTTATAAAGTTAATCTATTCAATGAATGGCAAAAAATTGAGCCACAAAACTTACCTTTAAATTATCCACCTTATAATATGTTTATTACAATAGATCCAAACAATCCCCAAATTTTATATATTGGGATGGAAACATATTGGGATAGAGATTCAAGCGGAAATTGGGTGATCAAGGGAGGAGGTCTTTATAAATCAACTGATTCAGGAAAAAATTGGAAATTGATCTCTTTGAAAGAGATAGGTATTTATAAAATTTTTATTGATCCAAAGGATAGTAAAAATGTTTATGTTTCTACAAATAAGGGTTTTAAAAGATCAAATGATGGAGGTTTAACTTGGAAGAATTTGTTTAATGAAAATGTTGATACAATGACTTTCCATCCAAACAAACCAGTTATTTTTGCAAATAGAGGAAGAAATTTAATAAAGTCTGAAGATAATGGTTTAACTTGGAAATATATAACATGGGATTACTCAATTAACTTTATTAAATTTTCAAAAATAACCTATCTCTCAATTGATATTAATGATCCAAACTCAGTATATATTGGCACTGATGGTTGTGGAATTTATAAATACAGTGTATTAGAGACAGAAAAAGAATTAGTTCCACCTTCTTCTCCTACTCTGGATTATCAAATAAAAGACAATTCTATTTTACTTAAATGGACTAAATCTCAAGATGGTTCTTATCCAGTTTCAGGTTATTCTCTTTATAAGAAAAAAGAAAATTTCGATTGGTACCTTTTAAGAAATTTTAGTAAAGATACTTTTGAATATGAAGATTTCGACATTGAGCCTGGAAAAACATATTCATATTATATCCAATCATTTGATACTCAAGGTAATCTTTCAGAAAAATCAAATATAATAACTATTAATATAACTCTTAAAGACACTACCCCTCCTCTCTTAGAAATCACTTCTCCTCAAACAGAAACATATCTAACAAATAACTCTAAAATAACAATATCAGGAAAAACAATTGATAATGAATCTGGAATAAAAAAATTATTGATAAACAACAATGAAATTCCTATAAACCAACAAGGATACTTCAATTATCAAGCAAATCTTAATGAAGGAGAAAATAGTTTCTTAATAATCTCAACAGATAAAGAGAACAATGAAACAAGAAAGATAATTAAAATAATCTGTGATCTTACCCCTCCTCAAATTTCAGTTAATATACCAAATGAGACAAATGAACCAACTCTTCTTATATCTGGTTCAATAGTAGATAACATTTCTGGAGTAAAATATCTTAAAATCAACAATATTAACATCTCAATCTCTTTAGATAATAAATTCTCATATTCTTTAAATCTATCTGAAGGAACAAATAATATTCTAATTGAATCAGAAGATAATGCAGGGAATAAGATAAGTAAAAAATATACAATAAAATATATTAAGAGAATTACTATTATATTACAAGTAGGAAATAGATACATAAATATTAATGGTCTAGATAAAGAGATAGATGTTGCGCCAAAAATAATAGAAGGAAGAACTTATCTACCAATAAGATATATAGTGGAACCACTTGGTGGTGAAACTTTATGGGATTCTCAAGAGAAAAAAGTTACAATTTTATTTAAAGATATTTTAATTGAACTATGGATAGGAAAAAACATTGCAAAAGTTAATGGATTTAATACACCAATTGATCCAAACAATCCAAAAGTTACACCTTTAATTGTTAATGGCAGAACAATGCTTCCAGTGCGTTTTGTTGCAGAAAACCTTGGTTGTGATGTAAGTTGGGATCCAATAACAAAAACAATTAAAATAATATATCCGAAAGAGTAATTTTATTATTATAACAGAGAAAATCTCTACTCTTTTTATTTAAAATATAAGTTATTATAATAAAATTTTTATTTATGTATAAGATTTTATTTAAATTTCCGCTATAAAACCATAAATAGTTTTCTACAGACCAACCGTAATATGTATTATTATTATACACCCATAAGCAATACCACCACCAATAATTATCTGCAAAAATTGGACCACCCACAACTAAACCGTAATAGTTTGGAGGCAATGTAATTATAATTGAACCATTTAAACTTGGAGAAGATCTTACATTTAAATTTGCTGTTGTCTTTACTAAAACACCAACATAAATATCTTTTTCATTTGAAGGTTCACTTTCACCGGCAGAATTTACAGCAGTTACTTTATAAAAATATTTTTTTCCAAGAGTTACACCCCAATCCCTAAAATATATATCTTGAGAATCTATATCTTTTATAAATACATAAGATCCATTTTCTTCTTTTCTATACACTTTATATTTTATTATTGACGAGCCGCCATCATTTGACGGTGGGCTCCAAGAAATTTTAATACCCGCTTTTCTTGTTGTTTTATCATAAACTACTTCAGCAGTTAAATTTTGAGGAGGTGATGGTTTGGTTATTTGTACATCTTTCACTAAATAACCATGTTTCTCACAATCAGTAGTTATATCCTGATTCCAAGTAGTTGTTTTATAACCACTTTTAGATGCTGTAAAAGTCCAATTACCAGGAGCTCCTGTTATTTTCACATAACCATTTGAATTTGTTGTTTGGTCAAAATAGTTACCTCCTCCGTCTTTACCAGTTACTCTAGCTCCTGCTAAAATAGGACCATTTACACTATTTTCATGAATATAAAGTGTTAGTGTAACATTAGGTGTCACATTAGATTTTATAATCACGCTCCATATATTAGACCAGGGTCCCCAATTACCACTATTATCACCTGCTCTCACTTTCCAAGTAACTGTTTCTTCAATATTAAGGGTAACAGTTATATACAAATTAGTAGTGGTTGTATCTAATGCAATTTGTCCTAAGTGATTGTATAGTATAAATTCATATTTTGTTGCATTATTAACTGAACTCCATTTAAAAGTTATATTACCAGGTGGTAGCGTTACTCCATTTGCAGGGCTTAATAATTGAACCTGTCCAAGTGTCACATTAGATTTTATAATCACGCTCCATATATTAGACCAGGGTCCCCAATTACCACTATTATCACCTGCTCTCACTTTCCAAGTAACTGTTTCTTCAATATTAAGGGTAACAGTTATATACAAATTAGTAGTGGTTGTATCTAATGCAATTTGTCCTAAGTGATTGTATAGTATAAATTCATATTTTGTTGCATTATTAACTGAACTCCATTTAAAAGTTATATTACCAGGTGGTAGCGTTACTCCATTTGCAGGGCTTAATAATTGAACCTGTCCAAGTGTCACATTAGTAGTAGAAGAATAATAAGCCACAAGTGTTACCCCAGAGTACGCTTTATAACCATGAAGCATTATATACCAATCGCCTAACTGAGGATTGTTTATTTCAACCAATTCATCATTCCCATTTAAATATGGTCTTTTATCATAATTATTTAAATCAGGAATTGAACCATATTTAACATAAAGATCTACATCCCCTGAGCCACCTGATGTTTTTATTACAAGTTTAGATGAACCTGATGGAACAGTAATTTTAAAATATTTCTTACCATCTTTACTATCAGATAAATTAGGTATAGGGGTATTATTGGAGAGCGTTGTTATTTGTATTTGATTTTGAGATACTACATTTATATTTCCAGTTATATCAATATTTGTTGGTGTTCCATACAAACATTTTACTCCAACTTTATACCGATAATTTCCACTCAAACCTATAGGTGGTGAGATTATTAAATTAAATGTTTTATTTGTGCCACTTATAATGTCTCCAAGATCTACATTTGATATTGTTAACCAGTTAGGACCTTCTATTTTCTCAATAGTAACTTTTACTAAATTTCCATTGGATGCTGATACATTAAATGTTTGATAAGTTGAAGTTCCAGAATTAACCGTTGGTGACCAAGATGGTGGTGATACTGACATAATACCATAATTAGTAGTAGAAGAATAATAAGCCACAAGTGTTACCCCAGAGTACGCTTTATAACCATGAAGCATTATATACCAATCGCCTAACTGAGGATTGTTTATTTCAACCAATTCATCATTCCCATTTAAATATGGTCTTTTATCATAATTATTTAAATCAGGAATTGAACCATATTTAACATAAAGATCTACATCCCCTGAGCCACCTGATGTTTTTATTACAAGTTTAGATGAACCTGATGGAACAGTAATTTTAAAATATTTCTTACCATCTTTACTATCAGATAAATTAGGTATAGGGGTATTATTGGAGAGCGTTGTTATTTGAGTTGATATATTTGAAGTAGTTGATATTGCTCTTATACCAATAACTGAATTGGGCGGTCCATCATTTTTAGTAATACCAATTAATATTAAAGATATAATTTTACCAAAATCATCTTTCTTATATTCAACAATTGATTGAACTGCAGACCAACTTGAACCTATTACACCTAAAGGTGCTATTACAGAATCGGGATCAAGAGTTATAAGAGAAAGTAATGTTGTTTGAGTTGATAAAAATAATTTAATATTATTTTTTTCTTCATTAGAAAGATTTGAATTATCTATAATTCTATTTCCATAAGTAATTATTGTATTTTTTATACCTGCTTTTATAGCCATTATAACAGCAGCAGGACAAGATATTGGTATACTTACAGGTTCTGAGACACAAGCAGTAATAGCAAGTGCAACTGCAACATTATTTGCTGGATTTTTATTAAAATTTTTCATCCAATCATCTAAAAAGGGTAATATATTAGTAAATAAAGAATCTCTCATTTGATTAGAATTAGGTCTTGGTACACTACCACATTTTTTGCTATAAATAATATTATCTTCAGTCAAATTTGAATAAGATCCTAAAGTAATTTTTATATTGGGTAAAATTATTTCATTATCATTAGAATTGCAAATTTTTGTATTATTAGTATTATATAAAGAATAATAATTTTTAATATTAATTGTATAAAAAATTTCATTAGTAATATTCGAATAAAATTTAAAAGTATATATACCTGGTTCAATAATAGAAGTAATATATGTTTTAGTAATAGTTCCATCTATATTCGTTATTCCAAAAATACCACATTGTTGCATAATTGGATCATCACAATATATTTTTACATTTGGGATACCTTGATTTTTAAAATCAACAACTTTTGCAGTTATAGTTAATGGATAACCTTTAATTTGGCTTGTAAAATTTGAGGATATAAATAATTGATATTTACGAGGCATAGAAGGATAAAAATAATAATTTTTATTATTAATAGTTTTTTTTTCTTCATTTTCAAAAATTTTTTCATAATATTGATCAGTATATTTAAATTTTATTTTATTTAAAGAAATAGCAGAAATAGAATAATTATCTGTCTTTGTCCAAACTTCAAAATGTAAATGAGGCTTATCTGCATTACCAAACTTGTCAATAGTACCTAAAATTTCACCACTATTTATATCTTTCTCTGTATAAATTTTAATATAATTTTGTAAATTACTAAATTTCCCATTATTTATAAAACATTCTATTATTTTTGATTTTATTTTTTCTTTAATATACTCAAAAAACTTGGGATCTATTTTTAAATGAACATAATAAGTTCTAAGGTTTGAACTTTCATCTTCAACAAATAATTCCATATCTATATAATAAATTTTATTATCTTTTTTAAATTTAAATGAACCCTCTGGAAACTTATTAATACTTAATAAATTATCGTTTTGTTTAATTATTTGAATATCATCCCATTTTCCTCCTTGATATTCGTTTTCATTTTTTGTAAATTGTACATATAAATTAATATAAACTTTACCTTTATTTGAAGATAAAACTTCAATACCTGACTCACCCTCTCTTTCATATATATATATATTTGGTTTATTATAATCAGGCTTAAAATAAAAATCAACTGCTTTGTCCTTAGTACCTTCTTTATGGTTATCATATGTTGAGGGATGTAAATAATATTTCGTAAAATCCCATGGAGGTCGTAATATAATATATTCTATATTATCATTTTTTTTTGCAATAACAGAATTTTTAGTATTTTCTGCATTAATAAAATAAAAATTAAAAGTTATTAAAATTATTAATAATATCAAAACAAAAATTAATTTTTTATTCATTTTATACCTCCAATGTTTTATTTTAAATATTTTAATAAAATTTTTAAAATTTGTCAAGCAAATATATAAATCCATAACATATTTGAAAATTTAAAATAATCTATCATATATTGTGTCATCTGATTTGTGATTCTGATTTGTAATTAATAGATGCTCGTTTTATCTTTTAGTGTTATAGAATATTAAATAATTTATATTAGGTTTTTATATTATTTGACAAAGGGGGAGAAATTGAATAAAATTTTATGAGTGATGAATAGAGAGAAAAAGATATTGATTATTTTTATCCAAAAATTTTTGGAGGAAGTCACTTTTGAGAGGTAAAAGGTTAATTTCAATTAGTTTCATAATGATTCTTATCACCCTAATTACAAGAATTTTAGGCTTTATAAGAGAAGAAGTTATTGCTTATTTTTTTGGTACAACCTTTCAATCTGATGCAATTAAAATTTCAACATACATTCCTTTAACAATCTCTCACCTTCTTGTGGCAGGACTTTTGTCTGCAATATTCATTCCTGTTTTTACAGATTTTCTTATTGAGAAAAAAGAAAAAGATATGTGGGAAACTTTCAATATCTTGTTTAATGTTATTGGAATTATTTTTGTTATTTTATCATTTTTATTTTTTATTTTTTCAAAAGAGCTAATTCATCTAATGGCACCACATGCAAGTGAAGAAATGAAAACTTTAGCAAATTCTTTATTTTTATATCTTATACCTCAAATGTTAATTCTTGCATGGGCATCACTTTTTAGTGGATTTCACAACACTTATGAATCTTTTATAATTCCTGGAATAGGCGGTGTCCTTTATAATATTTCAATAGTTGCATCTCTTATTTTTTTAACTAAATTTTATGGTCCATATGCAATTATTTATGGTGCTATAATTGGTGCAATACTCCAACTTTTAATACAAGTTCCTTTTGTTATAAAAAAGGGTTGGAAATATAAATTAATATTTAATCTAAAGAATCAATATGTAAGAAAAATTGGAATTCTTGCAGTTCCAATTTTAATAAATTCAACTTTTGGATATATAACTCCAATTTTTGAAAAATCAATTGGTTCATATTTTGGCGAAGGAGCAATATCTTCGCTTGATTATGCTTTTAAAGTATCTCAACTTCCTCTTGGAATTTTTGCTTTCGTTGTATCATTAATAATCTTTCCAACACTTTCTCAACTTGTGTCAAAAAAAGAGTTCGAGAGACTTTCAAAAACAATACAATTTGGTTTAAAATTTATTCTTTATCTTATGATTCCATCATCAGTTGGTTTAATTTTATTTTCATATCCTATTATAAGACTTCTTTTTGAACAAGGCATGTTTACTGAAAACGCAACAAAAGTTGTTTCATCTCTTCTTATTTTTTATTCAATAGGTCTACCATTTTGGGGTATGACATCGCTTCTTGTAAGAGTTTATTATTCATTTAAAGACACAATAACACCAGTTATAATAAGCATCATAACAATTATTATACAGATTTCTTTATATTTATTAAACTCAAAAATAATTGGTCTTTCAGGAATTCCGCTTGGAGCATCTCTTGCAAGCATATTTCAATTTATTCTTTTATTTGGAATTTTATTTAAAAAACTTAAAACATTAAGTTTAAAAGAGTTTTTAATAAATTTTATAAAAATTTCAGCATACTCTCTAATAGCAACTTTAATTTCCCTTTTAATATCAAACTATTTAGATAAAAATGGTTATACAATTTCAAAATATGGACAACTTATGCAAGTTGGAATAGTGATTTTTGTAACACTTTTAATATATTTTTCAGTATTATATTTTAAAGATTATAAAAGTTTAAAGTTAGAACTTGATAGAATTAGAGGTGGAATAGATGAAAAAAGTTAAAAAGATATTAACTATTATTTTAATAGTTTTAATTGTTTTAATTGTGTCATTTATTGGTTACACATATTACATTTTATCTTCAATAAATCCAAAGGTTGATGAAAATGATGAAAATATAGTTCCTCCAAAAGAAATTGATTGGAGTAAAAAAATTAATATTTTGCTTGTTGGAATAGATCAAAGATATGAAGATGAGATGTCAAGATCTGATACTAATTTACTTTTATCTATTGATCCAGTCAATAAAAAGTTAGTTCTTATTTCTCTTCCAAGAGATTCTCTTGTTACACTTCCAGGTTATGAAGGAGATGAAAAATTGGCTCATGCTCACTCTTATGGAGGAGTTCCACTTTTAATTAAAACAGTAGAATCTATTTTAAGTATAGAAATTCCATATTATGTTGAAGTTAACTTTGAAGGGTTTGTAAAAATGATAGATTTAATTGGTGGCATAACAATTGATGTAGAAAAAGATATGGATTATGAATCTTATCTTGGAGATGTAAAAATTCATCTTAAAAAGGGGTTGCAACATTTAAATGGCGAGAAAGCACTTGAATATGTTAGATTCAGAATGGATGAAACTGGAGATATTGGAAGAATGGAGAGACAACAGAAATTTATAAAGGCACTAATAAAACAAGCACTTGGACTTTCAAATACTTTAAGACTTCAAAAGGCTTTACTAGAACTTAAAAATTGGGTTAAAACGAATCTTGAGCCAACTCAAATAATAAAATTGGGTCTTATTGTTAAAAATATTAAGGAAGAAGACATGATATCTTTTACTCTTCCAGGAACTATTGATTGGAAAAACGGTCTTTCATATTATATTTTAGACTATGATAAAATAAAAAATATAGTAGATGAATACCTTAAAGATTAATGAAAATTTAAGAAATTTAATAGATGAGAGTTTTATCAATAAATTTTTGACACTTTTAGGAGAGTTATACAGTGAAAGTTTTATATCAAAGGTATTTAATTTAATTAAGGATTTTTATTATGAAAGTTTTATATTTAAAATTTTAAAAAAAGAAGACGAAGATCTCTCTTTAAATTTAAATATTTTTAAAATTAAATATAATGGTAATTATAAAAGTGTTTTAATATTTTTTATAATCTTATCTATTCCATATATTTTAAAGATTCAATCTTTTATGATAAAACTTTTACTTCTTTTTCTTTTGTATTTTATTTTTATTTCTATTTTTATAAATGAAGATTTAATAAAGAACTCTTTTATCTTTAGATTATTTGGCGGCAAGAATGATTGAAATAGGAACAATTTTTTTCACCTTTTTAACAGTTATTTCTTTTTTAATTAAACCTCAATTTGGATTTGTTTTTTCGCTACCACTTCTTTTTTACTATTTTCCATATAAATTTTTATTTTATTTAATTCCTTTCTATCCTCTACTTGATTTTTTTATAAGAAACTCTTTTCCCCCATTTTCATCTATATGGGATGAAGCCTTCATTTTTCTTTTAATTTTAATTTTTTTACTAAGATCCAAAACTCAAAAGATAAAATTCACAGAAATTATTTATCCAGTATTTGTTTTTCTTTTTGTTCTTCTTTTATCCTCTTATTTTACAAAAATTGATACAAGAATTGCTTTCGATGGAATAAGAAGTTATCTAGAAATGTTTCTTTTCTTTTTAATTGTAGTTAATTTTATAGATGATAAAAAGGATGTTGAAATTTTCATTAATTTATCATCAATCTCACTCCTTTTTCTTTCTCTTTATGGAATTTATCAATATATTGCAAGAGTTCCAATTCCTTCGTCTTGGGTTGACAAAGATCTTGAGGTTACAATTTCAACAAGGGCATATTCAATTTTTGGTTCACCAAATGCTTTTGCAGGATATCTGATTCTTTTAATTCCTCTTATATTTACAATGTTTCTTTCAGAAAAAAAACTTATTAAAAAATTATATTATCTTTTTGTTCTTGGTTTATCTTTATTTGCTCTTCTTTTCACATTAACAAGGGCAGCACAAATCTCAATTATATTTTCATTTTTACTTTTTACCCTTTTGTATAAAGATAAAAGATACTTTCTTGTTTTAATATTTTTTATTATAATTGCATTTTCCATACCCCAAATTAGAATTAGATTTTTAAATCTTTTATCTCCAATTTATCTTGAAAAAGCAAAAACTTATGGGAGACTTTTTAGATGGAATCTTGCAATAATGATTTTCTCATTAAAACCAATTTTTGGTGTTGGTCCAGGTGGATTTGGAGGAGCAGTTGCAAGTAGGTTAGGAATGTTTGAAGGTCTTTATGTTGATAACTACTATTTAAAAACACTTGTTGAAACAGGATTTGTTGGTTTTATATCTTTTATTTATCTTATTTTTTCAATTTTAAGAAAAGGAGTTTCAAATTTGATAAACTTAAAAAATGAAAAAGAAAAGATGATTTCTTTAGGGATTTTTTTAGGTTTAGTTGCGTTTTTCTTAAACAATATTACAGAAAACCTATGGGAAATTCCAATATTAAGTGCGACAATGTGGAGTTTAGTTTCTATTTTATTTTCATTTAAAAAAGAATGAAAAAAATTGGAATTTTTATAAGTGGTGGTGAAAAAGGGGGGTCAAGATATCAAGTTATGTCTATAGCAAAAGAGTTAAGAAAAGAATTTGAATTTGTGTTTTTTAATTTTTATAAAGGGGTTCTTTTTAATGAAATAAAGGAGAGTGGTTTTAGACAATACTTATTTAAGGAAATTTTAAATTTTAAAGAAATAGGAAAAGTAGTAGAAGATGAAAGACTTGATCTAATTCACACTTATGGTTTTAGAGGAAATTTTTATGGAAGAGTTATATCTAAAAAATTAAATATAAAATCTATTTCATCTTATACAAGTTTTATGAATGAAGATTATAGCACAAAAATTAAAGGTCTCTTTTTTGAAAAAATTGATGATCTTACTCTTAAAGTCGCAGAGTTGATAATTGTTCCTTCTAATTCATTAAAAGAATATATTTTAAATAGAGGATATAAAAAAGAAATTAAATTAATTAATCTTGGTATAGAATTAAATGATAATTTTTATAAAAAGGAAGATTTTGGTTTGAAAAAAAGTGATTTTGTTATTGGAACTGTTATGAGGCTTGAGAGAGTAAAAAATCCACTCTTTTTAATTGAAATCTTTTCTTTGATCTCAAAAGAGATTAAAAATGCAAAACTTATTATTGTTGGAGATGGTTCTTTAAGAAAAGATGTTGAAAGGAGAATCGAAAAGTTAAATTTATCTAAAAATGTTCTTTTGCTTGGATTTAGAAGTGATGTGAGAAAAATTTATGGAATTTTTGATGTATTTGTTCTTCCATCAATTAAAGAGGGTTTTTCAATCGTGACTCTTGAGGCAATGTCATCTTCTCTTCCAGTTATCACTTTTGACTCCTTAGGTGTAAGAGATATTGTTGAAGATGGAATAAATGGATTTATAATAAAAAAGTTGAATAAAGAGGATTTTGTTGGAAAGATATTATATTTTTTAGATGAAGATAAAAGAAAGGAGTTTGGAGAGAGAAATAGAAAAAAGGTATCAGAAAAATTTACAAAAGAAAATATGATTGAAAAAACATTTAATGTTTATAAAGAGGTTATTAGATGAAAAAAATTCTTTTTGTTTCATTTTTTTCTCCCCCAATTGGAAGTGGTGGTGGTGAAAGAGTCATAAAACTTTTAAAATATATAAAAGATTATGAAAAATATCTTTTAACAAGCGATTATCCAACATATAAATATAGAGATGACTCTTCAAGAATTCCAGAAGATGTAAAGGTGATTAGAGTTAAATTTAAAGATCCACGAATTTTTATACCTAAATTTTTATATAGAGTTTTAAAAAGAGAAAAAAAGGAAGAGAAAGATATCTTGGATAAATATAGAGTATTAAAGAGTTCTCTTTTAACAAAGTTAAGATTAAAATTATTTATCCCAGATGATAAGATAAAATGGGTAAAAGATGCTTTTAAAGAAGCAAAGAAAATTATTGAAAAAGAGAAAATTAATATTGTTATAACATCTGGTCCTCCACACTCAACTCATCTTATTGGTTTAAATTTAAAGAAAAGAATAAATATTAAATGGGTTATGGATCTAAGAGATCTTTGGTCTGAGAATCCATTTATAGAATATTCTCTATCATCAAAAATTAAAAATAGAAAAGTTGAAGAAAAATGTTTGAAAGAGTGTGATTTAATAGTTGTTGTAACAGAATCATTTAAGAAAGTTTTACTCAAAGAGTTTGCATTTCTAAATGAAAATAAGATAAAAATTGTTTATGGAGGGTTTGATAAAAAAGATTTTGAAGTTGAAAGTAAAAAATTAGATGGTTTTTCAATCTCTTACATTGGAAGTTTTTACTCTTTGCAAACTCCAGTTTTCTTTTTAAAAGCATTTCAACTTCTAATCAATGAAAATGAAAAATTTAAAAAAGATGCAAAAGTTTATATACTTTCGCCATTTGAAGAGAATGTTAAAAAAATTGTAGATGAGATGAATTTAAGTGATTTTGTTAAAATTTCTGGGTTTCTTCCACATAAAGATGCAATAAGTTATATTCTTGGATCAAGCCTACTTTTCTTATTCCTTGGAAGAGGCGGTGAGGTAACTGTTCCACAAAAAACTTTTGAATATTTAGGTAGTGGAAGAAGAATAATTGCACTTGTACCAGATGGAGAGTGTAAAGATATTTTATCAAGATGTGGCGTAAAAGATATTGTTGAACCCGATGATGTTGATAAAATAAAGGAGACTTTGAAAAAAATCTATTTAGATTATTTAAATGGAGTTGAAGTTAAATATAATAAAGAAGAGATAGATAAATTTTCAATGGAAAACTTATCAAAAATTTTTATAGAATCTTTAAAAGAAGGAGGAGTTCTTTAATGATTTCTGTTTTTGGTCTTGGCGCTGTTGGTCTTCCACTCTCGCTTATTTTAAGTATGAAGGGTCTTAAAGTATATGGAGTTGATATAAATAAGAAAAGAATTGAAGATATAAAATCTGGAAAAACTTCACTTTTTGAATTTTATAATGATAAAAGCATTGATGAGATAGTTTTAGATGAAATTAAAAAAGGAAATTTTATTCCAACAATAGATTTTAAAGAAGCAATATTAAATTCTGAAATTATTATGATAACAATTCCTCTTCCTTTAAAAAGAAACAAAGAGATTAATTATGATTTTTTAATTAATGGAATTGAAAATATTGGGAAAAATTTAAAAAAGGATACTCTTATTATTTTAAGAAGCACAGTTCCAATAGGCACAACAAGAAAATTGGTTTTACCCCTTCTTGAAGGTTATTCTGGATTAAAAGTTGAGAAAGATTTTTATTTATCTTATGTTCCTGAAAGAATGGCAGAAGGAAAAGCGTTTGAGGAATTAATTAATATGACAACATTGATTGGTGGTATAGGAGAAAAGAGCATTGAAAAAACCCTTAATTTCTTTAAGTCAAACTTTAATGGAGAATATCATATTGTTAACAAAGTTGAAATTGCAGAAGCATCAAAAATAATTGAAAATCTTCAAAGAGATTTAAATATTGCTATGGTAAATTCTTTAGCAAATATTTTATTAAATATGGATATAATTCCAAATGAAGTTATTGAGGCTGCAAAAACTCATAAAAGAGTGAAAAGTCTTCTTTCTCCTGGACTTGGAGTTGGAGGTCATTGCCTACCTTATGCTTATTACTATTTAAAAGAGAGCGTAAAAATAAATAAAAAAGACCTTTCTATTTTTGAATTAGGAAGAAAAATAAATGATAATATGCCAAAAAGAGTTTTAAAATTGATTATTGATAAATTAAATAAAAAAGGAAAAGATCCTAAAAATTCAAAACTTGCTCTTATTGGTCTTGCAATGAAAGATTATTCAAAAGATACAAGAGAGAGTCCATCTTTAAAATTTTTAAAAATTTCAAAAAAATATTTCAAAGAGATAGTTGCTTATGATAATATGGTTGAAATTGATCTAAAAGAAAAAATAAGTGATTTAAATTTAGCAATTAAAGATGCAGATGTTGTTGTAATAAGTGTAATTCAAAAAGATTATGAAAATTTAAAAATAGAAGATTTAAAAAACTTTATAAAAAAAGATGCTTTAATTGTTGATATAAAAGGTTTATTCAACAAAAAAGAACTTCAAGAAAATTTTGATTCAATTATTTTTTAACTCTCTTTATCTATTCCATTTTTATATGCATAATCAAGTGCTTCTATTTGCATGTCTTTTAATTTGTCTTTTAAATTTGCACCCTTTTCCCTAATTTTTTCTACTCTCTCAATAACATCAATTGCGATACTATATCTATCTATTTGATTTAAAATTGCAAGTTGAAGTGGAGTTGTAATTCCTCCTCTTCCTTTTAGAAATGAGGCAAGATATGATGAGTCAATTCCAATTTTTCTATTTTCTCTATATCCTCTTACATGTAGATTCTTGTGATTTGTTCTTCTATAAGTTAACCTATGAATTAACCATGGATAACCGTGAAAATTAAAAATTATTGGCTTATCTTTTGTAAAATATGAGTCGAACTCTTTATCACTTAGTCCATCTGGATGTTCTGAATTAGGGGTTAGAGTAAAAAGATTTAAAACATTAATAAATCTAATTTTTAAATCTTTAAAATTCTCTTTTAAAATATTTACTGCGTATATTGCCTCTTTTGTAGGTATATCACCACAACTTGCAATGCAAACATCTGGTTCTTCATTTGGATAAGTTGATGCAAAATCCCAAATTCCAATACCTTTTGTTGCATGTTTTTTTGCTTCATCAATTGTAAGATATTGAGGGTGTTTTTGTTTATCAATAACTATAATATTAATTCTGTTTGTTGTTTGAAGTGCATGCCATACAACCCATAAAAGAGTGTTTGCATCTGGTGGAAAATAAACTCTCACAACATTTGGCCATTTATCCACAATTGAATTTATAAATCCTGGATCTTGATGAGTAAAACCATTATGATCCTGCCTCCAAACAACAGATGTTAGGAGTAAATTTAAAGATGAAATTGGTGCCCTCCAAGATACATCAGTTGATATATCAATCCACTTGCCAAATTGATTAACCATAGAAGAGATAATTTGAGAGAAACCTTCGTAAGTGTTTAAAAAACCATGTCTTCCTGTTAAAAGATATCCTTCAAGCCATCCCTCAATAGTGTGTTCTGAAAGATATTCCATAACTCTACCATAAGGTGAAAGATATCCTTCATCTAAATCTTCTGGAAGAGTTTTTGCCATCCAAACTTTTCCAAATTCAAAAGTTGCATCTAACCTATTTGATTTTGTTTCATCTGGTCCAAAAACTCTAAAATTATTTCTATTTAAATTTATCACCTCTTTTAAAAATAAACCAAGAGGTTTTGTATTTTCAAATGTGTCTTTAACCCTTTCTTTTACATCAACTTTAAAATTATAAACTTCTGGTAAAATTAAACTTTTTCGAATTAATCCACAATTTGTAATCGGATTTGCACTCATTCTTTTGTTTCCTTTTGGTGATAACTCTTTTAAATCTTCTCTTAAAGATCCCTTCTCATCAAATAATTTATTTGGTTCATAACTTAAAAGCCACTCTTCTAACTTTTTTAAACTTTCTTCATTTTCTTTTGCGTCTTGGAATGGAACTTGATGTGATCTCCAATACCCTTCAATAAAGTAGTTTCTATATTTTTTTGGAGCAGTAATACCTTTAGGAATTTTTAAAATTATCATAGGATATGGATATCTTTTAGGATTTCCACTTTTTCTTGTTGAATCCCAAATTGAAAAAATTTTTTCAATTGAATAGTCCATTGCTTTAATCATTTTTTCATGAAGATCTAATATTTCTACTCCTTCCACTAAAATAGGTTCATATCCATAACCTTTGAATAAAGACAAAAGTTCTTCATTTTCAATTCTTGATAAAACAGTTGGATTATTTATTTTATAACCATTTAAAAGTAAAACTGGTAAAACCATTCCATCTGTAACTGGATTTAAAAATTTATTTGAATGCCATGAAGTTGCAAGAGGCCCTGTTTCTGCTTCTCCATCACCAACAACAGTTATAGCGATAAGATCTTTATTATCAAATACTGCGCCAAATGCATGTGAGAGTGAATATCCTAACTCTCCACCCTCTTGAATTGATCCCGGAAGTTCTGGTGTGCAATGGCTACCGAAGCCTCCTGGAAAAGAAAATGCTTTAAATAGGTTTTTAAGACCTCTTTCATCTTGACTAAATTCAGAATAAATTTCACTTAAGGTTCCCTCAAGATAAACTGGCGCAATTACACCAGGTGCGCCATGACCAGGCCCTGGAATGAAGATAGCATTTATCTCATATTTATTAATGACTCTATTTGAGTGAACATAAACAAAACTTAAACCTGGACTTGCTCCCCAATGTCCAAGTAATCTATTTTTAATATGTTCTTTTCTTAATGGCTCCTTTAGAAGAGGATTATCCTGAAGGTATATCATTCCTGCTGCTATATAACAACACGCTTTAAAATAATCATTAATTTTATTAATCATCTAAATCCTCCAAAAAAAGAATTAAATCAAATAAATTATAAATCTAAATCTTCTTAAATTAATTTTATCTAATATTTAAGATTTGGATCTATTAAAATTAAATGTTTAAACTTTTTAAGAAATTTTTTAAAAATATGACTCCTTTTTGTAAATTTTTTTTTGCATTCTCCGATAACTCTTCACCAAAATCAAAATCATAACCCCTTATTGATAAAACATAAAAATCATACTTTTTTTTATTTATAAATTCTGCCCAAATTAAAAGTTCTTCCGGAGGTATATGATGTGTTAATGGAGAAAATTTTTCTTTTTTTTCTATTTTTTTAAAATTTATATCATTCCCTTCAATGCTTGCATCAATGAAAATTACAATGTCAAAATCTTTTATCTCATCAATTATAGAATATGAAAGCTCCTGAACCTTAATTTTTTCTACTCTCTCATCTTCTATAAGGTCCAGGAGCCTTATTCCTAAACTGTCATCTCTCCTAAATTCGTTTCCAAATCCGACTAAAATTACTCTTTTAGTCTCTTTTAACAAAATTTATTAAATTTCCTTTACTATCATAAAGTTCAATAACAATTGGCATTTTTCCTATTGCATGAGTAGAGCAAGATAAACATGGATCATAACATCTAATTGCACCTTCAACTCTATTTAACATTCCTTCAGTTAAATTTTTACCATCAATAAAACCTTTTGCAACAAGTTCAACTGCTTTACTCATTGCCCAGTTGTTGTGTCCTGTTGAAACAATAAGATTTACTTTTTCAATTGTTCCTTTTTCATCAACCCAATAGTGGTGAATAAGTGTTCCACGTGGTGCCTCAACAACTCCTATTCCTTCCTCATTTGTTGGTTTTCCAGTAACAAATGTGTCTTTCGACATCACTTCTGGATCTTCTAAAATTTCTCTTGCTCTTTCAAGTGCATAAATTGTTTCAATTAATCTTGCATAATGATAGTAAATTGAACCTTCAACTGGTTTACCATTATCCATTTCTTTATATTTCTTAAACTCTTCATTTGCTAGTGGAGTTGATATTTTATCAGAAGCATTTAATCTTCCCAATGGTCCAACTCTATAGACTCCTTCTGGCCATCCAAAGGGTTTATAATATGGGAATTTAAGGTAACTCCAATCTTCGACTCTTTCTCCAATATATTTTAAGTAATATTTCTCTTTAAACTCCTTTACAACATTTCCAAACTTATCCATAAATCTAATTTTTCCATCATATAATTCTAAAGATCCATCTTCTTTAACAAGACCCATATATCCACTTGGAAATGAAGCAAATTTATCACAAAGTTCTTTATTTTTCTCAATGAAATCAAGTGCAATTTTTATTCCCTCTTGAATATAAGAGATCATCTCATCAATTCCTGATAAAATTTCGTCTCTTGCCTCTTCTGAAAGTGCTTGATTAACTCCTCCTGGAATTGCAAATGTTGGATGTATTCTTCTTCCAGCAACCAGTTCAATTATTCTTTGACCATATTTTCTTAATTTAACAGCCTTAAGAGCAAGTTCAGGATTTGCTTGAATTAAACCAACAACATTTCTTATTCTTGGATCAGCATCCCAACCTAAAATTAGATCTGGACCTGCGAGTTCAAAAAAGTGCATTGAGTGTGATTGAATTATTTGACCCATATGAATTAATTCTCTTAAAAGTTTTGCAACTTTAGGAATTTCAACTCCTAAAATATCATCAGTTGCTTTTGCAGATGCAAGGTGGTGGCTTATTGGACATATTCCACAAATTCTTGGGGTAATAACTGGCATTTCTGCAAAATAACGACCTTCAGAAAACTTTTCAAATCCTCTAAATTGGTCTATATGAAGATATGCCTCATCCACTTTCCCATCATCATTTAAAAATATTGTTACTCTTGCATGTCCTTCAATTCTTGTTACAGGACTTATTGTTATTTTTTTCTTATCCATAATCTCACCTCATCACTCATATTTTAGTAGTTCACCTGTTAAAACAGGTGTTTTACCCTCTAAAATTTCTTTTAATACATGATAAATTGCATCTGCAGATGGTGGACATCCTGGAATATAGTAGTCAACTTTAATAACTTCATTAACTGCTTTAACTTTTGGTAGATGTTTTCCAAGTTCAGGAGATGTTGGAATTTTTCCATCAACTGTACTTTCTGTTTCAATATAACCTCTTTTAAGAAGTTCATTGAGAGGAACATAATTTCTCATGGTAACAATTCCTCCAAAAACTGCACAATCTCCGATTGCAACTATAAACTTGCACTTCTCTCTCATCATTTTAACTTCCTCTTCATGGTGATCTGTTGCAACTGCACCTTCAATTATTCCAATATCTGTATCATCATCTGGAACTTTAAGATCTGTGATTGGTGTTGCATTTAGTTCAAGTCCTTTATTTATTAACTCAACCAATCTCTCATCCATATCAAGAATAGACATGTGACACCCTGAACAACTCTCACACCAAATTGATGCAACTTTTATTTTTTTCATCTCTCACCTCATTTAACTAAACTTACATTTTTAAATTCATTTAAAAACTTTTTAAGATCAAGGGTTTCAAATTTTGGAGAAAGTATTTTTTCTTTTTTAAGGAGTTTTCCATCAAGATTATAAAATGTTCCATCTCTTTCGAATCCATTAGATATTCCAACAATAACATTTGCTCTTCTTAAAAGATCTTCTGGTTCATATGGAGTAAAAGCAATTATAAATGTATTTTTATCAAAATTCTTTAATGCTTCAATGTTTTCTCCAAAGAAAAGTATTGTTTTTGAATTTTTTATCTCATGCTTTATGTTCAATTTGTTTAAACCAATTGAATTTGTTTCAGGTGGCAACCAAAGGTATTTTAAATTCTCCTTTCCTTTTAAAATTTCAATTATATCTTTAGGCAACTCTTTATAAATTACAATAGGAGATTTAAATTCTTTTAATTTCTCAAGGCCATCTTTTAGTTCATTTAAATTGAATGTATAATGAGAAATTTGTGCGAGAGAGTTAAAATTAGAATCAAAAACTGCGAGTTTCCCATCACCACCTAAAACTTTTCTTTTTACAAAAGATCCAATAACTCCAAATTCTCTGTTTAAATCAACTCCAATAACGATAAATTCATTTGCGTTTTTTAGATCATTAAGTGTTACATTTGATGGAATTTGTGGTTCGTTTGGATATAGGGAGTAAACTTTGTCTTTAAAAATACTTTTGATTAACTCTAACTCTTCATTGAAAAGTGAGCCATCAACATAAACATACAGTTCATCCATCTTTTCAGAGATTAATTTCATAATTTTATCTGAATCTAATTTTCTAAATCCAAAATCATCTTTAATTTTTGATGATATAACTCTTGGCTTTTCATCAAATAGAGCAGAGAATCTTCCAATTTTGCAGAGAACTCCGCCATTAATTTCTGAGTCCATATCTCCATAAATTTTTACAATGAAATTTGAGTTTTTCTTTTTATAAACTTTTGTTCCACAACCTACTGCACATTCATTGCAGTTTGAGTAAATTATATCTGTTTGAACATCTTTTCCAAGATAAACGCTTCTTTTATCAACAATTGCTCCAGTTGGACAAACTTGTGCGCACAAACCACATGATGTACAACTTGATTCTCCAAGAGGAACATTCATATCTGCAATTATAAGAGTTTCAATACCTCTATTCATCTCTCCTAAAACAAAATGACCTGCAAGTTCTGAACATGCTCTAACACATCTTCTACAAAGGACACATCTATTTGGATCCATAATAATGTAGTCATGTGAGTTGTCAATACTAAATTTTTTCTCATAGGTA
Organism: Caldisericia bacterium; assembly: GCA_030018355.1. Taxonomy (NCBI): domain Bacteria; kingdom Pseudomonadati; phylum Caldisericota; class Caldisericia; species Caldisericia bacterium. The sequence goes on along the minus strand of JASEFN010000001.1, from coordinate 54,998 downwards.
GAGAATTCAAAATGATCTAAACCAAACTCATAACCCAAATTTTGAAGTTCGCAATTACCAGATTGTTCACAATACATACAATAGTGGTTTCTTTCTGTAAATAAAAGTTGAAGAATCAATTTTCTTGAATTTACAACATTTGGTGTGTCAAGTTTAATATCCATATTTGGAGCAACAGGAGTGGTGCAGGATGTTACAAGTTTACCCCTATCCTCAACAAGACACAATCTACAGGCTCCCTGAGGTGAAAGAGGTTCAAGATAACACAAGGTAGGAATATGCAAATTCAACTCTTTTGCGACTTGAAGAATTGTTTTTCCTTGTTCTACTTCAACTTCATTGTCATTAATTTTGATTTTAATCTTTTCCATAATCACCCTCTCTCTTTAAAAGTTTTGATTTAAAATTCTCTCTAAAATTTTATATAAAAATAGTGATAAATCTGAATTAATGATACCATAAACATTTCCATATAAATAATCTAAATCAAAATAAAAGTTTAAACTTCCAAGATAATTTATACCTCTTTTTTCACACTCTTTTAAAACAAATTCATCATCAGAAAATTTCATATTTTCAATTAAACCTAAAATTTTTTTATTGTTATATTTTAAAATTTCAAAAAGTTTTAAAACAGTTTCCATTGAAACTCTTGAACTATTTGATATAAGTAAATATTCACTTTTCTTGATAAATTTCATTAAGTCTAAGGTTGTATCTCCAAGTCCTGGTGGCATGTCAATTATTAAAAAATCAAGATCTCCCCAATTTGTTATTGTAAATAATTCAAGAAAAATTTCTGTAAGTTCATCTCCTCTTAAAGAAAAAGGTTTATTTTTTGTAAAAGATAAAATTGAAAGATACTCTAAACCATCTATATTTTGAGGAAGAACGCCTTTTTCTTCAATTAGATTAAAATTTTTAACTCCTAAAATGATATGAGTAGATGGACCATAAATATCTAAATCAAGTAATCCTGTCTTGAACCCTTTTTCTTTTAAAAGCAGTGAAATAACTGATGCAATAGTACTTTTTCCTACACCTCCCTTTCCACTTACAACTGCCCAAACTCTTTTTATTCTATCTAATTTCTTTTCGAGATAGGTAACTCTTGGGTCAAGACTCATTTTATATCCTCTAAAAAAACTCCTCTCCCACTAAAAATTTCGAAATCAAAACTTGAACAATTTGGACACTTTATATAAATATGCAAAGTTTCAGGGATAAAATGAATTGCTTCTTTTTCTTCATCACTCAATTTTTCAAAACTATCTTTAAATTTCCATTGAGTTCCACACAAATTACATTTTAATATAGCCGGTTCATTTATATAAATTATCTTTGAATTTTCTAAATTAGTTTGTTTTATAAGTTCTTTTAAGGCAAAATCAAAAATTTCAATATCAATATTTTGAAGTTCTCCAACTTTTATATAAATTTCATTAACTTTTTCTAGTTTTTTTTCTTTTATTAAGTTTAATGATGATTCAACTACTGCTTCTGCTAAAGCCCATTCATGCATTTTTTATATCTAAAATTATACTCATTTTAAAATATAAATTCAAGTTATTGTTTAATGTTTAACAAATTCTTGGAAGCAAATCCCTCTTTAATGTGTCTAAAATTCTTCTTGTGCCTATTTCTGTTTTTAAATAAACTTTATCTCCGCTTCCCTTAACTTCACCAATTATATTTGCATCTTTTCCAAGAGGGTGATTTCTTAAAAATTCTAAAACTTTTTTCGCTTCATCCCTTTGTACAACTAAAATAACTTTTCCCTCATTTGCTGTGTATAATGGATCAATACCAAGAATATTTGATGCTTCTTTAACCCAATTTTTTATTGGTAAATTTTCCTCCCAAATTTCAATTTCAAAATTAAATTTTTTTGAAATCTCATTTAAAACAGTTGCAACTCCTCCCCTTGTTGGATCTCTTAAAAATTTTATCCCTTTAAAATTATCTAAAAGTGGTAAAATTAAAGAGTTCAAGGGAGCAAGATCAGATTTTACTTCATCACCTATTTTAACTTCTAATCTTTCAAGCATAATTGAGAGACCATGTTCTCCTATTCCACCATTTATTAAAATGAGATCTCCACACTCAATTTTTCTATTTCTTATATTTCTATTCTCTTTAATTACCCCAATTCCAGAGGTATTTATAAAAATTTTGTCTCCTTTTCCTTTTTCCACAACTTTTGTATCTCCAGTGACAATTTTTACTTTTGCAATTTCACTTGCTTCTTTAATAGATGCAATTATTCTTTCAAACTCACTTAATTCAAAACCCTCTTCAATTATCAAACTTAAACTTAAAAAAAGTGGCTCTGCCCCAACGACAGATAGATCATTTACAGTTCCAAAAATGCTTAATTTCCCAATATCTCCTCCTTTGAAAAATGGAGGGGAAATAACATAAGAATCTGTTGTAAAAGCAATAGTTTCTTTTAAATTTAATATTGCAGAGTCAAGCAGTTCTGTGAGAACTTCATTATTTAACTCTTTTAAAATTTTATCAATAAGAATTTTTGTTCCCTCTCCTCCGCTTCCATGAAAAAGTGTAATCTTTTCATTCATTTTTAATTTTCTCCATAAAGATAATATGCAGAACAAGCACCTTCACTTGAAACCATACAGGGACCGACTGGATTATGTGGAGTACAAACTTTTTTAAAAAGTGGACACTCAAAAGGTTTTATAACTCCTCTTATAACTTCATCACATCTACAACTCAAAAATTTTTTACTTTTTATTTCATATTTAAAATAATTTCTTATCTCAAAAATTTCAAATTCATCCTTCAAAAATAAACCACTATTTTTGAGAGTTCCAAAGCCTCTCCAATTCGCGTCTGAAACTTTAAAAACCTTATTTAAAATCTCTTTTGCTTTTTTATTCCCTTCGTCTTTTACACTCCTTTTATAAGCATTTATTAATTTTGCTTCATCATTTTCAATCATTTTAACAAGAAGATAAATTCCATAAATCAAGTCAAGTGGTTCAAAACCCATAATTACAAAAGGTATTTTGTATTCATTAAAAACATTCATCCAACCCTCTTTTCCAATAATTGTTGATACATGACCTGGACCTATTATTCCGTTTAATTTAACCTCACCCATTTTAAGTATTGCTTCCATAGCAGGAGGAGTTAATTTATTTAATGAATAGTAAAAAAGGTTCTTAAGGTTCATTTCTTTTGCTTTTATTAATGTATAACCTAAATTTGGTGCTGTTGTTTCAAAACCAATTCCTATCAAAATGTAATTTTTATTTCTATTTTTTGATGCAATATTTATTGCATCAAAAGGATTATAGACAATATGAACCTCTCTTCCTAATATTCTTAAATCGTTTAAACTCATCTCACTTCCCTTAACATTAACAAGATCTCCAAATGTAATTACTCCAAAATTTTCTTCATAAGAAACTTTAATTATATAATCAATATCTTCTTGTGATGTTACACACACAGGGCAACCTGGACCAGAAAGAAGATTTATATTTTTAGGCAAAAGTTCTCTTATTCCAAATCTAAAAATTTCATGTGTATGAGTTCCACAAAATTCCATAATTGTTTTCTCTTTTTTAGATATTTTTTTAATTAACTCTGAAATCTTTAAAATTGCCTCTTTTTGTTTAGTTTCCATTTTTTAATTCACTTAAAATTGAATTTATCTCTTTTGCATCCTCTTCAGAAAGAATTGAAATCGAAAAACCTGCATGAACTATAACATAATCTCCCTCTTTCACTTCAGGTGTAAAAATTGTGTTTATTTCAAGAAAAGATTCTCCCATTGAAACCATTGCTTTTTCATTGTCTATTATTTTAATTACTTTAAGTGGTACACCAAGGCACATAAAATTTCACTCCTTTCCTAAAATTATTTGACCAAGAGATATTCCACCATCATTTGTTGGAACTCTCTTATGAAAATAAATTTTAAATTGAGTTTTATAAAAATATTCATATATTAAGTTTATCAGAAGTCGATTTTGAAAAACACCACCACTAAATCCAATATTTTTTATTCCTTCTTTTTCTTCAAAAATGTTTGAAATATCAAAAATCATTTTAGCAATTGTATTGTGAAATTTTTTTCCGATATACTCTTTTGGATAAATATCCTTTTCATCGATTACTCCTTTTATAACATTTTTAAAATCAATTTCAATCATGTCCCCATAAATTAATTTATATTTATAAGTATCTTTTGTATCATTTTTTAATGAGATCATTTCAAGAGAAATTGCCGCCTCTCCCTCAAAACTCACCTTATCTTTTATATCAAGTAAACTTGAAACCATATCAAAAATTCTTCCCATAGAAGATGTTTCAATGAGATTTTCTCCTTTTTGGATCATTTTTTTAAATATTTCAATTTCAAGATTTGTAAATTTATATGAAAATTTACTTAAATCCTCTGGTAAATATTTTGAAAGATAAGTATAAAGAATTCTTTTTGGATATTCAATTGTATAATCTCCTCTTGCCATAGGAAAATACTTTATGTGAGCAACCCTCTTTAATCCTTCTAAATCTCCTAAAAAAACTTCACCTCCCCAAATTTTTTCATCCTCACCAAAACCTGTACCATCAAAAGCAAATATTAAAGACAGGTCTTTTATTTCTCTATCAAGGAGCAAACTATAAGCGTGTGCTTTGTGATGTTGAATATATTTTACTTCAAGAAGATTTTTAAATTTTTCTCCAAATTGCGTTGAAAGATATTGTGGATGAAGATCACAAACAAGAATTTCAGGATTTATTTTAAAGAGTTTAATAAATTCAAAAATAGTATCTTCATAAACTTGAAGAGTGTCTTTATCTTTAAGGTCTCCTATATGAGGGCTCATAAAAACATAGTTTTTGTATCCAAGAGAAAAAGTATTTTTGAGTTCTCCACCAAGAGATAGTGTTGGTTTTAAATTAATATTAATTTTAATAGGGTCTGGAGCATAACCTCTTGCTCTTCTTATAAAATTTAACTCCTTCTTTTCAACAAAAACTACACTATCATCAATTCTATGTTTAATTTCTCTATCGTGAAAAACAAAATATTTTGAAATATGGTTTAACTTTTCAATTGCATCTCTATTATCTTTTATAATAGGCTCATCTGATAAATTTCCACTTGTCATAATTAAAGGTTTATTGAATTCTTCAAAAATAAGATAGTGATATGGTGCATATGGTAGCATAATTCCTAAATATTCATTTTCAGGTGCAACTAAAGGGCTTAAATCACCTAAATTCTTTATTTTAAGTAGAACAATTGGCCTTTCTTTTGATATTAAAATTTCTTCCTCTTCTTCTGAAACAAAACAATAATTTTTAATCTGTTCAATATCTTTCATCATAAGTGCAAATGGTTTTGTTGGTCTTTTTTTTCTTTCTCTCAATTTTTTTACTGTTTCATCATTTGTTGCATCACATGCAATATGAAATCCGCCAATTCCTTTAATTAGAATTATTTCTCCAATACTTAAAAGTTTTGAAATCTCTTTGAAAACATTTACCTTTGTGACTTTTTTTTCTTCTATATCTTCAATCCAAATTTCTGGACCACAATCAAAACATGCATTGGGTTGAGCGTGAAATCTTCTTGAAGTTGGATCTTTATACTCTTTTTCACATAATTCACACATTCTAAAGATCTTCATAGTTGTTTTTTCTCTATCATATGGAAGATCTTCAATTATAGTATATCTTGGACCACAATTTGTACAATTTATAAATGGGTATTTATATCTTCTATCATTTGGATTAAAAAGTTCTTTGAGACAATCATCACATATTGCAATATCAGGTGAAATAAAATTGAATCCTTTATCTTCTTTGCTCTCTTTTATGTAAAAATCAAAAAACTCTTCTTCTTTAATTTCAAATTCTTCTATCTTTTCAATTTTTGAAAGTGGAGGTGAATCATTTTTTATCTTTTCAATAAATTTTTTTATTAAAGAGGCTTCACCTTGAAGTGCAACCTCAACACAACTTGAGGTATTTAAAACATATCCTTTAAGACCTAACTCTTTTGCAATTTTATAAATGAAAGGTCTAAACCCAACCCCCTGTACTCTTCCATATATCTTAAAAAAATAAGTTTTCATCTTAAGTAAATTAATTATAACATTCAAAATTTAATTTTTCTGTCTGGGGGATGCCAGATGCCTTTTCCTTCAAGTATGCCAAAAAGTCCTTCTTTTAGTGTTATAAATACAAGAATTGGATTAAGAGTCCAATATATTATTGGATACCAAACAACAAAAAAATAATATTTAAAAATACCTTTGTCATATTTTTTATCAAGTAGAGAAGATACAAAAAATTGAACAAGACAAACTAAACTTATAAATGCTCCATACCAAGTTGGAATTGGTGAAATTGTAAATCCTTTATATAAAAATAATTTTGAAAGAATCCAAAGAAAAGAAAAAACTATAAATAAAATACTCCAAATGTATGCTAAAACAAACTCGATAAATGCTATAAAGAGACGTTTATATTTAAAATTAAATAGAATATCAAAATGTATTCTTAACATATGCCATCCACCAAGAGCCCATCTTTTTCTTTGTCTTATTAACTCTTTTAAACTTTCTGGAACTCTTATCCATGCAATAGCTTTTGGTTCATAAAAAACATTATAAAAATTTTTTTCTATTCTCCATGTTATATCTATATCCTCAGTTGCAGTAAGATGTGAAAAACACCCTACCTCTTTAAGGACATTTTTATTGTAAGTTGTAAATGCTCCACTAACAGTAAATATTCTCCCAATAGATCTTTGTGATCTTTTAAGAAGACTTATAATTGAACTAAATTCAGCAGTCTGTATATATGTTAATATATTTGTTCTATTTAAAACTCTTGGATTTCCAGTAACAGCAGCAAGTCTTGGAATTTTTTTAAAATGATGAGCCACATATTTAAGTGAATCTTTATCTAAAATTGTATCAGCATCAATCACTACAACTAAATCTGTTTTAGAATGAAGCACTCCAATATTAACTGCCATTGCTTTGCCTACATTTTTATTTAATTTAATAAAATGAAAATTTTCAAATTTTAAATATTCTTCAACGATTTTAGGAGTTTTATCTTTACTTGCATCATCAACAACAATTACATCATATTTTGGATAATTTAAATTTTTTAATGCTTCAAGTGTATCTTTTATAAATTTCTCTTCGTTATGAGCAGCAATAATAATTGTAACTGGAGGTAAAGATTTTTCATCTATTTTATACTCCTTTTTCTCTTTTGTGTTATAAAAGTGAATTGCTGAGATTGTCCAAAATATACTTGTTATAACTGGAAACCAAAATAAAAAGTTAGGTATTATTTTTATTACAAAATATCTTAATAAGTTCATCTATTTCTTCCCCTGAATATTCGATTTTTTTGATATCTAACCTTTCATAATTGTTTTTTATTGGAATTATATTTCTTTTGTTTTTTAAATAATATTTTTTATAATTATATTTTGCCCATGCTTTAAGCACAATAAAATAGATTAAACTAATTATTAAAAGAAGAAAGAAAACATAAATTGTTCCTTTAAATTCTTCTTTTATAAATAATTTTTTATATATAAAAAGCGACCAAAAAATCCATGCAATTGCAGTAATAAGTGGTATTATTAAATAGATAATAATAAACCAACCTAATATAGAAGTTATAAAGATTATTAGCCTCTTCATAAATAAATTTTAATAAAAAAATCATTTTTTTCAAAATTTTAAATTCTACTCTTTTTATTTATATGGTAAAATATAATTGAAAATATTTTTCAGGAATTTGATATATGAAAGAGGAAAAAGAAGAGATTTTAGAATATTTATTTAGAAAAAAAGGAGAAGCATCAACAGAAGAGATAAAAAAGGAGTTTAATTTTATAAATTTAGATGAGATATTAAATTCACTTATTAATGAAAACAAAATAATTATTGAGAATGGAAAAATATTATTAACAGAAAAGGGATCAATTGAAGGAGAGGATATAAAAAATAAACATGAGTTTGTTGAAGATTTTTTAAAAAACATTGGAGTACCTGAAAATTTTGCTCATGAAAAGGCTTGTGAAATTGAACATCACATAAAAGAAGATAAATATAAAAGTTTAATTCCTCTTTCTGAGGTAAAAGAAGGCGAAGAAGTTGAGGTTGTTTTAATAAGAGGTGGTAGAGGTTTTGTTCAAAGATTATGTGATCTTGGGTTGACTCCAAATACAAAAATAAAAATTTTAAGAAAAGCACCATTTGGACCAATTGAGATTTCTGTAAGAGGCTATAATCTCGCACTTGGAAGAGGAGTTGTTTCAAAAATATGGGTAAGAAAAAAGAGTTCGTAATCGCTCTTGCTGGTAATGCAAATGTAGGTAAAAGTGTAATATTTAATCAATTGACAGCATCTCATCAAATAATTGGTAATTGGCCAGGAAAAACAATTGAAAGAAAAGAGGGTTATCTTATTTATAAAGGTTATAAAATAAAAGTCATTGATTTACCAGGAATTTATTCTTTCTCAACATATTCAGAAGAAGAGTTAATTGCAAGAAATTTTATTTTAGAGGAAAAACCAGATTTTGTAATAAATGTTGTTGATGCAGTTAATCTTGAGAGAAATCTATTTTTTACTCTTCAACTCATAGAACTTAATGTAAATTTAATAATTGCCCTAAATCAGATGGATTTACTTGAAAAAACTGGTTTAACAATTAATATAGATAAACTTCAAAATATTTTAGGAGTTCCAATTGTTCCAACTATAGCAATTGAAAATAAAGGAATAGATAAATTAATTGAAAAGTGTATTGAGATTTATGAGAAAGATATAAAAGTTAAACCATTTGAAATTAAGTATGGGAAAGAGGTTGAGGAAAGAATTAAAGTTTTACTGGATCAACTTCCAGAAAATTCTTCATATCCAAAAAGATGGCTTGCAATTAAACTACTTGAAAATGATGAAGATGTTCTAAAAAGATTTAAGGATGAAAAGATTATTTCAAAAGCAAAAAATCTTGCTCAAGAACTTGAAAATATTCATGGGGAACCAATTTCCCTTATTTTAACCCAAGAAAAATACAATTTGAGTAATAAAATTACAAGAGAAGTTTTAATTAAAAAAGAAAAAAAATTTAATTTTTCAAATTATTTTGATAAATTTTTATTACACCCATTTTTTGGTTATATAATACTTCTAATCTTACTCTTTTTAATATTTTATTCAATCTTTGGTATTGGTTCTATTATTAGTGATTTTCTTGATACAATATTTGAAAAAATAAAAACTATTCTTCTTAACTTACCAATTTCAAATTTATCAAAAAAAATTTTTGTTGATGGAATTTTAGATGGAGTAATTGGTGGACTTTCAGTTGCTCTTCCATATCTTATACCTTTTTATATACTTCTATCACTTCTTGAAGATTCTGGATACCTTGCAAGAATGGCATTTTTTACTGATTCATTCATGCATTTTATTGGTCTTCATGGAAAAGCATTTTTCCCACTTATGCTTGGTTTTGGATGCAATGTTCCAGCAGTTCTTGGATCAAGAATTCTTGAAACAAAAAAGCAAAAATTTTTAACTGCAACTCTTGCTACTCTTGTGCCATGTAGTGCAAGAACAATTGTTATTCTTGGTCTTGTTGGTGTTTTTCTGGGTTTTAAATATGTTTTAATAGTTTATATTATAGATATACTTATCATTTTTATTGTTGGGAAAATTTTCTCATTATTAGTACCTGGAAAAAGTTATGGTCTAATTATGGAGATGCCTCCTTTAAGAAAGCCATCATTAAAGATTGTTTTAAGACAATCGTGGTTTAGAATAAAAGATTTCATTTATTTTGCATTTCCAATTATCATTTTTGGAGGTTTTTTACTTCAAATACTTAGTTTAACAAATATATTAAACTATTTTGTTAATTTAATTTCTCCATTTTTTACAAAATTTTTAGGTCTCCCTCCATTAACATCAATTCCATTAATTTTTGGAATTTTAAGAAAAGAATTAACTCTTTTAATGCTTTTCTCCCTTTTTGGAACAGAGAAAGTCACTTCTTTTATGACACCAAAACAGATTATAATTTATTCTATAGTTACACTTTTTTATTTCCCATGCATTGCAACTTTTGCAGTTTTAAGAAGAGAAATTGGTTTATTAAATGCCCTTCTTATAACAATTTTTGAAATTATATTTGCAATTTTAATGGGTGGTTTATTAAATTTTATTTTGTAACAAAAAAATCCAAAAATTTGTATTTATAAATGAAGGAGGCGGAGGTTGAAAAAAGGTATAATTTTTTTTATTTTAATGCTCTTAGCAGTTTCACTTTTTATTCAAATATTTATAAAATTACCTGAAGGTGAACAACAATTACCACAACCTCAACTTGATCAATTAAAGGTGCTAACTCTAAAAAGAATTATTGATATAAATTCTCTAAGGTTAGGACATAATTTTCCAAATATATTGAAAGGAATGTATATTACTGTTGATGAAACAACTGGAAATATTTACCTTACAGGTATTTTAACTAGTGGTATTTATGAAGTATCAAGTGATTCTGGGAAAGTACTTCGTTATTTTGATACAGAACTCTCTGGGACACATTATGTAAAATTAGCAATATCTTCTCTCTCCAAAACATTATTTTATGTAACAACAGATGGAAGAATATGTTCCTTTGATCTTAAATCTGGCTCAAAGAAAGGGACATATTCTTATCAAGGGATAAATGTTACTAATAAAAATGAGAAACTTATATTTCCTGAGATAGCAGTTGATAAAAATTCTGGTTTTCTTTTGGTGCTATGTAGGGAAGAAGAGGCTATATATGTATTTAATGATCAACTTTCTCAAATTAAAAAAATAAAGCTTACTAATACTCCAATATCCCTTTGTTGGTCTGAATTTTATAGATCAATTGTTGTGTCGTCTAGTGAAAAAGGTAAATCTATATTAAAATTCTCAAGAATAAATGTAGATAAAGGTAATATCAGCGAGATAATTTCTATAATAACAAAAAGAACAATACCTGAAAAGGAGTTTACGATAGATGAAAAAGGAAACTTTTATCTTTTAGGTCAAGCACTAAGTTGTATTGATAATAAAGGAAAAGAATTATGGAGCATAAAGATTGCAGATTTACCAAACTCTATGGTGTATTATAAAGGTGTAATTGCTTTAATATTTAAAGATGGCCATGCAAATAAAGAGGAAGGTGGTAAGCCATCATGTGTTGATTTTTATAGAGCAAAAGATGGGAAATATATATCTACTACTCAAGTAAGATTTGAAGCACAAAATATGGCACTGGATAAAACACATAACAATTTATGTATTGGTAATGGTGGCGATGCTAGTGTTTCAATTATTGATTGGAACTCAAGAAAATTAAAAAATACTTATAGAGTGGCATCTTCTGCTGAAGAAGTAATATATGATAAAGAAAAAGATGTAGTGTATATTATGAACAGGCTTGGTGGTAGTGAGATATATAGATACAATTTAAAGACAGGGGAGTTTAATACACTAATTGCTGGCAGTTGGCCTGTAGATATGGCTTTTTCTCCTTCAAGAAAAAAATTGTATGTGATGAGTCATTATGAAGCAAAAATATATGTAATAGATACAGAAAAATTTGAGGTTATTGATAAATTATCTTTAGGCATAATAGGATCAAAATCAGACACAATGAGTTATATGGCATTTAATGAGAATTCTGGAATTATTGTGGCTGGGTTTCCTGAGACAGCAGATCTCGTAATTCTTAATGTTGATTCTAAAATGAGTAAAAGAATAAAACCAAAAGGAGCTACTCCACTTTTTGATGAAGGGCCTGGAGAGTGGCACGTACAAATATCAAATGATGGGAAATACATTCTTCTTTATATTGATAAACAGGGTAAATTGATTCAATATGATATGAATGGTAAAGAGATTGCCTCTGTACCAGTGAGGCTTGAACCTAAGACATATAATCAGGAGATATTTAGAATTTTACCATCTACAAAACAAATATATCTTGGTCCTTATCCTGTAAATATAAATCCTTTAAACATAGGACAACCAGAGAAATTTATAGATAGAGTACTTGATATAAAAGATAATATAATGTTTGGAAATTGTTTAGAAGAAGATGGAGAAGAAACATTTGTTGTGATAAACAAAAAGACTAATAATATTATTGCTAGTTATAAGATAAACAAAAGCAAAACTATACCTAGTAATTGTTATTTTAATTTAGAAGAAGGTGTATATTTTGTTACAGATATGCCTAAAGCAAAAGTATATCAGTTTGATGTAAATATAATGCCATCTATAGAATCTCAAGTTTTTAATAAAGTTGTTATTACAGGTTCAGTAATCTATGACTTTGAAAAGATAATTTTTGGAAAATCTGTTGGTAATGTTAATATTCATGAGGTTGGAATGCCAGATATTCACATCATGGAAGATGGCACATGGAGGATGTATTATCATGTGGCACAACCACTCCCTATAGGAGATAGCATTCGTGTTGCTGTATCTAATGATGGATTAAATTGGATAGATAAAGAAATAGCAATAGAGGGAGCAAAGGATGATAACGACCGAATGAGAGCAATACAAGGACCATCAGTTATTAAACTTTTAGATGGAAGATATAGACTTTTTACTAATTGTGGAAAACTTTTGAAAACTCCAGGAGCTCCGAAAGATTTTCATATTAGATCTGCAATATCAAATGATGGTGGATATACATTTATAGATGAAGGTGTTGTTATTGATAACAAAAATGGTGATCCTCAAAGTCCTTGGCTTGAAATTGGTCATGGAAGGGTTTTTCGTTTAAAAGACAATAGACTTGCTGGCATATTCACTGTATCTGATGGAAAAGGACCAGGATGTTTAGCGCTCTTTATGTCTAAAGACGAGGGACTTCATTGGGAATATATTAATAAACTTTATATTAATTTCCATGATCCAGCGATTGCAATTACTCCACAAGGATATTATCTTTTAGCTCGTTATTTACAAGAATATAATGTATTTGCATTTTCACCTGATGGAATAAATTGGCCCAATGAGGTAATACAACTTCTTCTAAGAGATCCAACTGGTACCTTCGCTGATCCTAAAAAGACATATCTTCTTGGATTAGGAAATAATAGAGCATTTGATTATGGAATGGTATATCATCCACTACTTGGAATTGTTGTAGTTGGAGATTTTGTTCACTCAACATTTCATGATATTGCAAGATTTGTAAATGCTCAACACTTTGGAATTCCTAAAAATTAGTTATATTAGGAGGTATATATGAATAAAAATTATAAAATTTTATTTTTTTTAATTTTAATTATTTTATCTATAGGATATAATGGTAAAATTATTCTTTCTAAAGTAAGTGAAACAAATGAAAATAATTCACCGCTTTTATTTGGAATTGGAATGCATATTGAACCACTCGGTCCAACATTTCAAAATAAAGATTTACAAAAAGTTGGTGGTTATTATAATGATCAATTATTTGAAAATCATAAAAATTATATACTTAATTTTCTTGATATGATAGAAAAATATAATGGTAAAGCAACAATTCAAGTTCAATCACCTTTTACAGAAGTTATTATAAATAAAAAAGAGACATTACTTAGTGATATTGAAAAAAGAGGACATGAAATAGCGCTTCATTTTCATGAAGATGCTCATCTTGGAAAAAATTCTGAATTACTTTCTTTTAATGAATGGTGCAATGTAATTAAAGAAGAGATCTCTTTAATTAAAAAATGTAATGTAAAAAATGAAATTTTATATATGAGTGGTGGAAATTTATATAAAGATCTTTTAAAAGCAGCATCTTGTGCAGGTATTAAAATTATTGGTGATTATAAAAATCCCAAAACTCAAGAGACAGATTATAGGATTATTGGAATAAATCCTTTTAGGCCATCAGATGGACCAGCTAACCTTGATGAATTTGTTATTCATGATCCTAAAGGAAATGTAGTTTTTCTTCCAGAGGGTTTATATGATCCTGAAATTTTTAAAAATAAAAACAAAATTAGCGATGAGGAGTGGTTTAATAAATTAAAAGAATTTCTCTTAAAGTCTATTTCAGTTAAATCTAAAAATTTAGTAAATGTTTTTCATATAACTATTCATCCAGGAGAATTTCAAATTAAATTACTTGAAGATTTTATAAAGAATGTGGTTGATCCTCTTGTTAAGGAAGGAAAAATAAAATGGGCAACATTTTCAGAAATGTATAATGAATATATTGAATGGGAGGAAAATTATAATAAAAATAAATATGTTCCTGAAACTCTTTTTGAAATTGATAATCAGCCAGAAGAAGCCCTTAATAAAATTGAACTTTTTGTTAATGAAAAATTTGGATATTTCAATAATGAAAAATTTATAATTGATTCTCCACCCTTAATTATAAAAGGAAGAACTTTAGTTCCAATAAGATTTATAACAGAAATTCTCGGAGGTAAAGTTTTTTGGAATGGTTCTGAAAAAAGAGTAGATATTAATATTGATACATTGAAAGGTGTTGTTAAAATCTCATTTTTTATAAACTCAAACTACTATTTTGTTAATGATAAAAAATTATTACTTGATGTTCCGCCTATTATTATTTCAGGAAGAACTTATGTTCCATTAAGAGTTTTTGTTGAGGCATTAAATTATAAAATAGAATGGATTCCTGATCAAAATAAAATAAAAATAATCTCAATTAATTTAAATAGTGATTATGATAATGATTCATTAACAATAAAAGAAGAGTATAAATTTATGTTTAATCCTCTTAAAAAAGACACAGATGGAAATGGATTGATTGATTATGTTGAAGCAAATTTAGGAAAAAATATAAAAAATATAACTTATAAAAAGGTTGAAGGAGTTGAATTAAAATTTGATATATATTATCCAAATTTTGCAAATTCTCTTTTGCCTTGTATTGTGTATATTCATGGTGGAGCATGGGTTAGTGGTTCAAAAGAAAATATTAGAAACAATCCAGAATTTCATATGTTTAGAAATTTTGGTTTTATTGTAGTTTCAATAGATTATAGACTCGCTCCTCAATATAAATTTCCAGCACAAATAGAAGATTCCAAAAGTGCTATAAGGTTTTTAAGAAAAGAAAGTGAAAAATTTGGAATAGATATAAATAAAATTGGTGCTTTTGGAACAAGTGCAGGTGGTCATCTTGTTTCTCTTTTAGGAACAACAGATTCAACTAATGGTTTTGATGTTGGAGAAAATCTTTTATATTCAAGTAGAGTCAACTTTGTTATTGATTATTTTGGTCCAACAGATTTATCGAGAATGCCAAATAAAAATGGTTTAATACCCATTTTTGGTTCAATTGACGAAAATAATTTATTAAAATATAGTCCTATTTATTATGTATCTAAAGACGATCCTCCATTTTTAATTATTCATGGCGAAAAGGATGATGCAGTACCAATTGAACAAAGCGAGATTTTATATAATGCTTTATTAAAAGAAGGAATTTTAGTTAAATTTATAAGAGTTAAAAATGGAGGTCATGGTTTTAAACCTATTGGTGGATTAATTAGTCCCAATAGATTTGATATTGCTTTTGAAGCACTAAAATTTTCACTTGAACAAATAAAAGTTTGATATAATTTTTTTGATGAATTGGGCAATTTTTTTAGGACTTATTATTCCTGGACTTTTAACAGGAATTGGTTCTTTACCAATTTTGTTTATAAAAAAGAACATCTCATTTAAATATATAGATGCACTTCTTGGATTTGCAGCAGGAGTTATGCTTGCTGCAACCTTTTTCAGTTTACTTTTACCATCTCTTAAAATGGGTGGAATTTTAATAACAATCTTTGGATTAATTTCTGGTGCTATATTTCTATCGATTCTTGATAAAATAACCCCACATACCCATTTTATAAAAGGAAACGAAGGACCAAGTTCAAGATTAAAAAAGATATGGCTTTTTATTTATGCAATTACTCTTCACAATTTGCCAGAAGGTCTTGCTGTTGGAGTTGGTTTTGGTTCAGGTGATTTTAAATCTGGTTTTATAATTGCAACTGCGATTGGTCTTCAAAATATGCCAGAAGGTCTTGCTGTTGCCCTTCCCCTTTTTGGTGAAGGATATTCAAAGGGAAAATCTCTTGGGATTTCATTTTTAACAGGAATTTTTGAACCAATAATGGCTTTTTTAGGTTTTTTACTTGTAAAAATATTTATAAAAATTCTTCCATTTGCTTTGTCTTTTGCAGGAGGAGCGATGCTTTATGTAATTTCAGATGAAATTATTCCAGAAAGTCATAAAAATGGTTATGAAAAAGAGGCAACATTTTCAATAATTTTAGGTTTTATTGTTATGATGATTCTTGATTATCTTCTTGGATAGAATTTTTTAAATCTTCATATGAGGGAATCCCCCCTAAACTTTTTGAAACCTTTACTGCTCTTATTATAGATTTTTCAGTTACTTTTGCAGCATAAGTTCCAAGAGTTGTAAGGTCAATTTCTTTTCCTTTACATGTGCTAACAGTAAAAACAATATCACCATCAATCATAGTATGAACTGGTTTTATTGCTCTTGCTATTCCATCATGAGCCATTTCACTTATTTTTTTAGCCTCCCATTTCTCAATCTTTGCATCAGTTATTACAACCACAAGAGTTGTATTTTCAATTTTACTTATTGTAAGTTTTCCTAAAAAAGATTTAAGATATTCTTCAGTATTTAAAAAACCTTTTCCAATTAATTTTCTTGCACCAGCAATTATTTTTCCATCTTCATAAATATCACCAAAAGCATTCACCACTGAAAACGCAGCAACTTCAACCCCCAAAATTTTATCAGAATAAAAACCAACACCGCTTTTCATTGCTCTATCCATCCCTAAAATTTTACCAACTGTTGCACCAGTTCCAGCACCAAAGGAGCCTTCATGAGGCTCTTCTGATAAGGAAAGACAAGCCTTATAACCCATCTCTTCGTCTGGAAAGGCATCTCTCTTTCCAATACCAAGATCAAAAATTATAGCAGATGAAACTATTGGAACTTTTCCAAAAGGTGTTTCAAAACCGATATTTTTTTCTCTTAAATACCTCATAACACCAGAGGCAGCAGAAAGACCAAAAGCGCTTCCCCCTGCAAGAGATATACCATGAATTTTATTTATTAACCTTATTGGTTCAAGAAGAGAGATTTCTCTTGTTCCTGGTGCAGAACCTCTTACATCGCAACTTGCAACTACTCCTTCTGGAAAAATTAAAACTGAAACTCCTGTTATTCCTTCAAAATCCTCATAATGACCAAAATATACTCCTTTCATAAAATTTCTCCTTTTGACTTTTATTATAATATAAAGATATAATTAAATAAAAAATGAATATAGTTTTATCTAAAGATGAGTTAATCGAAATAGAAAATGAAGTTTTTGAATTAAAATTATTAATACCACTTATTGGTGTATTAATGTATACATCGTCTCTTTATTTTAAATTCACAAAATACCCACTTTCGCCATTTCTTTATATATCAATAATTTATTTATTTTTATTAATCTTTTTTCATTTTGTTTTCAGAAAATTTAAATCAGAGAAAATTTTTATCTATTATTATTTGTTTTTATCTATTATTGAGATAATATTAACAACTATTCTAATTTATTATACAGGTGGAATAACAAGTTCACTTTTTGTAATATATTTAATTATAGTATTATCAATTGCTGCATATAGAATTATTAATATATCCTTTATTGTTGGAATTTTATCTTTTATCTCATATATTATTCTTGTTTATGGTCAATTTTTGGTATTTTTAATTATATTAATTACTTTTCATCAGAAAATGTTGAAATAACATTTCCATTTGTTTTTCAAAGAAGTTTAATAGTGGGTATGTATTTAATAATTTTCTCTCTTTTTGCTAGTAAAATTATATTAAATTTAAATAGAGAAAAAAGAATAGAAGATTTAATTAGAGAAGGGGCTCTTTTATTAACTTCTTATTTAGGAGATAGAGAGAGTTTTTTAAAAAATATTTTAAAAATTGCAAGAGAACTTGTTGATGCAGATTCAGCATCTATAATTGAAATTAGAAATGGAGAATATAAATTTGTTGCATGGGAGAATATTAAAGATGATGTAATTTATAAAATAGAAAATGAATTTAAAGTAAAAAAACCTAAAAATCTTGAAGAGATAAAAGAAACAAAACGCCTTCTGAAACTTGATGATGTTTATAAAGTGCCTTATTGGATAAAATTGACAGACTTAAGATCTTACATAGGTGTACCTATAATTTTTAAGGGAGAGGTTGTTGCTATTTTAAATGTTGATTCAAAAAAAGTGGGAAAATTTAAAGACAAAGATTTAAGATACCTTAAAACATTCTCAAAAATAATTTCAACAATTTATGAAAAAGATGAGACGATAAAAGATATTAGAGCACTGAATTTAAAATTGGAAGATTTATCATGCACAGATCCTTTAACTAATCTTCTTAACAGAAGAAAATTTAAAGAAGTTGTACTTTATAATATTGAAACATTTTTGAGAAGAAATGAAAACTTTCAAATTATTATGATTGATATTGATAATTTTAAATCTATTAATGATAATTATGGGCATCTTGAAGGAGACAATTTTTTAATTAATTTTGGTAATTTATTAAAAAGAAATGTAAGAAAAATTGATTTTGTTTTTAGATATGGTGGAGATGAATTTCTTATTCTTCTTCCAAATACTCCTCCCCCAACACCAGAAATAGTAATGGAAAGAATAAATAGAGAATTTAGAAAAATATTTTCAAATTCAATAAAAAATTTAAATGTTGGAATTTCTTATGGGTCAATTAACTTTTTAGAATATTACACTAATTTGTCCACAAAAGCAAAAGAATTAAGTTCAGAATTAATTTATGAAGATCTTTTAAAAGAACTTGATACATCCCTTTATTATTCAAAAAAATTAAAGAGGATAACTTAAACAACTTCAATTTTATAATTCCCGCTTAAAGTTTTAATGTTTAATATCTTGTCCTTTAATCCAAAACCAATTTCACCTTTTGTTATTTTTGTTTTCTCTCCTTCATAAACAATTTCTCCCTCGCCAGTTTTTGTGTCGATTATTATATCTATGTCTTTTGTTGGTGTAATTAAATTAATATCTCCTGAGATTGTTTTTATTTCAATCGATTCTTTTAGTGAAATATTTAAAAGTGAGATGTCGCCACTGAAAGTTGAAAAATACCCTTTTTCTAAATCTCCTTCTTTTATTTCTATATCACCAGAATAACTCTTAATAAATCCGCTTTTATTAATTTTTTTTGCATTTATATCTCCAGATTTTGTATTTAATTTAAAATTACCTTTAATTTCTTCTACATCAATATCGCCACTAATTGAGTATAAATCGATTTCACCATCAATATTCTTAACTTCAATATCACCGCTAACACTTTTAACTTTTAAAGATCCACTTATGTTTTCAATATTTATATCTCCAGATATAGTGCTTACAAATAAATCTACATCAGTTGGTACAAAAATTTTTAAACTTTCACCTAAAGACTCCTCTTTTGTTAAAAATCCAAGAATATTTATATTGATACTTAGACTTTTAATTTTGGATCTTATATAAAGAGCATCTTCTTTCTCCTCAATATTAAAACCCTCTTTTCCATAATCAAAAACAACTCCATTTATATCATCTCTTCCAATAATTTTTATATCTTCAGATATTGATTCAAGAAAAATTTTTTTAAACCTTTTCTCTATTTTCTCTTCCTTTAATCTTTTATTAACCTCATCAATCAATCTTTTCATAATAGATTCACTTATCTTTCCCTGATTAAATAGTTCTTGAATTTTTTTAATAAGTTCATCTCTTTCACTCATTCTCTTCCTCCTCAATCAATTTTAAGGCTTCTTCTCCTGTTAAATCTCCACTTTCAATTTTTTTTAATATATCTTCAATTTTTTCAATTTTTCCTTTTTCCCTTTCTTCTTTTTCCTTCTTCTCCTCTTCACTTAAACCCAACGATTTTATTACTTCTTCAAGACGACTTTTTGCAGTTGGATAAGAAATATTTAATCTTTCCTGAACCTCTTTTAAATTTCCTCTTGAAATTAAAAATACAAGAAGAAAATTTTCTTCTTGAGGCGAAAGTAAAAGAAACCTATTAAGAGGAAACTCACCTCTTACAATTGTTTTACACTTTTCACAAGCGAGTTCTGTTATTATTAAATTTGCTCCACATGATGGGCACTTTGATGGTAATTTTTTCATAGTCTCCTCCTATTATTTAAAACTATTAAAAGGTGATAATATTAATCTTTTGCCTGTCTCAATTATAACATTATTTAACTTTTTTTCATTAAAATTAAAAACTTTTTTAATTTCTTTTTCCTTTCTTTTTAAAAAATTTTCTGCGTTGATTGTTAAAACTTTCATGAAATACCTCCTTTTTAAAATATTAAACCTTCTTTTAATAATATTAACATATTATTTAATTTTGTCAAGAGGTATATAAAAAATTTTATTTAAAAATTAGTATTTAATTAATAAAATTAAAAAGAAGTTAAATAATTTTTAATGGTATAATTTGACTCAAGTATAAATGTTTATCATTAATGTTATATTCAATTCTAAATGAATAAACACTTAATCCCCTTTTTATACAATTTATAAAATTTTCATAAAAATTTTTATCAATTTCTTTGTTTGGTGAGAAATATTCTGCTTGTTTTGTAAATATAAGAAAAATTAATATAGAATTTTTATGTTTTTCTAATAAATTACACAATTCTTTAAGATGTCTTGAACCTCTTTTAGTTGGAGCATCAGGAAAAAGAGCAACCTTTTCATTTTCAAGAGTGCATCCTTTAACTTCTATGAAATACTCTTTACCCTCTTCATTAATAACCAAAAAATCAATTTTACTTTCGTTTATTCTAACTTCTTTTTTTATCAATTTTAACTTTTTAATCTCATTAATATATCCTAATGAAATTAATTTTTCTGCAATGCTATTATGGTATTTTGAATTAATCAAAATAAATTCATCTAAATATTTACCAAAAATAATTTCATATTTTGTTTTTCTTTTTGGATTAAAATTTTTTTGAAATAATATCTCATTTCCTTTGAAAAGAATTTTTTCTAATCTACCTGGGTCATGTATATGTGCTTCAAAAATTTTTTTATTAAATTCGATTAATCCAAGAAATTTGTTTTTTCTTTCTATAAAATAACCTTTTCCATCAAATGGTAAATAAATTAGTCTATTTGCTTTTGAAAAATTTTCCAATTATATTAAGAAAAATATTTTTAAAGTTTAATTTAGGTTTAAAATTCTCTTTAGAGTAGTAATTATATTTAACAAGTTGAGAAAGTTCAATTCTTTCTTTTGCTTTTATTTCTCCTTCTGGATATCCAAATGTTATTAAACCAACAATATAGAAATCTTTTGGTAAATTAAGGATCTGTTTTAATTTATTCTCTCTAAATGCTCCTATAAAACAACTTCCAATTCCTAAAGAGTGAGCCTCAAGCATCATATTTTCTGCACACATTCCACAATCAAGATCAACCCATCTATGTTTTCTTTCAGTATAAATAACTATTATTAAAGGCGCTGATGCAACAAAATTGTTTATAGTTAATATTTTTGCAACTTCACCTATCTTTTTTATTTGATTTTCATCATAAATTACAATAAATCTCCATGGTTGATTATTACTTGCTGATGGAGCCCACCTTCCTGCTTCTAAGATTTTTAAAATCTCATCTTCTTTTATTTTTTCCTTTTTATAATGTCTTATACTTCTCCTTGTTTTAATAATTTCAAGAATATCTCCCATTTATATATAACCTCCTTTAAATTTTAAAAGTTTTAATCTATTTAAATTTAATTTTTATAAGTTTCAAAAATTTCATTTAAAAACTTCTTTACCTCATCATAATTTTCTTTTTTACAATATATTGCTATTAGCGTTCTCCATTTATTTTTTAATAGAATCACTTTATCTCTATCTCTTGGTTCTATTTTTATGACATTTTTATAATTTATAAAAACTTTTTCAGAAGATTTTGCAATTAGTCCTGAACCCGTAGGTATTGGTTTACCAGAAAGAGCACCAGCAATTATAGCTAAACTAGTTAGTTTTTTTCCTCTTTTATCTATCATTTCATAAAGGACGCCTTTATTGTTAATAGTAAATCTTAGAGTCATTTTGTTTCCAAATATAATTAACATAACAAGAATTGATAAAACAAATAGCCCTAAACAGACAAGAAAAAATATTAATATTAACATTTTTATAGATTCAGATTCACCCTGATAAAGAAAAATTATAGACATAAGTGTTGAAACTATAATAAAGGTTATGAAAAAAGCAAAAAATATTTGTTTCATAAATATCCTGTTATTTAAAAGTGGTATATCAATTTCCCACTTTAACTCACCCTCTTTACTCTCTTTATTCATTTTTAATCTCCTTTTAAATTAATTTTAAAATCTCTTTTTTTATTGAATCTCTATTTTCTCTTGTTAATATAAAAATTTTCCCATAATTTTTAAAAATATCAACAAAATCTCTATGAAGAACTGAAATTATATTTTTCTCACTTTTCATAAGATTAAAAACTTTTTCTTTAAAAAAATTTGAATAAAACTCCATTTTCCCTATTTCATCGATTATTAAATATTTAAAGGGAATCTTTAATGATTCATTTAAAACTTTTTCTAAATTTTCAATGTGAAGAAAATAATTTCCAAATTTAATTTCACTTGAGATCAATTTTGATGCAAATAGATACTCTTTTTTAGAGACAAGATCTACAATTTTAAAACCAATTCTTTTTCCATCTTTTCTTTCCTCTTTTGTTATAAATCCAGATATTTTTATTCCTTTGCTTTTTAAAATCTCCCCTATTTCTTCAATTAAAGTTGTTTTTCCAACTCCACTTTCACCTGTTATGAATATTTTCAAAAATCCTCCTTTTTAACTCTTTTGAATATAAATGAACCTCTCTTAGTGGCTCTGGAATTCTTGTTTTTATCTCAAGATTTTTTATTATAAAAAGAATATCTTCTATATCAATTAAATTTCCAATTGAAACAAAAATTGGTTTTGTATTTTCTCTTGTTCTTAATGCAAAACCAAGAACACTACCTTCTTTATCTTTTATAAAACTTAAATCCCATCTTTTGTTTCCTAATGAATTATATTCTCCATAAAGAAGATTTTTTGCAATTCCAATTGAAGGTTTATTTAGTTTTAAACCTAAATATGTTGCAACTCCAATTTTTCTCGGATGAGCAATTCCTTGACCATCAACCACAATTAAATCAAATTTTTCATTTTTTAACCCCTTTATATAAAATTCACCCTCTCTTAAAGAGAGATATGTTGGTATATATGGAAATTTAACCTTATTCAATAAATATTTTTTCTTTAGTGTAATTTTGTTAATAAAATCATAAAACAAAAAGCAAGAGATAATTTTATCATTAAAATATGATGAATCAAGAAAAACAATAATATTAGGAACTTTTTCGAGTTTTTTTATTTGAAAACTCCTTTTGAGTCTCTCCTCTTCTTTTAAAAATTTTTTAATAACTTCTTCCCTCTTCATAAATTTTTTTAATTTCAAGGAACTCCTTTATTTCTTTAAAAGTTAAAACTCCACCAATTATTATATATATGTAATATGTAAAAAATTTAAAAAGAATTACAAGTGGTAAAATTTTTGGTAATTCAACTTGAGTTAAAAATAATGTAGAATAAATTGCTTCTGTTATACCACTTCCTCCAGGTGTTATACTCCAACCAGCAAAGAAGTGATAGATAAATTGTAAAAGAAACGGATTATAAAAATTAACATGAACTCCTAAAGATCTGATTAAAAAATATGAAAGTGAATTTAAAAAGATAAAAGACGAAATTGTTAATAGAAATATTGGAATAATTTTTAAATTTAAATTTTTTACTCTTCTCATTCCATCAACAAATCTTGAAAAATTATCATCAATTAATTTCTCTATTTTTTCTCTTTTTTCTTGAACTATTTTTTTAAATAGATTTAATATTTTATGTGCTATTTGTCTAAAAACCTCTGGCTTTATTGTTATAAGAAAAATAACAAAACTTAATAGAAAAATAAATATTATGAGAAATAGAATCAATCTCTCACCAAATTTAAAACTTATTGTTAAATTTTTAATAAAAAATATAAGAACAATAGAAATTATAAGATAAATAAACATGTTAAAAAGATAAAGAAATGTTAAAATACTTATTATATTTCCAACTTCAAAATTTCTCTTTTTTGATATAAGATAAACTTTTGCTATAAAACCACCAATTCCCATTGGTGTTATTGTTGAAAAGAAATATGAGAGAAGATAAGTGTAAAGCAAATAGAGAGAAGATAATTTTATATTAAAAAATTTTAGTAAAATTTTTAATCTTAAAACTTCAAAAATCCATATTGATATGAGTAAGAGAAACGCATATAAAATATATTTATAATTTAATTTAACATTGAAAATTTCTCTTCCTTCTTTTAAAAAAGATATTAGAAATAATAGAATGATTACAGTTAAACTTAATAAGAGAGCAAAAGTTAAATTTCTTTTAAAATTTCTCATAAGAGATTTTCTCTTTTCAAATTTTCATAAAGTTTGTTCAGTTCAATCTTATAATCACTCTCTCTACTCTCTATTTTATCCATCACTTCTTCAAGTTCTTTTGTATAACTTTCTCTAACAAAAGAGTAAATGTCTTTTCTTTTCTTTATTAAATTTATAACCTCTATTCCAAGTTGTGTTGGAAAAAGAAAACCACCTTTTTCATAAATATATCCTCTTTTAAGAAGTTTGTCTATTGTTATTGCATAAGTTGAAGGTCTTCCAATTCCCTTTTCTTTCATTTCTTGAATAAGAGTTGCAAATGTATATGGAGGAGAAACTGGTTTATAATAGTAACTTTTATTTCTAAATTTAAATTCACCCTCATAAATTTTATCAAGTTTTATTGGCAAAATTAAATTATAACCATTTTGTACAATTTGTGCTAACTTTTTCTCTTTTTTTCCTAAGTCTGGCATCTCTTTTGAATCACAAATTGGAATATATCTTATATTTATCTTTTTTACTTTAACCTCTCTCATTTGAGAAGCAATAAATTGTTTAAAAATAAGATCATAAAGTTTAATATGTTCATCAGTTACTCCTTGGATATTGGAGTATATTATATAAGATTTTAACTCCTCTGAATCGACGCTTCTAGTTGGTCTTATACATTCATGTGCGTGAAGTTCTTTTTCAAATGTCCTTACCTTTATAAATTCCTCCCCAAAATTTTCTTTAATATACTCAATTGCTACTTTTACTCCAGCATCAGAAACTCTTATTGAGTCAGTTCTGTGATAGGTTATTAATCCTAACTCAAAAAGATCTTGAGCAAGTTCCATTGTTTTTTGTGGAGAAAATTTAAGTTTACTTGATGAGTTTGATAAAAGAGTATCTGTTGTAAAAGGTTTTATATAGTTTTCCTCAATCTCTTCACTCTCTTTTACTACCTTTATTCCCTTAACATTTACAAAAAACCATTGACCAAAATTTTTATCTTCAAATTCAAAATCTATTTTTTCTTCATCTATTTCTAAACTAACAACAAATAGTTTTCTATTCCTTTCAAAATATCTATTTACAATCCACTCTAAAACAGGTGTTTGAACTCTTCCAGCAGAAAGATTCAATGAGTTTAATTTTCTTTGAATATATTGTGATACTGTAAAACCTATCCAGCGATCTGAAATTCTTCTTAGAAGTTGAGATTTTACAAGGTCATAATTTATATCTCTCATATTTTTGATTGAATTTATAAATGCCTTTTTTGTGACTTCATGAAATTCAATTCTTTTTATGTTTTGATTTATTGGATTTATAGTTAAAAATATATCAAAACTTATTTTTTCACCTTCTGTATCAGGATCAGTTGCAAGGTAGATCTCCTTCACTTCAATTCCAAGGTTTCTAATTGATTCAATTATTTTAAATCTATTTTCATCTATTGGTTCAAATATTGGTATAAACTCTCCATTTTTCTTTAAAACTCCAAAAATGCCTTCTTCTTTATTAAGATCAAAAATATGACCTTTTGTTGCAATAATTATTAAGAATTTATTCTCTATTGAAATTTCATAAACATCAATATCTCCAACTTTTCTTCTAAGAGGTTTTCCAAAGAAATTTGCAATTGTTCTTGCTTTATTTGGTGATTCAACAACAACAAGAGAAGTTGTAAAATCAATTTTTTCTTCTATCTTTTCACCCTTCTTTATTCTTTTTACTTTGTCTCTATCTTTATCAATCTCTCTTAAAATTTCATCTATATTAACTTTATCTATTTCTTTAAATTCAAAATCTTCTAACATCCAATTTAATTTTCTTTTTAGTGATTCAAAAAGACGAATGTTATCAACAATTATGTATGATAAACCCTTAGTAAGGCCTCCTGGATAAAGTCTTGAAACTCTTCCTGAGGCTTGTACATATCCAATTATATCTGGAATAAAAATTGTTAAAACATCATTTTCTTTTTTGATTTCAATATCTTTTAATTCTTCAAATCTTTTTAAATTTTCCTCTTTTGAAAAGATTTCTTTTATCTCTTCAACTATTTTTTCGATTTTAGAAATTTTTATTTTGGAAATATCTTTTTCTTCTATAAATAGAAATGATTCAAGAAACTTCATGTTTTTATATAATTTATTACTTTCTTCATCTGTTATAATTTTCTTTTTAGTTAATATTGGAAGAAGAGAAAGTAAGAAATAGTATATACCTTTAAAATTTTCGAATTTCAAATAAATTTTTATTTTTGGAACACCAAGAAAAAGTGCATATCTAACTACTTCTGGAAGATCAAGACCTCTTGCAAGTGGATTTTTAAAACTTGAAAATCCAACTACAACTTTTACTCTTCCTCTTTTGAAAGCATTCAATTTTTTATCTAAATCTTCATATGATATTGCCTTAACTCCATTTTTATTTAAAAAATCAATGTAAGTCTCTAAATCCTCTTTTGTTTTATCACCTGATAGAAAAACAAGACCTCCATTTCCAAGTTTTTTTATTCTCTCTAAACTTAATGAATATAAATCTTTTTCAACCAAATTTTCATATATTTCTTCTATATTTCTTAAACTTATTTGAGTTCTACCAATTTCAAAATCAAATAGTTCTCTAAATAGTAAAATTCTAGTTGATTTTGGATTTGATGTTGCTGAAGAGACAATTAAAACTCCTTTTCTTTTATTTTTAATTTTCTCAATTTCTTCCTTCAATTCATTATATTTATTAATAAAATTTTCGTTCTCTTTTGATTCATTATTAAGTAAATTTTTCTTTAAATTTATAAATTGATAAACTTTTTCCAAATCGCTCTTTTCAAAACCAAAAAGATAGATAATTTTATCAATATTTTTGGCTTTCTTTAAAATAGAATCAACATCATCAATAAAAATTAATTTAAACTCACCCTTAGGGAAGATTTCAAAATTTTTATATAAAAAGTTTGTTGTTGTAATTAATATATTAAAATCGCCACTTTTAATTCTTTTTTTAGCCTGATCCTGAAGTTTTTTAGTTTTAAAATATTTTGAAGAATAAGCAAGAATTTTTCCTTCATTAACTCCAAAACTCAAAAGTTTCTCTTTTGCTTGATTTACAAGAAGATTTGTTGGAAAAATAAGATACACTTTCCCCAACTCTTTTTCCACAATATATTTTGATAAGATAAGCCCAAAAGTTGTTTTTCCAATGCCTGTCGGGGCAATTAATGCAAAAGAGGTATCCATGAAAAATCTTATTGCCCAAGTTTCTTGAAGAGACCAGGGTTCAAAATTTATAGAGGAGATAAAAATCTTTTTAAAATCATTTAAATTTTGTTTTAATTCACATATACTCTTTATTTTTCCTTCTAAAATAAATTCGCACAAATTTTCCTTAGAGACTTCTTCTTTTAAACAATTATCACATGGAAGACCCATTAAAAGTCTTTCTGAAGATATATTATTTCCACAATTAGGACACAATCCTTTATAAATTGTTTGAATTTTTTCTTCCATTTTAAACTATTATCCCATCTTCTCCTTTATTTCATGTAATAATTCACTTGGATTTTTTATCGGATATTTTAAATTAGAAAGGAAATCCTTTATTTCTTTTCCATTAGGTAATTTAATTTCGCCAATTTTATCAACTAAATCATCTTGAGATTTTATTGGATATTTTAAACCCTTTGTATTTTTTAAAACAAGATAAGCCCAAGGTATATCAAATTCATAAATTGCATCTTGAGAAATTTTTCTTGAAAATTCAATTAAAATTTGCGATTCTTCACCTTCTTTAACAAGTTTATACGCAAGTTTCGCAATGCTTCCAGCAACATGAAATTTTAAATCTTTACCCTTCTCTTTTTGCTCTTCAAGAAACTCTTCAAGTTCTTGAGGTGGGATATCCAACTTTGCCCTTAAAATGTTTCTTACACTATTTTTTGTAAGTCCTACATGTTTTGCAATTTCATCTTCTGTTTTAAGATACTCCTCTTTTAAAACAATAGCAAATGATGCACGAGCCAAAGATGGAAGCCAAGTTAAAGTTCTATATAGTGCAAGTTTATTTAATCCACCAAGAAGATCAATACACTTAAAAAATACTCTTCCTGCCAAAATTTCAATGTCATCTTTCTCTATCTCTGGCCCTTTTACCTCTATAACCATTTTAAAACCTCCTATAAATTTATTATAATATTTTTAGTATTTAAAAATTTTTTTAAAATTATTACAATTTTGGAGGTTTTTTATGGATTATATTGTTCAAGAAATTGGAAAAGAATTTTTCTTAATTAGGTCTCCTGAAAAGGAACTACATAGAAATATATATTTAAAAAGATTTATAAGTAGCGATAGAAAAGAGAGGGTCAATATGATTTTTGATCCAGGAACTCCACTTGATTATGAACAACTTTTTAAAATTCTCAAAGATTTAATAGGAGGAGTTCAAAATATAAATTTAATTTTTATTAGCCATCAAGATCCTGATATCACATCAAATTTAAAAACATTTCTTTCAGCAAATCCAAATGCTTTAATTTTAGGATCAATTGATACATTTAGATTAGTTTCAATGTATGGAATTTCTGAAAGAAATTTTAAAGGAGTTGAAACTCTTAAAAGAGATGTTGTAAAAATTTCAAGAACAGGACATATGATTCAATTTGTTCCAGCCTACTTTTGCCACTTTAGAGGAGCAATGATGGTTTATGATTTTGAAAGTAGAGTTTTGTTTAGTGGAGATTTTTTAGCAGGAGTTAACACAAAAAAGAAAGAAGGAGTTTATGCAACAGAAGAATCTTTTGAGGGTATTTCCATATTTCATCAAATTTATATGCCTTCCAAAAAGGCTCTTTTACTTACAATTGATAGAATTGGTCTTCTAAATCCACTTCCAGAAGTTATTGCACCTCAACATGGAGATGTAATTAAAGGAGACTTAATTTATGATTTCCTTACAAAATTAACAAATCTTGAAGTTGGACTTGATCTTTTAAGTTGGACACAAAGTGAAAAAGATAATTTAATTGATACAATAAATAATTTCTTAAATTCATTAAAAGAAGTAGATAGTGAAATTTATGATAAATTGATCTTAAAACTTAAAAGAGTTGGAGAATTTACTCAAGTTTTTACATTTATAGGAGATATTGTTGAAGATATAAAATTAACTCCACAAGATGCAATAGATTATATAGTTAGAAATTTACACGAAATAGAAAATGGAGCACCATATATTTCTTTACTTGTAAACAGTTTAACAAATAGTGGATTAATTGATAAATTACCAAAATTAAAGATAGAAAGAGAAGAAAAAGAATTACCTATTGAGTAAATAGAGAAGGTTTTAAATTAAAGTTAATTTTATCTTATCTACCAAAGAATTTTAAGTATAAATTATATTTCAAGAGCATATTAATAAAAATATACTCAAAATATTAATCAGTTATTATATTTTATATTTTAAAAATTTATCTATTTTAAATTTCTAAGATTTAATATTAGAAATTTATCTTTGAAAAAACATGTGAAATGATAAAAGGGTTGCAGAATAAAAAATATAAAATAAAAGAAGATTAAGATAAAATAAGAATTCGAAAATAAAACTTATTTGGGTCAATTTTGAAAAATGATTATATTTGTAAACAATAATTATTTAATAAAACATTGATAAAATTTGAGAAAATGAATATTTTGTTAATCAAAGTTTATATTTGCAAGTACTGAATCAATAATTTTAAAAAGTTAAGTTTTAAAAAATAAATCTTTAATTTGTTAAAGAGAACTATTGATAATATAATTGATATTTATTTTTTATAATTCCTTTGATAATTAAACTATAAGGAATTGGAAATTTAGATTAGACAAAGAAATTAAAATGAATAATAAGTGTAAGTTATTAGAAAATAAAATTAAAATAAACACTTTTAAATAATTTAATATTTTTATTATTCAGAATGTTTTAGAATTAGATCTGTAAAAAATATATTGAGAAAATAATTATATTTTACAATCAAACGTATAAAATTAAGAATAATAATTTTTGGTTTATCAAATACAAATAATTAATACTATTCAAATATATTAAATGTTTATTACTTTATTTCAAAGTAATGTAAAGTGGGATAAAAAAGAATATATTCTCATATTTTATTTAAAAATTTTATAGAAATAGATTATGGATTTATTTAAAAATTTAAATTTATAGAATATTAATTCTAAAGAATCAATTAAAATATAGAGCAATTAAAGTTAAAATTAAATCAATAATTGAAATTAGAATTTAAAGAAGATTAATCATGATAATTTATGATTTTAATTTTAAACCGTTACTTAAAGAGGCACTTTATTTTAATTATTATTATTATAAAATTATATTAAGATGAAGTATTTAGAGTTTAATCAAATATACAACATGGATTGCATTGAAGGCATGAAGTTAATACCATCTAATTCAATTGACTTAATTATTACCGATCCACCTTTTGCAATTGATTTTAAATCTAAGAAAAGCAACTATAATAGAAAAGAATCAAGAGTAATAAAGGGTTATAATGAAATACCAAAGGAGGAATATTATAAATTTACAACCAATTGGATTAAAGAAGCATATAGAGTATTAAAAGAGAGTGGTAGCATGTATATTTTTTCAGGATGGAATAATCTTAAAGATATTTTAATTGCATTAGACGAACAAAAATTTATACTTGTTAATCATTTAATTTGGAAATATCAATTTGGAGTTGTAACTAATAGAAAATATATTACTTCACATTATCACATATTATATGTTTGTAAAAATGATAAATTAAGAAAGTTTTATCCATACGCAAGATACAATAAAGATGACAAAGATGATAAAGGGCGAAAATTACACTATCTTGATAGAGAAGATGTTTGGTTTATAAAAAGAGAATATTGGACTGGTGCTCAAAAAACACCAACAAAATTACCATCTGAATTAATCAAAAAAATTATTATGTATTCAAGCAAAGAAAATGATATTATTCTTGATCCATTTTTAGGTTCAGGGCAAGTTGTTTTTATTAGTAAAATGATGAATAGACAATTCATTGGTTTTGAAATTGTGAAAGAATCTTATGAGTTTGCAAAAAAAAGATTAGAAAATAATATATATAAATTAAAAGATACAAAAGAAATTGTTGAAAATTATTTATTTAATAAATGATAAATATGGATTTAAAATTTTTGTTCGAATTAACTTCTAATTTGTGCGAAATCGGTTTAAAAAATAAAAATATATTATCCATTAATGATGTAGAAATTTTTAAATATTACTTCGAAAATGATAGATTAAAAAGTGATGAACTTGATGACTATGATGGAAAATTTACTAGAAGAGAGATATTATCTAGATATATTTTATTAAGTGTAATTTTGGATCAAGGACCAGATATAAAAGGAAATAGAATATTTTTAAAAAATGTTATTAACGAATTATATCGTAAAGAAATAAGAATATTACATAGACCAATTGACTTTTTTAAAGAATTAAATATTGCAATAGATGAATTATTAATACAGCATGATTCAATTAAGAAAATTAGAGCTAATGAATGGGCCTTAGAAAATAATACAAATCCATTAAAATATTCATTATTTTTTGCACAATCACAAAGAGGTATAGTTCCAAATAAAGTCTTAGACTTTGCAATTCATAGAATAGGTGTTCCATTATCTTTTTTATATTTATTAGAAAAAGATTTAAATAATCAAAATGTGATTTCTGAAGAACCATTAGTTGAATATATTGAGTCTTACCCTTCAGCAGAATTAATGACTAAAAATTTAAAAAGTCATAATAGATATGGACTGGGTAATGCTATAGGTGATAAAGCTTCCCATCTCTTTGCAAAATTATATGTAAGTATATTTTCTTTAGTTAAAAAAAATAATACTGGATGGTCAAATATATCATATGAAGTTCCTTTTGATAGTAATGCTGGCAGAGTATTATTTAGAACAGGATTTTTATTTGAATTAGCGAATGAAATGGATCTCATTCAATGGAATGTAATACAAAAAGGAAAAGGTAAAGAAGGGAAAAGTTATATAAGAGTTACTAATTTAAGAAATAAAAAAATAAAAAATAACATAAATGAAAATTTATTTGAAGAATATAGATATATCATAAATAAATTTTTTAAAGAAAATGTTAGAAAAACTATCAAAGTAATTGAAATTCAAAGATTTCCTAATTTATTGATTTATAAATTAAATAATGAGTTTAATAAAAATTATTCAATTGCCGATTTTGATAATGGTCTCATTAATATTGGGCTCAAATATTGTTTTAATCATAGTAATCCAAAATGTTCAGATTGCACAATTAATAAATTATGTAAAGGTTATAAAGTAAACAACAAATTAATTTATAATTACACAACTTAAATAAAACTACTAAAATAATTTCTAAATATTTCAATAACTTCAATTAAGTAAATTTTGAATATTGACACTTTTAATCTATTTACTATAATTATAATTGACTAACTGGTCAGTCAATTATGAATAAAAAGGATAGAATTGTTGAAGAGGCATTAAAACTATTTTTAGAAAAAGGTTTTAATGAAACAAGTGTTGATGAGATAACAAAAGCATCTTCAATTTCAAAAGGTAGTTTTTACACATATTTCAAATCAAAAGAAGAACTATTAGAAACAATTGTAAAAGAACTATTGAGTAATGTTGAGAAAAGATTCTTAAGCATTATTGAAAAAGAGAAAAAGGATAAAGTTGAATATCTTATTGATTTTTTTGAATTTAATATTTCACTTGCAAAGGAATTCTCTTCATATGTTTTAACAATTATTAGAGATATAGGTTTTTCTCCCAAAAAGGTTAGAGAGAGTTTAAGAGATGCTCTTTTAAAAGAAATAAAAGAAAAAATAAGAAATTTTTTAAAAATTTTTAAAAAAGATGTTGATGAAATTGACACAACTATTTTATGGGGAATTACTCTTTCTTTGTGGGGAAAGATTTTGTTTGAGAATGAGATGATTGATGTCAAAGAGTTAAGTAAAAGAGTTTTAAGAATTTTGGGAGGTTAAAATGAAGAGTATATTTAGGTTTATTGTAAAAAATAGATTAATAATTTTTATTGTATTTATAATTTTAATTGTTATCTCACTCTTTTATTTCAGAAATGTAAAAATTACATATGATATTTTTAAACTTCTTCCTAAAGATATTGATTCAATTAAAGGCATAGAAATTTTAAATAAAGAATTTTCAAGAGGTGCAAATTTAACAATTCTTATTAAAACAGATAAAATAGAGGAGTTAGA
This sequence comes from Caldisericia bacterium, assembly GCA_030018355.1. Lineage (NCBI taxonomy): Bacteria > Pseudomonadati > Caldisericota > Caldisericia > Caldisericia bacterium. The sequence continues at coordinate 21,051 of JASEFN010000001.1, read as the reverse complement.
AAAAACTATTTTTGAAATTGAGTCTCTTCCTTTTGTTGAATCAATAAATTCAATAAAAGATTACACTGATATTTCTTTACCAGAAGAATTTTGGAAAGAAGAGGTTAAATCTTGGTATAAAGATGGATATTTTAGAATTGAGGTTGCACTTAAAAAAAGTGAAAATTATTCATCTCAAATTGCTTCTTTAAGAAAAGTTTTACCAGAGAATGCATCACTTACTGGAAGTGAAGTCATATCTGAAGAGTTAAGAGAAAGTTTTAAAGGAACAACTGAAAGATATTTTTTAATTGGAGTTATTCTTGTTTTAATTTTCCTTTTATTTACTTTTCCAACTATTTTTGGACCAATTTTTATACTCATTTCAATGGTTACAGGTGTTTTAATAAATATTGGTATTTCTGGTTTTTTAAAAACTGAAATTTATTTTCTTGCATTTACTATTGTTTCAATTCTTCAACTTGCAGTAACCCTTGATTATTCCCTCTTTTTGTACCATAGGTATATTGAAGAAAGAAAAAAATTTGAAAAAGAAGAAGCAATGGAAGAAGCGCTATTAAAAACATTTAAACCTATTTTATTAAGTGGATTAACAACAATTGCTGGTTTTTATGCTTTGACATTTGGAAGAATAACAATTTTTAGTGAGGCTGGTTGGATTCTTGTAAGAGGAGTTTCGCTTTCTCTCCTTTCCACATTTTTATTCTTACCCTCTCTTCTTGTGATTTTTGATAAATTTGCAATAGGTGGAGAACATAAAATATTTACATTTAAGTTGGAAAAGTTAGGAAAATTTTTAAGTAAATACTCTTTTGTATTTACATTAATTTTTATTTTTATAATAATCTTTTCATATTTTGGGTCAAATAGAATAAATCTTATTTATGATTTAAAGAATTTTTATCCAAAAGATCTAAAATCAATTGAGGTTTTAAATAAAATAAATGAAATTTTTGGAGAAAAAGAAGTTCTTTATCTTGTTTCAAATAGAGAAAATAATAATTTCTTAAATCTTCTTTCAAAAATAAAGAATCTTGATGGAGTTAATGAAATTGTTCACTATTCAACAATTTTAGATCCTTTAATTCCTCAAGAATTTATTTCAGAAGAGATTTTTAAAAAATTTTTATCAGAAAATTATGAATTGGCAATTATTTATTCAAAATATAAAATAGATGAAAGAGAAGGAGAATCTTTAAGAAAAGAAATCGAAAATTTAATTAAAATTAATGGTCTTTATGATACATATTTAACAGGTGATTCTCTTTTCTTATCTGACCTTAAAAAAATTGCAATGGAAGATCAAACAAAGACAACAAAACTATCTTTTATCTTTATTATAATTTTAATTTTCTTAGGATTTTTATCTCTTATTGTTCCATTAATTTTAATTTTTATAGTTAAAGGTGCAATATGGACAAATATAGCATATTATATATTAATTGGAATTTCTTCTCCATTTTTTATTCCAACAATGTTGAATACAATTCAACTTGGAGCAACAATAGATTATTCAGTTCTTGTTTATTCAAGATATGAAGAAGAAAGAAGGAAAGGTCTAAATATAAATGAAAGTGTTATTGAGAGTGTAAAATGGAGTTCTAATTCATTAATTACAAGTGCTGGGACAATGATTCTTATGACACTTCCAGCAGCAATTTTATCAAAAATTCCTCTAGTAAACTTTACGATGGGAAGTTTAGGGAGAGGTGCATTTCTTTCTTTAATATTTTCTCTTATTTTCTTACCCTCTATTTCAAAAAGTTTAGATAAATTAACTCAAAAATTATCTATTTTAAGGAGGTGAATATGAAGAAAATAATTTTAATATTTTTGTTTCTTACATTAATATTTATTCCTCTTTTATCAATTAATTCTCAAATAAAAGTTTATGATAATGAAAATATTTATGTTTTATGTGATTCATATGGAAATGTTAAAGATGCAATTTTAGTTGATTGGATAAGAGTAAAAGGAGAAGGTAATTATGAAATTTTTGATCCGATTAAAAATCTAACACAAATTAAAAAAATTTTTGGAGAAGGTGAAATTGAAGTGAAAGAAGATAAAGTAATAATTAAGGGTGCAAGCAAAAATTATCAAGATACATATTATAGAGGAAATTATAGTGGTGAACTTCCGTTTAACATTTCAGTTAAATATTTCCTAAATGGAAAAGAGTCTAACCCACAAGATATAAAAGGGAAAAGTGGAAAAGCCAAAGTTTTAGTTAAAGGAGAAAGTAAAGTTAAAGTAAATAATGGAATAGTTCCATTAATATTTGTTTTAACTTCATCTCTTGATTCATCAAAAATAAAGGAGATAAATTTAAGTAATAATTTAAAACCACAAATTTTAGGCAAAAAATATCAAATAAGTTTAATGACAGTTCTTGATCCAAAAGGTGAGGTTTATTTTGAATTCACAAGTGAAAAAATTGAATTACCAGAAATTTTAATATCTATATCTCCTGGAATTATTTCTTTTGAATTACCAGATTTTTCATCTCTATGGAAAAACTTAATTCAAGGAACCATTGGACTATCAAAACTTATTGAATATCAAAAAATTTATGTTGAAGAGATAAAAAATAATTTAACAAAATTAGATTTATCTAATCTCAATGAAATCGAAAAAGGAATCTCTGACCTCATGCTTATATCACAAGGGATTAACCTTCACTCAAATATTTTATTAGAAATATCAAAAGGAATTGATGTTCAACAATTAAATTCTCTTAAAATGTTGCCTCAAACTTTTGATTTAATAATAAATAATTTAAAGGAGATCAACAAAAATCTTTTATCTATTCAGAATTTAATTGATGGATATTTAGAAATTATAAATAGGATTAAAAATTTAAATGAAATAAATAAAAATTTAGCAAAAAGTATTAATGATGATTTGAAATTAAAATTAATTGAAAATCTTGAAATTGAGAGTTCTTTAATTAATATCTTATTAAATGGTGGAAAATTGAATGAGACAATTTATATAATCTCTTTGAAAGAACTTAAGGATAATATTAAAAAATTATATGATGGATATGAAACAATAGTGAATGGTCTTGAAAATTTAAAAATGACTCTTTATGGATTAAATTCACTTATTGATTTAAATATAAAGATGAAAGACACTTTAGATAAAGTTGTAAATGGTGGTGTAATTGAAGGAAAATCTTTACCAGGATTTAATAACTTATCTAATTTATTAAATACTGGCTTAAATAAATTAAAAGAAGGGTTAAATTTAATTCAAAATAAAATAAGTGAAAGTTTTAAAGAACTAATTAACTCACTTAATATTTTAATAAAAGGTGGTAAAGTTAAGAATCTCTATTTTTATGGAATTGAGGATACATTAAATGGAATAAATAATATAAAAGTTGGAATAGAAAGTGCTAATAAAGAAATTGAGAAACAAAAAGAGAATTTAAACAAAAAGAAAGAATTAACTAAAAAATTTGATTATTTTATTGGAAAGCCAGAATCAAGTGAAAGTAGTGTTCAGTTTATTGTGAAAATAACTCCTTAAATTTATCTTGTAGAAATTGGATCAAGAATTCTTATTAAACCTAAATCTGTTATCTCCATAAAGTGTGTTTTTGTATCATGTCCACACATTCTGCATCCATCAATTCTGAATAATCTTACAATATCGCCAATCTCCTTTTTGTATAATTTTGCTTTAATTCCAGAATCAATCATTTCTTTTGCAAAAACCATTGTTCCATCAACTATATGACCAACTGCATAACCTCCTGCCGCTTCTGCTGTAAACTCTTCGTGTCCGCTTCTTTTTTGAGAAACAAAAAGTGCTGTTTGATACCACTTTTTCATAAAGTTAAAAAGAATTCTTACAACTGCTCTTGCCATCATCTCTTTATTTTCATAAAGTCCTGTAACTGAATCAATGATAGTAAATTTTACTTTGTAAGTTTTTATAACATATGCAAGTGTTGATAGTAAATCTGGAATGTTTTCTCTTAAAACAGAATGAGAAGCAGCATCTATTAAAATTATATTATTTTCAAATTTGGAAAAATCATAACCAAGTGCTTCTGCTCTATGTTTCATTGAAACAACAACAAAATTTGCCGGTGATTCAACTGTTATAAAACAAACCACATTTCCTCTTCTTGCCTGTTCAACTGCAAATTGTTCAACCATTAATGATTTACCTGTGTCAGATACTCCAGTTATATTAAAAACAGAATAAGAAGGAATTCCATTTAAACTTTTTTTAATAATTTTTCCATTTTCACTTTCAACTGTGAAGAAAAGATTATCTAAACCTTCAACACCAGTTTGAACTCCGTAAATTTTAGGAGCAACTTCAAGCGCTTTGCTACCTGTAAAAATACTCTCTTTAACTACTTTTTGTTCTTCACTCTGTTCTTTTTGTAAAGACTCTTCTTCTTTTGTTTCTGTTTGAACTTTCCTTTCTCTTGCCATATTTCCTCTTAATTTTATTATAACTAACTTAAACTAATTTTTCTATTATTTTCAATGCTACTTCTACTACTTTTTCATCATATAAAATACCTTTATATTTATTAAGTTCATCTTTTACCATCTCTTTGCTTAATGAAGCTCTATATGGTCTATTTGAAAGCATAGCATCGACTACATCTGCAACTGCAAGTATTCTTGCTTCAATTAAAATTTCATCATTTTTAAGTCCATATGGATAACCAGATCCATCTAATCTTTCATGATGTTGAAGAATTATTTTGTCAGTGGGTTCAGGAAGATTCATATCTTTTACTATTTCATAACTTTTAATCACATGTTCTTTTATTAAACTATATTCTCTTTCATTTAATTTTCCATATTTATTTAAAATTTCAGAAGGAACAAAAATTTTTCCAAGATCATGAAGAAAAGAAGCATATTTTAATGCCTTTAAACTATCGTTTTTCAAATTTAACTCTTTTCCAATTAAAGATGAAATTTTTGATACCCTTAAAGAATGATCTCCAGTATATGGTTCTCTCATTTTAATGATTTTTAAGAATGCATTAAGTATAAGATTTAATTTTTTTTCATGTTCTCTTTCTTTTTCCATAATCCTCTCCTTGTCAATAAATTTTGATATACCAAGATTAATGCTATTTGAAATTTCTTTTAGATAAACTAAATTTTGTCTTTTTAATACAATAGAATTATTTGAAAGAAAATTAATTAAACCAATTAACTCTTTTTCATATTTTAGAGGAAAAAAGATTGAATATTTATAATTTAAAAAATTTTCAGATTTTTTAATTAAATACTCCTCTTTTTCTAATTTATTTAAAATTATTTTTAACTCATTTTTAATCTCTTTTTCATTTATTTTACAATCTCTATTAAATCTAAAAACTCTATCCCTTTTCTTTAAATAAATTATTGAGATGTCAATAAAATCAATTTTTTCTATTTCTTTAAAAGTCTTTTTTATGAAGGTTTGGATTTTTTTAGAATTAATTATTATTCTATTAATATTTCTAAAAATATCATAAAATTTATATTTTTCTAATAACATTTTATATTCAGAGTTAAACTTCTTATTTAAATTAAATATCTTTATATCCTTTAATAAAGGAGAAGGCGCTTTATTTAAAAAATTAATAAACTTATCTTTATTTTTCTTTTCTATAAAAACCTCTTTTTAATTTTTAAATTAAATTTAATTACTCTTGAACTAACTCAATTGGAGTTGATTGTTTTAATGGAGAACCACCAGTATCAGAAGGGTCTGCAAAAACCTTAAATCTAACAAAAGTTATAAGCACTAACACAATTAAAACAAAAATCAAAAATTTTTTCATTCTACACCTCCTTTTTTATTAATTTAAAACATATCAAGTGATTGTCAAATTTTTGGCATAAACTTTTAATCATTAATTCATAAATTTTTAAATATAAAATTAACATACAAAAAAATTTTAAATTTTTGAATTTGTAATTTACCATATTATATGATAAAATTTAGTTATAATGAATATTAAAGTACCTTATTTATCTAAAAAAATACTTGATTTAGGTTCTTATACAAAACCTCTATTAAATTTTATTCTTGAAAATAAAGTAGATCCACCTTTAAGGCACTATTTACGATCTCTTGAATTTATTTGGAAAAGAGAATATGATAAGGCAAAAAAAGAAATTGAACTTGGTTTGAAACTTTGTAAGAAAAATATTTCTGTATTTTATCTTTTGTTATCAAATAAATTTGTTATCTCTTACTTTTTAAAAGAGAAGGAATTTGAATTTTTATATAGAGAAATTAAAAGAAATTTAAAAAAGGCTCCGCCAACTATAAGAAAAATTTTAAATCAATTTTTAATAAATTATCCATTAATATCAAATAAAAGCAGTCTTTCAAAATCAAGATTTTGGAGCAAAGAAAAAGAATTATCAAAATCAACAAAACTCTTTCTTTTGATTAGAAAAGCAAGAGAAAAAATAAAAGAGAATAAAATTGAAGAGGGGATAAATTATTATCTTAAAGGATATAAAATTGGTAAAACCATTCCACATCCTTCAGGAATAATAACCTGTCTAAATGATATTTCATGGTATCTTAAAGATATTAAACCTTTTAAATCTCTTTATTTTTCAGAAAAAGGGCTTTATAATCTTGGCTTTTTCTATGAAGATCCAAAAATGTATTTTTATCTTTTAGACACTTCATTTTGGATTCAAAGAAATTTCAATTATTATAGAATATTTGAAATTTCTAAATTAATAAATAATTATGATGGTGATATCTATTTAAAAGAGAGATATTCAACTCTTTTTAAAGAGTCAAAGAAATTTTTGGTTGATTTAGAAAAAAGTTTATATGAAAATTCAACTAAATTAAAAAAATATTTAAGAGAGAAAATAAAAAATATTACTCTTGCTTCAAAATTAACAAATCTTCCAAGATATACAATTAGAAGTATTTTGAACAATAAAACAAAAGTCATTAGAGGTGAAACATTAAAGAAATTTATAAATGGATTTAGTTTTGAAATTGAGAGTGATACTCCAAAAGAAATTTTTAATGAGATTATAAAACTTAAATTATTTAACAATTTTGAAAAAGGCCTCTCTTTTCTTGAAAAGAAAAATTTAAATTATGGAAAAAAACTTGTTATAGCAACATATATTTCTCTATTTAATAGAGAAAAAGATTTTAAAACTCTTTCAAGAAGAGATGTTTTAAAGAAATTGTTCTATCTTTATGAAAATAATTTTGATAAGTTGAAGGAATACCTAAAGACAAACTTAGAATTCATCTATTTTGTTTTTAATATTATCAACCCAAATCCATTTATCAAAGGAAGAAGAGATCTTATTTTAAAATTTCTAAACCACTTGAATGTTGATGAATTAAATAGATTTATTGATTTTTATTTAAATTTAAAAGAGAAAGAAAGAGAAATTTTAGATATATTTTTAAGAAATTACATAAGATTTTCGAGATTATCAATTAATTTAAATGTTAAATTTGAAAATTATATTTTATTGAAAGAAATTTCAGAAAGTTTAAAACTAAATTTTGACTTTTTGATTCTTTCTTTATACTATTTTTCAAAATGGGATAGAGTAAAAGTTAAAAGAATTTTAATTAAACTTATTTTAAAATTAAAAAAAGAAAAAATAAGACTTTTTTAAATTTTGGAGGATAGTATGAATGTTAAGGAGGCAATTGAAAAAAGAAGGGCATATAGATCATTAAATCAAATTGAAATTAGTGAAGAGTTAATAAAAGATCTTTTTAATTCAGCAATTCTTGCACCATCATGTTTTAATAACCAGCCAGAGAGATTTATTTTTGTAAAAAATAAAGAGAAATTAAATGAACTTTTTGAAGCACTTTCTAAAAATAATGACTGGGTAAAATTTAGTTCGATGATCTTAGTTGTATATTCAAAAAAGGAGTTAGATTGTGATATCAAAGGAAGAGAATATTATCTTTTTGATACTGGTTTAGCTATTGGATTTTTGCTTTTAAGGGCAACTGAACTTGGACTTGTCGCTCATCCAATTGCAGGTTATGATGAAGATAAAGTGAAAGATATTTTAGGTATTCCTAATGAATATACAGTTATCACTTTAGTTGTTTTTGGTAAAAAAAGAGAAGAGATTAGAGACATTTTAACTGACAAACAGAAATCACAAGAATTAGAAAGGCCAGCAAGAAAAAGTTTTGATGAGATTGCAAAAGTAATTTAATCTTTATTTATCTCCATGTTTTAACAACTTTAATTATCTTAATATCATCATGCTCATTTAATTCAATTTCTGGATAATCTTTATTTGCTGGTTTTAATTTCCATTTACCGCCTTCAAAAACAAGTCTTTTTAATGTTGCTTTTCCATTAATAATTGCAACAACTAAACTATTATTCTCCCATTGTAGTTTTTCATTAACAAGAAGATAATCTCCTTCATATATTTTTGCATCAATCATACTATTTCCCTTAACAATTAAAGCATACTCAACATTTTTTGTTTCATCATATGGAAGTTCAAGATATTTAATTGGTTCTCCTTCTCTTTCAATTTGAAGAGGTTCTCCTGCTCTAACAAAACCTATTACTGGTATCTTTTTAACTGGAATCCCTTTCATTTTATAAAGAAAATCTAATACTTTTTTTCTTTCTTCTTCATTTAAAGATTTTATAATACTAAAAAGATAATATTTCTCATCTCTTGTTATAACAAGAGAATCTTCATCAAGAAAATATGATATTGGTACATTAAAGATTTCTGATGCTTTAACAATAAATTTTATTCCAGGAGTACGAAGACCCTTTTCAATCTGATAAATTGCTTGACGAGTAACTCCTAATCTTTCTCCAAACTCTTCTTGACTTAAACCCAGTTCTTCTCTTAATTTTTTAAATCTTTCTCCAATGTTCAACTTTAGCCTCCTTATATTAATTATATCAAATTGTTTCTATATTTTCTATCAATCTCTTGACAAATGAAAAGTAATTGATATAATATATGTAAACAGATTGATATAATTTAAGGAGGTGATTTTTTGAAAGATACAGAAATAATTTATGAAATTTTAGCAAGAGTTTTGGGTGAGAGAAACAAGGTAAAAATTTTAAGGAAATTAGAGATTTTGGAGAAAAAAGAGAAGGAGGATATTGAGAGATTACTTAATCTTGTTAAAAGTGTAAAGGAGTTGAAAGAACTTTGAAAATTGAATACATTGTTGTACATCACTCTGGTATAAAAAATGGTGAAAACGATCCATACATTGTTTGGGAATCAATAAAAAGAAATCACCAAGCAAAATATAAAAGTAGATACCCATGGTACATTGCAGATTATCACTTTGCAATAACAAAAGATTTAAGAATATTTAATGGAAACCCAATTTCTCTTCCAGCATTTCATTCAGGTGATGATTATATAAATTTTAGAAGTCTTGCAATTTGTTTCTTCGGAAACTTTGATTTAGAAATTCTTGACAGAAAGCAATTTGAATTAGGAGTTTTAAAGATAACAGAACTTGCAAAAGATTTTTCTATTCCAGTAAAAAGAATTTTAAGACATTGTGATATAGTTCCAACAAATTGTCCAGGAAGAAATTTTCCATTTGAAGAACTTAAAGAAAGAGTTCAATCAAATTTGAATAGCAGTTGGAGAGAAGAGGCAATTAAATTTATAAAAGAGAAAAATTGGATAAAGAATGACCATAAACCAACTGAAATTGTTGATTTAGGAACACTTGCCCAGATTCTAAAGAATTTTTATGAAATTGAAATTAAGAAAGGAGGTGAGAATTAATGGCAGTAATAGATGAAAGACATTCAATAAGAATTGTTTTTGGGACAGAGGGAAACACAAGAAGTGAAACTCAGAATTTCCTTAAACCAACTGCTACAGATGCTCAAGTTGAAGAGTTTGTAACAAGGCTTTCTCAATTAATTAATGATCCTCTCTATACTTCTTTTAGAATTGTTAGAAAAAGATACGGTTAATCTTTATTTTTTTAAGCACTTTGAAAATGAAAGGAGGTGAAATTTATGGATAAGCAACTTGTCCTTGTATTTAACACTGAAACTGAAGGAAGAAGTTTCATTATGAGATTCAATAATCCAAAAGATAATATTACCAGTGAGCAGATTCAAGACTTTATGAACTGGATAATTCAACAAAACATTTTCTTAACAAGATATGGCGAACTTGTAAGTGTTAGAGATGGTGGAATAGTTGAAAGAAACTTCAACGACTTAATTCCATAAGAAGATTTCAAGGTGAGTGGGAGGTAACCTCCTACTCACCTTTTAAAAAGGAGGTGAGGCTCTTTGGAATTAACAATTGAAGATTTATTAAGACTAATTGGACAGGTTGGATTTCCAATAGTTGTTGCAACCTATCTTTTAATAAGAAATAATGGAAAGATGGATAAATTAAAAGAAGCAATTTTAGAACTAAAAGAAGCAATAACCCTTTTAAGAGAAGAATTAAATAGGTAATTTATATTATGGGGTCAGATCTTTCAATAATTAATTTTTAAAAAGCAATTTTAATAGATCTGACCCCAAATTTTTTTTATTTCTTGACAAATATTTCAAACTAATATATAATATAAACTAGTTTAAAAAATAAACAATTATTTTAGGAGGTCTACAATGAATGAATCAATTAATGAAGTTAAAAAGAAAACTTTTCAATATTGGACAATTGATGGTGTGCCAGATTTGTATATTGGATTCTGTTTAATTCTCTATACAATACTAACTATGTTATATACCAAATTTGGGTTTTCTTTAATATTAATTTTTAGAAATATCTCCTTATTATTTTTAATTGCATTTGGTCGTATCATTATTGATAAAATTAAATTTTATTTTACTTATCCTCGAACAGGTTATGTTGTTTATAAAAAACCAACTCCTAAAGAGTTATCATTAAGAATTTTATATAGTTTTTTTTGTTGCAATTTTACTTATTTTAATTGTAATTTTTATTTTATCTACAAGAGGAATTGAAGGTTTGAAAAAATTTTACACTATTCTGTTGCCATTCTTTTTTGCAATCTTTTTATTAATTATTTCATATTCTCAAAAAAATATTCGTTATCTAATCTATGCAATCATTGGTGTAATAAGTGGTTTGTATATAATCTCAGTTGAAGTGATGTTTGCAATAACAGGTATTTCAATGATAATTGGTGGATTGATTACTCTTATTAGATATTTGAACAAGTATTCTGTTAATTAAAGGTAAATATTATGAATAAAAATTCTTTACCTAAAATACCAAATATTGACGAAGTTATTCACTCACCCGCACGCTTAGCAATTATGTCAATATTATCTATAGTTAAAGAGGCTGACTTTGTTTTTTTATTACATGCTACTCAACTAACTCGTGGCAACCTTTCAGTTCATCTTACTAAACTTGAGAAAGCAGGATATATTGAAATAGAAAAAACTTTTCGTGGTAGACTCCCATTAACAATATGTCGACTAACACCTAAAGGACTCTCTGCATATGAAACTTATAGAAAATCCATGCTTGATTTTCTTAATATGAATAAATAAGAAAAATTATAATTTAATTTTAAATATTTCTTTTATTTAAGGGTCAGGCAAAATAAAATTTTTTATAAATGCCTGACCTTTTTATTTAACATTCCACTTGACAAAGTTGAGATATTTGTATAAAATTACATATGATTCAGGTATAAAATTATACTTGAATCAGGTGTTAAAAATGGGGTATTTGAATATTAATGATACAAAAATTTATTATGAACTTTATGGTGAAGTGGAGCCACTCGCCTTACTAAATGGCATTTTCATGTCAACATCAAGTTTTTCTCAATTTGTTCCCACTTTTTCAAAAAAATATAAAGTTTTACTTCACGATTTTAGAGGACAATGGAATTCAGGAAAAGAAGGAGATTCTTACTCACTTGAACTTCATTCAAAAGATTTTTTTGAGTTATTAAATTCACTTCAAATTGAAAAGATTAATTTAGTTGGTATTTCTTATGGTGGTGAAGTTGCACTTTGTTTTACAACTCTTTTTCCTGATAGAGTTAAATCTCTAATTATAATCTCATCAGTTAGTGAAGTTGATGATGAGTTAAAAGAAAAGATTGAAAGGTGGATTGAAGGAGCGAAAACTAAAAATGTTGAATCTTTTATTAACTCTTGGATAAAAGATGTCTATTCAAAGGATTTTTTAGAAAAATATGAGAATATATTAAGGCAAAAACTTAAAGAGTCATTATTTAATTTTGATTATGATGCTTCAATTAAACTTATGGAATCATTCCTTAACCTTTATAAAAATCCATTAACACCAAAGTTAAAAAACATCTCTGTTCCAACTCTTGTTGTTGCAGGGGAATTTGATACTCTTAAACCAATTAAATTTTCAAAAATAATTCAAAAAAATATTCCTCAAAGTGAACTTTTAATAGTAGGAGATTCAGGTCACGCAATTACAGTTGAGAAACAAGAGGAGATAAAAACTGTTGTTTTAGGTTTTCTTGAAAAAATATCATTTTATGAAAGGAGGGAGTAGATTTGGGGTTCTTTAAAGTTAATGATGTGAATCTTTATTATGAGATTTATGGAGAAGGAGCACCTCTTGTTTTAATTGAGGGTCTTGCACAAAATATTTTCATGTGGAAATATCAAATTGAATATTTAAAAAATTACTTCAAAGTTGTTGTATTTGATTTAAGGGGAAATGGTAAATCTGATAAACCAATTTCAGGCTATTCAGTAGATATTTTCGCAGATGATACAATTGGGCTAATAAGAGGATTAAAATTGGATAAACCAAATATTCTTGGTGTTTCTCTTGGTGGATTTGTTGCTTTAAAAGTTTTACACAAATATGGAAAAGAGATAAATAAAGGAGTTTTAGTTAACACTGCTTATGGAGGTCCAAACTACATTCCACCATCTATGGAAGTTTTAAATGTCATGTTGACAGGAGGAGGTGGAAAAACTCCATTTGAAAAAGGATTTAATTCTCTTTCTCTTGGTTTTACAGAAAAGTTTATAAAAGAGAAAAGAGAGTTGATTGAAGAGATTGTAAATTCCCTTCTTGAAACTCCTCAACCTCCATATGCTTATCAAGGTCAAGTAACATCTGGTGCAAGTTTTAATATGGAAAAAGAGGTCCATGAGATTGAAAATGAAGTTTTAGTAATTATTGGAGAAAAAGATAAAATTGTGCCAAAACAAAATGGAATTAATTTAAAAAATAGTTTAAAAAATTCAAAACTTCACATAATAAAAGATGCTGGTCATCTCTGTTTTATTGAGAAAGCAGAAGAATTTAATGAGGTTGTTAAAAATTTTTTATTAGGGAGGTAATATGATAACCACAAGAATTTTATCAACAGGTATCTATTCACCACCTTTCACTTTAACAGATAAAAAAATTGAAGAGATGTATGGAAAAGAAACAAGAGATTGGATGGTAGAAAAATTAGGAATTTATGTCAAAAAAATATCTGAATCTTGGGAGGGAGCCTCAGATCTTGCAAAAAAAGCAGGTGAAGAAGCGCTTAAAAATGGAAATCTTTCTCCATTAGATATAGATCTTTTGATTGTTGCAACCGATACTCCAGATTTCTTTTCTCCAGCAACATCCTCAATAGTTCAAGCAAAACTTGGACTTAAAAATGCTGCGACTTTTGATGTGAATTGTGCATGTGCTGCTTTTGTTACAGCACTTGATATTGCAACAAGATATCTTCTTACAGAAGAAAAGATGAAAAGAGCAATGGTTATTGGAACCTATGCTATGACAAAATTTTTAAATTGGGATGACAAAATAACTGCACCAATGTTTTCAGATGGAGCAGGAGCGGTAATTTTAGAAAAAATTGAATCTCAAGAAAAAGGGTTTATCTCATCAAAACTTTTTGCAGATGGTACATATTGGGATTATCTTGGTTTATATTTAGGATCACAAGCAGTTCCAACTCCAGAATATATTAGAACTGGAAGACATTTTGTAAGATATAACAAAAAATATCCAGATGTAAATTTTGAGATGTGGCCAAAATTAATAAAAGAAGTTGTTGAGAAAGGAGGGTATAAGGTAGAGGACATTAATTTTCTTCTTTTCACTCAAGTGAGAAGAGTAACAATTGAAGATGTTATGAAGGTGCTGAATCTTCCTTTGGAGAAGACACATATGGTGATGGATAAATTTGGTTATACAGGTTCAGCATGTATTCCTATGGCACTTCATGATGCCCTTATGAATAACAAAATTAAAAAAGGTGATCTTGTTGTTATGTGTGCTTCTGGTGGTGGATACGCAATGGCTGTTTATTTTATGAGGTGGTTATAAGGAGGAGAGTAAATGAGGTTTAAAGATAAAGTTGCAATAATTACAGGTGGAGCAAGAGGAATAGGAAAAGAGTGTGCATTACTTTTTGCAAAAGAAGGTGCAAAGGTAATCATTTTTGATGTGAATGAAGAAGAACTGAATAAAACTCTTAATGAGATTAAAAATGAAGGAAATTATGCAGAAGGATATTTAGTTGACATAACAGATTATGAAAAAGTTAATGAAGTTGTAAACCAGATTTATGAAAAACATAAAAGAATCGATATATTAGTTAATAATGCTGGTATCACAAGAGATAATTTTCTTACAAAAATGACAAAAGAAGATTGGGATAAGGTAATAGCAGTTAATCTTACAGGAACATTTAACCTTACAAAATCTGTTATTCCTTTTATGTATGAAAAGGAGAGCGGAGTAATTATTAATGTTTCATCAGTTGTTGCAATTTATGGAAATGTAGGGCAAACAAATTACATTGCAAGCAAAGCAGGAGTTATTGGAATGACAAAGGGATGGGCAAAAGAGTTTGGCAAAAAGGGAATTAGAGTAAATGCAGTTGCGCCAGGTTTTATTAAAACTCCAATGACTGAAAAGGTGCCAGAAAAAGTTATTGAATTTATGATCTCAAAGACACCTCTTGGAAGAATGGGTGAAGCGGTTGAAGTTGCAAAAGCAATATGTTTTTTAGCCTCTGATGATGCATCTTTCATTACAGGGGCAATTTTAAGTGTTGATGGTGGTCTCACCATTTAATTTTAAAAATTTTTTTATTAAAAAGGAGGTTTTAAATGAAAAAATTAATTTTATTTTCTTTAATTTTAACTCTTCTCCTTAGTGTAGTTTTAACACCAAAAGCAAGGGCACAAAAAGAATTTTTCCTTGTTTTAACTGTTGGGCTTAAGAGTTATGTTTTAAATGGAATGCAACTTCAAATGGATGTTGCTCCTGAAATTGTTGCTGGAAGAACATTTGTTCCATTAAGACTTGTGGCTGAAACATTTGGTGCAGAGGTAGGGTGGGATGGTGTTTTAAAAGAAGTTACTATAAAACAAGAAGGAAAAGTTATAAAACTAAGAATTGGCTCAACAATAGCAACAATTGATGGAAAATCTTATTCACTTGAGGCAGCACCATATATTAAGTCTGGAAGAACAATGGTTCCAATTAGATTCATCTCTGAAGCACTTGGTCTTTCTGTTTATTGGGAACCACAGAGAAAACTTGTTTATATAAGAAGTAAAGCAAAATATACTGTTCCTGGAGTATCGCAAGATGAGATAAAAATTGGGACATTTGCAGCACTTACTGGTCCAGTTGCAATTATTGGTGTTCCATTTAACCATGGATTCCAAGCGTATATAAACTATATAAATGATCAAGGTGGTGTTTATGGAAGAAAGATAAAAGTTATAACTTTTGATGATCAATTTAACCCAGCATTAACAGTTACTGGTGTTAAAAAGATGGTTGAAGAGGATAAAGTTTTTGCAATAGTTGCAGGACTTGGAACACCAGGGTGTCTTGCTGTAATGGACTATTTAAATCAAAATGGTGTTCCATTTGTTTATCAAGGTTCAGGATCATCTCTTCTTGCAATACCTCCAAAGAAATATGTTTTTGCAGTTCAACCAAACTATATTAATGAAGGGCAAATTTTTGTTAAGTATATTGTAGAAGAGTTAAAGATGAATAAAATTGCGCTTCTCTATAGAGATGATGATGCAGGAAATGAAGGAAGAAAAGGAGTTGAGAAGGGAATTGAAAGATTTGGTGGACAACTTGTTCTTAAAACACCATTTCCAGGAACTGAGACAGATTTCACATCTTACTTACTTAAAGTAAAAGATAGTGGAGCAGATGCTCTAATTTTATATGAGCCAACAAGTTCTGCAAATGTTGCAAATGTTTTGAAAACAGCAAAGTCTCTTGGTTTAACTCAAAAAATATTCTTACCATATCCTCATTCAGGAATATATGCAGCAGCAGGAGAAGCAGCAGAAGGAGTTTATGTAACAGGATGGGTTGATTTTTCAAATCCAAACGATCCAGGTGTTAAAAAGTTTTACGAAGTTTGGTTAAAGTATTATCCGAAAGATAACCCACTCCTCTTCTCATATGCAGTTGCAGGATTTGTTGCAGGAGAAATTTTTGTTGAAGCACTTAAAAGGGCTGGTCCATATCCAACAAGAGATGCTATTGTTTGGGCTCTTGAGACATTCTATGGATGGAGTGGTTATGTTGCAAAAGATATAAACTATGGTCCAAATGAAAGGTCTGGTAAATACTCAATGTTCTTTATGAGAATAGAAAAAGGTCAACTAATTAAAGTTTCTGATTGGATTTCAGTTTACCAAAAACCATAAAAGTGAGTTAAAAGAGTTTAAAGGGGACTCCAAAATTTTGGAGTCCCCTTACCTTTTTATGAAAGGAGTGTGAGGTTAACTTGCTTAAAATTGAAAATCTTACTGTTGAGTTTGGAAAATTAGTCGCTGTTAATAATTTTAGTATGGAGGTTAAAGAAGGTGAAATTCATGGATTAATAGGTCCAAACGGTGCGGGTAAAACTACAGTTTTTAATGCAATCTATAATTTTGTTCCATATAAAGGCAAAATTATGTTTTTAGATAAAAATTTAAAAAACTTTCCAACATATAAATTAAATTATCTTGGAATATCAAGAACCTATCAAAACCTTTCTCTTTTTCCAACTCTAACTGTTTATGATAACATCGCTCTTGGTTTATATACAAAACTTAAGAGTAACTTTTTTAAAGATATTTTTGGCTTTGATGTTTTAAAAAGTAAAGACGTTAAAAATAAAGTTTTTGAAATTACAAACTTACTTAATATTACATACTATCAAAACTCATATCCAATCTTTTTACCATATGGAATTCAAAAATTAGTGGAACTTGGTAGAGCATTAATTAGTGAACCAAAACTTCTTCTTCTTGATGAACCAGCAGCAGGTTTAACAAAAGAAGAGAAAATTAATTTGATGGAAATTTTAAAGAAATTAAGAGATTTAGGATACACAATTTTAATTGTTGAACATGATATGGAGTTAATTATGGATATTTCAACTGTTATAACAGTTATGAGTTTTGGAAACAAAATAAGTGAAGGACCACCAGATTTTGTATCAAATGATAAAAAAGTTATTGAAGCATATTTGGGGGAGGGATAAATGCTTAAAGTAGAGAATTTGCATGTATCATATGGTCCAATTGAGGCAATTCATGGTGTTAGTTTTGAGATAAAAGAAAGAGAAATAGTTTCAATTTTAGGATCAAATGGTGCTGGAAAGACAACCATTTTAAAAACAATTTCTGGAATTTTAAAACCAAATAGCGGAGTCATAACTTTTGATGGAAAAGTGATAAATGGTCTTGATCCTTCTATTATTGTAAAACATGGAATAATTCATGTTCCTGAAGGAAGACATATTTTTCCTGATTTAACAGTTAAAGAGAACCTTCTTTTAGGAGGATACTTTTTAAATCAAAAAGAGATAAAAAATCAACTTGATTATGTTTTTCTTACTTTTCCAATATTAAAAGAGAGAATTAATCAAAAAGCAGGTTCACTTTCTGGTGGAGAGCAACAGATGCTTGCAATTGGAAGAGGTCTTATGTCAAAACCTAAAATTCTTCTTTTAGATGAACCATCTTTGGGTCTTGCTCCAATTATAATAACAAATATATTTAATATTCTTTATGATCTTTCAAAAAAAGAAGGACTTTCTGTTCTTCTTGTTGAGCAAAATGCAAAAAAAGCACTAGCAATTTCTGATAGAGCATATGTTTTAATGAATGGAGTAATAATTCTTTCTGGTGAAAGCAAAGAACTTAAAGATAAAGAAGAAGTTAAAAAACTTTATTTAGGGAGGTAAAAATGGTTCTTCTGAACTTAATATTAAGAGGACTTGTGAATGGTTCAATATATAGTTTAACAAGTATGGGAATAGTTTTAATTCTCTCAACAACAAATGTTATGAATTTTGCTCAAGGTGATATGGGAATGCTTCTTGCATATTTTGCCTTTTTCCTTCTTTTAAGAAATTTACCATATCCTTTTGTTATGGTTATGACAATTCTTCTTGGTCTTGTATTCGGAATCACTCTTGAAAAATTTTTGATGAGTAGAGCAAGGAAAGTTTCGCATATTGGAATGGTTATGATAACTCTTGCATTAACAATGATTTTTGAAGGATTTATAGGATACTTTTTTGGAACAATTCCAATGTTATTTCCAAAAGCAGTTTCAGGTCCACCAGTAAATATAAGTGGAGTTATTTTAGATAGACAAGATATTTTTACTTTTATTGTTTCAATCTTTGTGTTACTTATTTTCTTTATAATCTTATATAAAACAAAAATTGGAATTGCAGCAAGAAGTTTATCCCAAGATGAATATGGGGCAAAAATTCTTGGTATTCCTATTAACTCAATTTATCTTTTTATCTGGTCATCTGCATTTGCAATTGCAGGTCTCTCTGGAATGCTTGTTGCTCCTCGTCTTTCTCTTGAGCCAACATTTATGATTGTAATTCAACTTAAAGGTTTTATGGCAGCAGTTTTGGGTGGAATGAATTCAATTGTAGGTGCAGTTTTTGGAGGATTTTTACTTGGCTTAATTGAAAATCTTGTTGCTTTTTATATACCACAAATTAAAGATAGTTTCTCATTAATTTTAATTGTTTTTGTTCTTCTTTTCTTACCAAGTGGAATATTTGGAAAAAGAGAGATAAGGAGAGCATAATATGAAAAAATATTTACCTTATATTTTTTTAATTTTTGTTTTATTTTTACCCCTAATTTTTAAGACAAGACCTTCTCTTATAGGTTACTTTAATATTGTTTTAATTTTAGGAATTTCTGCACAAGGACTCAATTTGCTTTTGGGAATAGCTGGTCAAATTTCTTTGGGTCATGCTGCATTTATGGCAATTGGTGGTTATACATCAGCAATTCTTGTTATGAATTATAATTACCCATTTATTCTTGCTATGATTTGTGGAATTTTATTATCAGCACTCTTTGGTTTAATAATTGGTTTTCCATCTCTAAGACTTAAAGGTTTTTATCTCGCAATAGCAACAATGGCACTTGGAAGTGTAGTTCAAGATATAATTAAAAGATTGAAAATTACAGGTGGAGATCATGGTTTAAGAAATATTCCATCAATTAAAATTTTTGGATATGAATTTGCCTCAAACACCTCAAGGTTTTATTTAATTCTTGCCCTATTTTTAGTTATAATATTCATATCAAGGAACTTTGTTAAAAGTAGGAGTGGTAAGTCATTAATTGCGATGAGAGATTCTGAATATGGTGCTTTAACTGTTGGAGTTAATATTACAAAAGCAAAACTCCTTGCTTTTGTTCTATCTTCTTCTTTTGCGGGTCTTTCTGGAGTTTTATATGCCCATACAATTTCTTATCTTCATCCAATGAATTTTGGTCTTGCCCTTTCTGTTGAACTTCTTGCAATAATAATAATTGGTGGAATTGCAACTCTCTGGGGTCCAATTTTAGGTGCATTTATGTGGATTATTCTTCCTCTCGTAATAGGCTCGAGATTTGAGATGTTATCTAATGTATTCTTTGGAATTGCAGTTATTCTTGTTGTTCTTTTCCTACCAAGAGGGCTTTCAGAAATTATTTATAAATTAAGGGAGAGTTTAAAATTTCATAATGAATAGGAGCTCAATTTCAAAAAAAGGAGAAGAGACAAGGAAAAAAATTATTGATACTGCAATTAAAATTTTTAGAGAATTTGGTTATAGTGAAAGTTCCATAAAAAAAATTGCAGAATCACTTGGATTAAAAAACTCATCAGTTTATAGATATTTCAAAAATAAAAAAGATTTGTTTAATTTTATAATAAAAGATTTTGAAAGTAGATTAATTGAAAGAATAAAAGAGAAGATAAGAGAGAGAAAAAAAACAATTGAGAAGATTGAAAGATTTGTTATTGAATATATTGATTTTATAAAAGAAAATAGAGAAATTTATGA
Source organism: Caldisericia bacterium (assembly GCA_030018355.1). Lineage (NCBI taxonomy): Bacteria > Pseudomonadati > Caldisericota > Caldisericia > Caldisericia bacterium. Next base: position 711 of record JASEFN010000001.1, on the reverse strand, counting down.
TATCTTTAGAGAAGCAGAATTTGTTAACCTTTCTTTAACAAAATATTACTATAAAGAATTAGTTAAAATTCTTTCTGAAATTTTTAATGAGAAAATCAAAGAGTGTGATTGCGAGGCTCTTTCTTATTCAATCCTTGGTTCCTTTTACTTTATTATAATTAATCACCTTATTTGGGAAAATAAAGATTTAACCTCTGAAGAGATATATTCTCTTTTAGATTTTATAAAATATGGAATTGACAAAAAAGGCGACTTTTATCCATACTTAATAGAAGAGAAAAAATATAAAGAGATAAAAGAAAAAGAGAAAGAAAAAAGGGGAGATAGAACAAAAGAAAAGATTTTAAAAGTTTCTGAAAAACTTTTTGGAAAGAGAGGATATTCAAAAACTCACATATCACAGATAGCAAGAGCCTCAAATATTGGAGTTGGCACAATTTACCTATATTTCAAAACCAAAAAGGATCTTTTGAAGGAAGTTGTTTTTTACTTAAATAAATCTTTAAGAGATTACATAAATTATTATATTAAGGATTATAAAGATAGAAGAGAAATTGAAAACGCAGGTTTTCAAGCATTTTTCTATTTATTTAAAAATTTAGGATATAGATATAGAATTGTTAGAGAGTCAGAATTTGTTGATAGAGAGATTGGTTCTTGGTATTACAAGAGAATATCGTCATCATACACAAAAAGATTAAAAGAAGGAAT